>NZ_LT607412.1:1506453-1807744 GCF_900091455.1 Micromonospora coriariae | reverse complement strand
CCGCGCACGTCGCGGGGGCGCTGGTGGCTCAGACCCGCCAGGTCCAGGCGTCGGCGATCCGGGTGGCCGGGCCGTAGAGCTGCTCCAGGGTCGCGCGCAGGCTCTCCACGTGTGGGGCGTCGTCCGCCAGTGCCACACAGGAGGCACCCCAGAAGTCCGCGTCCCGGGCGGCCTGCCGGCGCTGCTCGTCGCCGATGGCCGGCTGGTCGCCGCGCCGCGCGACGTCGGCCAGCAGGGCTGAGGTGGGCTGCTTGAAGGTGCCCATCGCCGCGGTCCCGCCGCGCCCGTACGGGCCGATGAAGAACCCCTCGGGCAGGCCGAAGCCCGCGTCGGCGGCGGCTGCCCAGCGCATCGGCCATGGTTCCTTGGGCGTGGGCAGCGGTACCGGGACCAGCACCCCGCCGGGCTGGACGCACTGCCGCCAGTGCCCGCCGGTGACGAATTCCGGCACGGCGGGCCGTTCGGCCGTCGGCAGCGGGGTCGGGAAGATCGGCAGCAACGCCGCGACGACGGCCAGTGGCACCAGCCGCCGCGCCCGACCGGTGCTCCGCAGGGCCTTGTCGAGCGCCAGCACCAACAGCGTCGCGATGATCGGGAGCAGTGCCAGGCCGAACCGCATCGGCAGCGCGCCGTCCACCACCGGCAGCCCGGCCAGCAGGGCGTACGGGCCGGGCAGCGCGGTCCTGGTGCCGCCGAGCACCACCTCCGGTCCGAGCGAGAGCGCCCCCATCACCAGCGCCGCGACCACGCAGGCGAGCACCAGCCGGCGTCGCCCCGCCCAGATCCAGATCGCACAGGCGGCGGTGACCAGCAGCAGCGGCCAGCCGAGGAAGGTGTTGTACTCGGCCGGGCCGGTGGTCAGCCGGGCGGACTCGTCGCTGCCGGCCACCGACAGCGGGGAGACGGTCCACCAACTGCTCAGGTCGGCGGAGAAGTAGGCCGGACTGAACATTCCGTCGGCGACGCCCTGCGGCCCGGCGAACTGGAACCACAGCGGATATCCGAGCACCAGCAGAGCCAGCCCGGCGGCGACCGCCAGCCCGCCGCCGAAGGTGGGCAGCGCCCGGCGGGCCAGGTCCCGGTCCGCCACGGCGTAGCTGACCGCCATCACCAGCAGCGTGACGGCGGCGAGGAAGAGCACCTCCTCGCCGATGAAGACCTGCGCGGTGACCGCCGCGGCCAGCCCGACCGCGGAGCTGAGGATGCGCCGCCGGTCCGGTCCGGCGGGCAGGGCGCGGTTGGGCCCGGCGCTGGTGGCGGGCGGGGTGGGCGCCTGGTCGGACGCCCGCAGCAGCCGGAGCACCAGCCAGACGATCACCGGCACCAGCCACTGGGCGGTCATGTGCAGATGGCTGTTGGTCTGCGAGATCATGCCGGGGCCGAACCCGCACAGCCCTCCGCCGAGGGCGGCGGCGAGCCGGCGGGCGCGCATCACCCGGTGGAACAGCAGGTACCAGGCGACGGCGGTGCCGGCCAGGTTGGCCGCGGCGAGCAGCGCGAAGGTGACCGGGGCGCCGAGCAGCAGGGTGATCGGCGCGAAGACGATGCCGAGCGCGATGACAGTGGTGTTGGTCATCAGGTTGACCCCGTCGGGGGCGTTGAGCCGGTCGGTGAGCAGGCTGAAGTCACCGAGCAGCGCTCGCGCGTCGACCGCGAGGAACCACTCGTAGAGGGTCTGGTCCTCGGGGTTCAGCGCCAGCATCCGGCCGGCCGGGTCCGGCCACAGTCCGTGGGTGAGCCAACCGGCCACCACCGTGCAGATCAGCGCGACGAGCAGGTCCGCCCGGTGCCGGCGGACGGCGGTCAGCAGCCGGACGGCCCAGGCTTGGCGGTTGACCTGATCGGCGAGGCGGAAGGCCTGCTCAGGGGCGGCGTCGGGGGCCGTGGGGGCTGCGCTGCTCACGGCATCGACCCTAATGCGGGCAGCCCGGCGGGGTACGCCGGGTCGCCGCGAACCGGCTACGGTGACACTGCACCGTGCGTGTCGGCGCGCCGGTGCCACCCGCCCGGGTGGTGGAACGGCAGACACGGCCGCCTTAAAAGCGGCTGCCGAAAGGCGTGCGGGTTCGACCCCCGCCCCGGGCACCGGCGGGCTGAACGCATTCTCATTCGTGATCACCAGGAGTTGGTCGGGCCGTTTACTCTTGGAGGGCACGTTCACGTGCAAACGACCCCCTGAGGGAGGCCAGACAGTGAAGACCTCGAACCCGGTGCTCGCCCGGCTCGGCCAGGCGGCCGAGCGGGAGCGTTCCGCCGGGTACGCCCCGACCGGGCCGTACGGACAGCCCGGCATTCCGCAGCAGTACCCGTCCCAGGCCGGTTACCCGGTCGCGCCGCCGACCGTGGCGCCCATGACCGTCGACGACGTGGTGGTCAAGACCGTCGCCCTGCTCGGCATCCTCGGCGTCTCCGCCGCGGCCGCCTGGGTGCTCGTGCCCGACGCGCTGGTCGGCGCCGCCTGGATCGGCGCGGCGGTCGTCGGCCTGGTGCTCGGCCTGATCATCTCGTTCTCCCGGATGGCCAACCCGGCGCTGGTCATCACGTACGCGGTCGTCGAGGGCGTCTTCGTCGGCATGGTCAGCAAGGCGTTCGAGACGGCGTACGACGGCATCGTGCTCCAGGCCGCCGCGGCCAGCTTCGGCATCTTCTTCCTGATGGCGATGCTCTACCGGGCGAAGGTCATCCGAGCCACCCCGGTCTTCGTCAAGGGCATGATCGCGGTGATGACCGGTCTCTTCGCGGTCATGCTGATCAACCTGGTGCTGGCGCTGTTCGGCGTCAACACCGGCCTGCGCGACGGCAGCCCGCTGGCGATCGGGTTCAGCCTGGTGTGCATCGTGGTCGCCTCGCTGAGCTTCGTGCTCAGCTTCAAGGAGATCGAGGACGGCGTCCGGATGGGCCTGCCGCAGCGCTACTCCTGGACGGCCGCCTTCGGCATCCTGGTCAGCCTCGTGTGGCTCTACATCGAGATCCTCCGGCTGCTGAGCTACTTCCAGGGCGACGACTGATCTCGTCCGTGCCCCTGACCGGCGCCCGCCCCCGCTCCCGGGGGCGGGCGCCGTCGTCTTCGTGGGCCGTGCCGTTTACCCGCCGCCGCCGGTCCGCCCGGGGCAGAGTGACTGCGAGGGCGTGGCAAAGCCCCGGCCGGCCAGGGGCTTGACACAAGCCCTGGGGGTACGCGGCGAAGGAGGCGGCGGTGCGCAGCAACAACCCGGTGCTCAACCGGCTGGACGAGACCGGCCGGTTGGAAGCCCGGGTGCTCGGCGCCCGTGACGTCGAGCCGATGACCGTCGACGACGTGGTGGTCCGCACTGTCGGGTTGCTGCTGCTCACCGGCGCGGCGGCGGCGGTTTCCTGGGCGGTGGTGCCGGAGGCGGCCTGGGTGCCCGCCGCGCTGGCCGGCAGCGCTCTCGCGTCGATCGTGCTGGTCCTGGTCATCTCGCTGCGCGGGATCACCAACCCGGTGCCGATCGTCGGCTACGCACTGCTCCAGGGGCTGCTGCTGGGGGTGGCCAGCCGTGCCTTCGAGCTGGTCTATCCGGGCATCGTGGTGCAGGCGGTGGCCGGCACCTTCGGCGTCTTCCTCGGCATGGCGGCGCTCTACCGCGCTCGGATCATCCGGGCGACGCCCCGGCTGGCCCGCCTGGTGATCGGCACGCTGCTCGGCATCGCCGTGCTCAGCGTTGTCAACCTGGTGTCGTACCTGATCTCGGGGCGGCCGGGGCTCGCGGTCTACAGCGTCGGTGCGGAGGTGGGCTGGCTGCCGTACGCCTTCTCGGTCGTGGCCATCGTCGCCGGCGCGCTCAGCTTCATCCTCGACTTCGACCTCGTCGAGCGCTCGGTGCGCGACGGCCGACCCCGCCGGTACGCGTGGCTGAGCGCGTTCGGCCTGCTCACCGGCCTGGTCTTTCTGTACTGGCAGCTGCTTCGGCTGCTCAGCTACCTGCGCCGCTGACGGCCGGCGTCACTCGCCCGGCACCGGCCGTAGACTCGGCGGCGATGAGCGCAGCGGAGTTGGACCAGGCAGTGCGGCTGCTGGTCCGTCAGGTCGGGCACTGGGAGCAGCCTCGCTGGGCGGCGGTGGCGACCACCGGCAACATGTCCCGCGCGGACCTGGTGCACCGGCTCGTGCAGGAGATCGCAAATCTGGCCGCCGACGCTGAGGGTGAACCCCGCCGGGTGGTGCCCCGGTTGGACAACGACCTGGCCCTGCCCGACCAGGTGCGGGTGGTGGCGGCGGACCTGGTCGCCGCCGGGCCGGGTGCCGAGGTGTTGGCGCGGGCCGCCGCCGAGGTGACGGCGACCCGCAGCGCGCTGTGAGAGACGGTCGGCTCAGCTGAGCCGTTCCAGCACCATGGCCATGCCCTGACCGCCGCCGACGCACATGGTCTCCAGGCCGATGGTCTTGTCGTGCCACTCGAGTGCGTTGAGCAGGGTGCCGGTGATCCGGGCGCCGGTCATGCCGAACGGGTGGCCGACTGCGATCGCGCCGCCCATCACGTTCAGCTTCTCCTCCGGGATGCCCAACTCCCGGTAGGAGGGGATGACCTGCGCGGCGAACGCCTCGTTGATCTCGACCAGGTCGACGTCGTCGATGGTCATGCCGGCCCGGCGCAGCGCCTGCCGGGACGCCTCGACCGGACCGAGACCCATGATTTCCGGCGACAACGCGGTCACGCCGGTGGAGACGATCCGGGCGAGCGGGGTCAGCCCGAGCTCCTCGGCCCGCTGCGCGCTCATCACCACCACTGCGGCGGCGCCGTCGTTGAGCGGACAGCAGTTGCCGGCGGTGATCCGGCCGTCCGGACGGAACACCGGCTTCAGGCCGGTCACGCCCTCCAGGGTGACCCCGGCCCGGGGGCCGTCGTCGGTGTTCACCACCGTGCCGTCCGGCGTGGTGACCGGGGTGATCTCCCGGGCCCAGAAACCGTCGGCGATGGCCTTCTCGGCGAGGTTCTGGCTGCGGACGCCGAACGCGTCCATGTCGGCGCGGCTGACGTCGTACACCTGGGCCAGGTTCTCCGCGGTCTGCCCCATGGTCAGGTAGATGTCCGGCAGCTCGCCGGACTCGCGCGGGTCGGCCCACACCTCGGCACCGCCCTGCGCGCGGCGCTTGGAGCGCTCGCCGGCCGCCGCGAAGCGCGGGTTCTCCCAGCTGCCGCCGACCAGAGCCTGCGCCTCCGGGGGCAGGCCGTCGGAGCTGCCCCGAGCGTACCGGGAGACCATCTCCACGCCGGCGGAGACGAACACGTCACCCTCGCCGGCCCGGATCGCGTGCATGGCCATCCGGGTGGTCTGCAGGGAGGAGGCGCAGTAGCGGGTCAGCGTGGCGCCGGGCACGGTGTCCAGCCCGAGCAGGGT
The DNA here is from genome assembly GCF_900091455.1 of Micromonospora coriariae. Classification (NCBI taxonomy): domain Bacteria; kingdom Bacillati; phylum Actinomycetota; class Actinomycetes; order Micromonosporales; family Micromonosporaceae; genus Micromonospora; species Micromonospora coriariae. The sequence goes on along the minus strand of NZ_LT607412.1, from coordinate 1,802,383 downwards.
GGACACCACGCGGGCCATGTTGAAGCCCTGCTCGCCACCGGGCAGGCCGCACCCGAGGTAGAGATCGTCGATCGTGGTCGGGTCGAGCTGGGGGATCTTGTCCAGGGCTGCCTGGACGATGGTCGCGGCGAGGTCGTCCGAGCGGACGTCGCGCAGGGACCCCTTGTGCGCCCGGCCGATGGGGGAGCGGGCGGTGGCGACGATGACGGCGTCGCGGGACGACTCAATCGGCATGGACCCACGTTAACCCGCCGGTAACTTGGCGCGGAAGAAGCCGGCCCGGCGGGAAATGTCACCCCGAGCCGGGTCGATCTAGCGCCGGGAGGCGACCGCCGCAGCGGTCGCGACGGCGGGGAGCAGGGCGTGCGCCCACACCCGGTAGCCGTCGGCGGAGGGATGGAAGCCGTCGTGGCAGAGCGTCCCCGCGTCGGCCCGGAACACCGGCCCGGTCTCGGTGGCCAGATCGACCACCGCGCCGCCGGCATCGAGCACGGCCGTCGTCTGGGCGCGGGCAACGCGGCGCCCGGACCAGCCGACCAGTTGGCGCAACGGGGGCGCGATGGCCCGTACGGCGCCGAGGTCGGGGCAGGTGCCCACCACCACCTCGACCCGCGCCTCGCGCAGCCGGTGCACCGCCGCACCGAGGTACGCCGCCGCGTCGGCGGGCCGGCGCAGCCCGGTGGCGTCGTTCGCCCCGATCAGGATCAGCGCCACGTCGGGCCGCTCGCCGAGCAGTGCCCGCGCCACCTGGGTGGTCAGGTCCGTCGAGCGGGACCCGGAGACGCCGACGCTGGACAGGTGCACCCGCCGCCCGGCCGGGCCCTCGGCGAGCAGGTTGGCCAACTGCCCGCCGATGGTGTCCTCGAGTCGGTCCACGCCCACGCCCAACGCCGACGAGTCGCCGAGCAGCACCAGCCGCAGCGGCGGCGCGCCCGCCCGACCGATCGTGGCCCGCAGCGCCAGCCCCAGCTCCGGCTGGGCGTAGCGCCGGTGCCGGGCGACGAACGCCTCGCCGGCCAGGACGGCAGCGCCGCCCACGGTGCCGGCGAGCAGCGAGAGCGCCGCCGCCCGACCCAGTCGGACCGGGAAACCGGCGGTCACGTCCCGCTCGCTGCGCTCGTTCATGCCAGTCCCTCCACTGTCGAGGTGTCCGGGGCGGACCCGCGCTGCGGCACCGCACCGACACCGAAGAACGCCCGGCGGCGCAACTGCGCCCACCGGCCGGCCGGCCCGTGGTCGTGGCCCCGGACCTGGGTGCCGCTGACCTCCGTGCCGGCGTGCCGGGCCGCTTCCTGAGCGGCCTCCGGCAGCGACCGTACGCCCTCGCCCGGTGTCGGTGTGGCCCGTCGTTCCTGCCCCGCGCCGAGCGCGGAGAGCATCGTCGGCAGCAGCGCGGCGGCGGCCACCGCGTACCCCTCGGCGGAGGGATGGAACCGGTCCCAGGCGAACATCCGGTGCGGCTCGGCGGCGAAGCGGGGGCCGAGCAGGTCGCCGAGGGACACCGTCCACCCGCCGGCCTCGACCACGGCGACCGTCTGGGCGGCGGCGAGCTGCCGGCTCCACCGGTGTGCCAGCCAGCGCAACGGTGGCTGGATGGGGCGGATCGCGCCCAGATCGGGGCAGGTGCCGACGACCACCTCGCAACCGGCGTCGCGCAGCGTGCGGACCGCCTCGACCAGGTAGCGCACGGCCAGCCCCCGCGGGGTGCGGTTGGTGATGTCGTTGCCGCCGATCAGGATCACCGCGATGTCGGGCTCGCGCTCCAGCGCCGCCTCCACCTGGTGCCGGAGCACCGCTGAGATGGCCCCGACCACCGCGAAACGGTGCACCCGCACCGGCCGATGCAGCCGTCGGGACAGGCCGGTGGCGAGCAACGCGCCCGGTGTCTCCCGGCGGCGGTGCACCCCGTAGCCGGCCGCCGACGAGTCGCCGAGCACGACCATGGTGAGCGCCGGGCCGGGGAACTTGGCGCCGTAGATCCCGTCGCAGCGCGGCGGTGGCGCCTCGGCCATCGGGATGGTGCGCCGGGCCTGGCGGGCCTGGCCGAGCAGCACCCCGCCGGTCGCGATCGCGGCCGCCGCGGTGGCGCCCGTCCCGATGGCCGCCAGGCGGGCGACCCGCCGGGCCTGCCGCCAGCGCGGATCAACGGGTACGACGGAACCAGCCACCCCCATTCCACGACATTATCTCGCCGGGCCGACACGCCGCTGTCGTCGTGACGGCTCACGGGTGCCTGGAAACCGACGCGACGGGGTACCTGTCGGGGGAGGCCGGCCGACTTGCGCCGACCCGCCACGCTGATCCGGCGGAGAGGAGCGCGACGATGGGGAAGACACTGAAGCGCAGCGCGGCGTTCGCGGCCCTGGCCCGGGCACTGGCGTCCGGGGCACGCGGCGGGCCGTCGCTGGGCGCCCGGTTGGCGGCGCTGCCCCGGATGATCCGCGCCACCGCCCGTGGGCAGTACGACGGGGGCCTCCGGCTGGCCCTGATGACCGCGGCGACGGCGTACATCGTCTCGCCGATCGACCTGCTCCCCGAGATCCCACTGGCGATCTTCGGGCTGGCCGACGACGCGGTCATGATCACCTGGCTGGCCGGGAGCGTCCTCGCCGAGACCGACCGCTTCCTGGAGTGGGAGGCCCGGCGCAGCTCGGTCATCCCCGGGGGGCTGGTGCCCTGACGGCACGTACCCTGGGCGGCGAGGAAACGTCTGCCCGGCCGCCATCGCCGGCGCCGCAACGAAGGGCACACCGTGCAGTACTACGACAACGTCGTCGACATGATCGGCAACACCCCGCTGGTACGTCTGCGTAACGTCACCGAGGGCATCCAGGCCACCGTGCTCGCCAAGGTCGAGTACGTCAACCCGGGCGGTTCGGTGAAGGACCGGATCGCGCTGCGGATGGTGGAGGACGCCGAGGCGGCCGGCCTGCTCAAGCCCGGCGGCACCATCGTCGAGCCGACCAGCGGCAACACCGGTGTCGGGCTGGCCCTGGTGGCCCAGCTCAAGGGCTACCGCTGCGTCTTCGTCTGCCCCGACAAGGTCAGCCAGGACAAGCAGGACGTGCTCCGGGCGTACGGCGCAGAGGTGGTCGTCTGCCCGACCGCCGTCGCCCCCGAGGACCCGCGCTCGTACTACAACGTCTCCGACCGGCTGACCCGGGAGATCCCCGGCGCCTGGAAGCCGAACCAGTACAGCAACCCGGCCAACCCGCGTTCGCACTACGAGACGACCGGCCCCGAGCTGTGGAAGCAGACCGAGGGCGGGCTCACCCACTTCGTGGCGGGCGTCGGCACCGGCGGCACCATCTCCGGCATCGGCCGGTACCTCAAGGAGGCCTCCGAGGGCCGGGTGCGGATCATCGGAGCCGACCCGGAGGGCTCGGTCTACTCCGGCGGCACCGGCCGGCCGTACCTCGTGGAGGGCGTCGGCGAGGACTTCTGGCCGGAGACGTACGACCGGGGCGTCGCCGACGAGATCGTCGAGGTGTCCGACAAGGCGTCCTTCGAGATGACCCGGCGGCTGGCCCGCGAGGAGGGGCTGCTGGTCGGCGGCTCCTGCGGGATGGCGGTGGTCGCCGCGCTGGAGGTGGCTCGCCGGGCCGGACCGGACGACGTGGTGGTCGTGCTGCTGCCGGACGGTGGCCGGGGCTACCTTTCCAAGATCTTCAACGACTCGTGGATGGCCCGCTACGGCTTCCTCGACAACTCCGGCACCGAGCCGACGGTGGCCGACGCGCTGGCGAGCAAGCCGGGCGGGCTGCCCGAGTTGGTGCACGTGCACCCGACCGAGACGGTCCGCGACGCGATCGACTACATGCGCGAGTACGGCGTCTCGCAGCTGCCGGTGCTCAAGGCCGAGCCGCCGGTGGTGACCGGCGAGGTCGCCGGCTCCATCGCCGAGCGGGACCTGCTCGACGCGCTGTTCACCGGTCAGGCGCACCTGCACGACACCATCGAGCGGCACATGGGCGACCCGCTGCCGATGATCGGTGGCGGCCAGCCGGTCAGCGAGGCCGTCGGCCTGTTGGAGAAGTCCGACGCCGCCCTGGTCCTCGTCGACGGCAAGCCCAAGGGCGTCCTCACCCGCCAGGACCTCCTGTCCCACCTCGGCGCCCACTGAGCGGTAAGGAAGGGCACCTTATTAACGCCCTGTGTAGAGCAGGGGCCCCTTGTTAACGCCCCCGGCCGTCGGACACCCGGCGGCCGGGAGCGTCAGGCGCGCAGCTCGGTAGGGACCGCGACGACGTCGACGAACGCGCCCTTGCGCAACACGGTCACCGGCAGGCGGGTGCCGATGGCGGGCCCGAGCATCAATCGCTGCAACCCCTGCCCGTCGGCCACCGCTCGTCCGCCGGCGCTGAGGATGATGTCGCCCAGGTAGAGACCGGCCACCCCGGCCGGGCTGCCCGGCACCACCTCCACCACGCGCAGCCCGCGTCGCTGACCGGTACGTGCGGTCACCTCGGGCGGCAACGGAACGGGCACGCCGGCCACGCCGAGCCAGGCGCGGCGGACCCGGCCGGCGCTGGTCAACTCGGCGATGATCTGTCGGGTGGTGGCGTTGATCGGCACCGCCAGCCCCAGTCCGTAGCCTGCGACGGCGGTGTTCACGCCGATCACCCGTCCGGCGGAGTCGGCCAGCGCGCCGCCGGAGTTGCCCGGGTTCAGCGCCGCGTCGGTCTGGATCACATCCTCGATCAGCCGGGTGACGCGCCCGTCCCGGGCGGGTAGCGAGCGGCCGAGCCCGGAGACCACCCCGGCGGTCACCGAACCGGCCAGCCCCATCGGGTTGCCGACGGCCACCACCAGTTGGCCGATCCGCAGTGCGTCGGCGTCGCCCAGCTCCACCGGGGGCACGGTGGTCTCGTCGACCCGCAGCACGGCGAGGTCGGAGAGCGGGTCGGCGCCGACCACCCGGAACGTCGTCTCCGTGCCGTCGCCGAACGCCGCCGAGCCGCCGGCGGCACCCTGCACCACGTGTGCGCTGGTCAGCAGCAGGCCGTCGGTGCCCACGGTGACAGCGGAGCCGGCGCCCGCGCCGCGTGCGGTCCGCACCGACAGCGCGGCCACGCTGGGCAGCACCCGGGCCGCCACGGTCGTGACCACCTGGGAGTACGCGTCCAGCGCGGCCTCCTCGGCCGGGCCGGACCTGGTGTGATCGGTGTCCATGCACCCGGCAACGCCGCCCGTCGCTCCGGCATGCCCTGATCCGCCGACAGCGAACATCGAGCGGTGCCGTGTTAAGAAGGGGCCCCTGTACAACCGGGGGCGTTAATAAGGTGCCCTTCCTTACACGGTCAGCGGGCGGGTGTAGCGGAGTTGGGGGGTGAGGACGGCGCCGATGTGCTCCTCGCGTTCGACGCCGGTGGGGGTCCAGCCGCCCCGCTGGTAGAAGGCCCGGGCGTGCGTGTTGTCCCGGAGCACCCAGAGCACCGCTCGCCGCCAGCCCCGGGCCCGCATGGCGTCCAGCGCGTCCACCATCAGCGTGCGGCCGGTGCCCCGTCCCTGCTCGGCCGGGTCCAGGTGAAGGGCGTTGAGCAGCCCGGTGGACGGGTCGTCCTCGTCGTCCGGGCCCAGATAGCTGAACCCGACGAGCGTCCCGGCGCGTTCCGCCACGGTCATCCGGTGGGTGTCCTGCTCCCAGGTCCACCGCTCGGTCCAGTACCGGCCCATCGCCTCCGGCGTCGGGTCGGCCAACGCCTCGGCGGGCAGGAAGGAGGAGTACGTGGCGACCCGGGAGCGCTGGTGCAGGGCACCCACCTCCATCAGGTCGTCACCGGTGGCGGGGCGGAGCGTGACGGTCACCCGGCCGAGGCTACCCGGCGTGGTGGGAGCTGCACGGTGGTCAGATCCTCGGCGATGATCAGGTCGCCGTCGAAGTGCTCGCGCGCCTCGTCGTGGAACCGGCGAGGGTCCGGGTACCGCTGGGAGAAGTGGGTGAGCAGCAGTCGCCGTACCCCGGACTCGGTCGCCACCCGGGCGGCCTGCGCCGCGGTCAGATGGCCGACCTCGGCGGCGAGCGCGGCCTCCGATTCCAGGAACGTCGACTCGATGACCAGCAGGTCGGCGTGCTCGGCGAGGGCGTAGACCCCGTCGCAGAGGCCGGTGTCCATCACGAAGGCGAACCGCTGCCCCGGCCGGGGCACGCTCACCTCGTCCCGGGTGACGCGACGTCCGTCCAGGTCGAGGTGGCCGACGCGGATCAGCTCACCGACGGCCGGTCCGGCGATCCCGTACGCGGCCAGCTTCTCCGGCAGCATCCGGTAGCCGTCCGGCTCGACCAGCCGGTAGCCGTACGTCTCGATGGGGTGCCGCAGCCGGCGGGCCTCCAGCGTGCCGCACCCCAGGGTGATCCGTTGCCCGTCGGCTTCGATCGGCTCGACCCGCAGCTCGGCGGTCTCGTAGAAGGAGGTGGCGTGCCGCAGTCGGGCGAAGTATTCGGCGCCGCCGGCCGGGAAGTGCACGGCGACCGAATGCGCCACCCGGTCCAGGGAGAGCCGCTGGATGGTGCCGGGCAGACCGAGGCAGTGGTCGCCGTGGAAGTGGGTGACGCAGATCCGGGTCAGGTCGGTGGCGGTGACCGTGGTGTGCAGGAGCTGCCGCTGGCTGCCCTCGCCCGGGTCGAAGAGGATCACCTCGTCGTCCCAGCGCAGCACGTACCCGTTGTGGTTGCGCCGCCGGGTCGGTGCCTGACTGGCCGTCCCGAGCACCACCAGCTCGCGCATCGACACGGTGCTCTCCTCCGGCTGAGCTGACCGGCCCGGCCGCCGCCGGCAGATGAAGCGACCCCCGGGGCGCTCCGCGCTTTCGCACGGGCCGGCTGGACTGGGCCGGCGCCCCGGGGGTCGGGTGGCTGTCGTGGATTCGCCGCACCGCTGCCACACGGTCTCGACGTTGGTACTGGTGCCCGCCTCGCGGCGGACCGATCACTGTCGAGGACAGCGGCTAGCGGACAGCCACCTCACGAGTCCGATTGCTATACAAGTCTGGACCACCTCCTTTCACGTGTACCGCCACGCTATCGAGTCCCCGGCGGGCTCGGCAACGGATTTCGATCACACGCCGGACGGGAATGCCCGGCCACCTCTCGGCGGCCGGGCATCGTGGTCGTGCGGGTGGCTGGCGGTCAGCCAGCGGTACGGGCCACACCGACCGGGCAGCTCAGCCCGTTCGGGCCGTGGTTGCAGTACCCGTTCGGGTTCTTCGTCGGCGCCAGGTACTGCTGGTGGTAGTCCTCGGCGAAGTAGTAGCTGCCGAGCGGGGCGATCTCCGTGGTGATCTCACCCTTGCCGGCCCGCTTCACGATGGGCTGGAACGCGTCCCGGGACGACTCCGCGATGGTTCGCTGCTCGTCGGTGGTCGTGTAGATCGCCGACCGGTACTGGGTGCCCACGTCGTTGCCCTGGCGCATGCCCTGGGTCGGGTCGTGGTTCTCCCAGAAGACCTTCAGCAGGTCCTCATACGCGATCTTGCTCGGGTCGTAGACCACCTGGACGACCTCGGCGTGCCCGGTCCGGCCGGAGCACGTCTCCTCGTACGTCGGGTTCTTGGTGATGCCACCCGCGTAGCCGGCGGAGGTGGTGAACACCCCGGGCAGCGTCCAGAACAGTCGCTCAGCGCCCCAGAAGCAGCCCATGCCGAAGACGGCGACCTGGAGGCCCTCCGGGTACGGGCCCTTCAGCGGGGTCCCCAGCACCTCGTGCCGGTCGGCGACCGGCATGGCGATCGAGCGGCCCGGCAGGGCCTGGTCGGGGGTGGGCAGCTGGGCCTTGGACTGGCGAAGGAACACGGTGGAACTCCTCTCGTACCTCTGCCGTATGCAACGCCGGCGGGCCCAGGTTGCTTACCCGCCCAGGCTGGAGTCAGGCCGGCGGTGCGGGCGCGGCAGGGCGTCGGCCACCCGGGCCGCGATGTCCCGGGCGTCCTGATCGCTGGTGTAGCGGGTACGCGGCCAGAAGAACCCGCGCAGCCCGTCCCCCCTGGTCCGGGGGACGACATGGGTGTGCAGGTGCGGCACCGATTGGGACACCTTGTTGTTCATCGCCACGAACGTCCCACCGGCTCCCAGACCGGTCTCCACCGCCACCGCCAGTCGCTGGACCAGCGCGAAGTAGCCCGGCAGCAGGTCGGCCGGCAGCTCGGCCAGGGTCACCAGGTGGACCCGGGGGACCACCAGCACGTGCCCCGCGAAGACCGGGCGGGTGTCCAGGAACGCCACCCCGTCCGGCTCGTCGGCCACCCGGAACGCGGGCACCTCGCCGGCCACGATTCCGCAGAACACGCACCCGCTCATCGGTCCAGGCTAATGCCGGCTGCCCGGCCCCGCCCCGAAGCGCCGGGCGGGGCACTAGCCTCACCAGAATGAACCACGGCTTCGAGACGCTCGCCATTCACGCCGGTCAGGACCCTGAGGCCCGCACCGGCGCGGTGATTCCACCGATCTACCAGACCAGCACGTACGCGCAGGACGCCGTCGGCGCGCCCCGGCTCGGCTACGAGTACAGCCGCTCCGGCAACCCGACCCGCGACGCGCTCCAGGAGTGCCTTGCCGCGCTCGAGGGCGGGCCGGTGGGGCTCGCCTTCGCCAGCGGCCTGGCTGCCGAGGACACCCTGCTGCGGGCCGTCTGCCAGCCGGGCGACCACGTGGTCATCCCGGACGACGCGTACGGCGGCACGTACCGGCTCTTCGCCCGGGTCGCCCAGCGTTGGGGCCTGGAGTTCACGCCGGCCAAGGTGTCCGACGCGGCGGCTGTCCGGGCCGCCGTGCAGCCGGGCCGTACGAAGATCGTCTGGGTGGAGACGCCGACCAACCCACTGCTCGGCATCGCCGACATCGCCGCCCTGGCCGGCGTGGCGCACGACGCGGGCGCGCTGCTGGTGGTCGACAACACCTTCGCCTCGCCGTACCTGCAGCAGCCGATCGCGCACGGCGCGGACGTCGTGGTGCACTCCACCACCAAGTACATCGGCGGGCACTCCGACGTGGTGGGTGGCGCGCTCGTCGTCGCCGACGCCGCGCTCGGGGAGGAACTGCGCTACCACCAGAACGCGATGGGCGCGGTCAACGGGCCGTTCGACGCCTGGCTCACCCTGCGCGGCATCAAGACACTCGGGGTACGGATGGACCGGCACTGCGACAACGCGGAGCGGCTCGCCGGATACCTCGATGGGCACGCCAAGGTGGCCCAGGTGATCTACCCCGGGCTGCCCTCGCACCCTGGTCACGAGGTGGCCGTCAAGCAGATGCGCCGGTTCGGCGGCATGATCTCCTTCCGGGCCGCCGGCGGCGAGGACCACGCGGTGGAGATCTGCAACCGGGCGAAGCTCTTCGTGCTCGCCGAGTCGCTGGGCGGGGTGGAATCCCTGATCGAGCACCCGGGCCGGATGACACACGCAAGTGCTGCCGGCTCGCCGCTTGAAGTTCCCGGCGATCTCGTGCGACTGTCTGTCGGCATCGAGACGGTCGACGACCTGCTCGCCGATCTGGAGCAGGCACTGGGCTGACCGCTGGGGAGGATGGCCGTGCAGGACATCATGGCGACCTGGGTCGGGACGACCGCCAAGCAGATCGCCCGGGGCGTACGCAGGGGAGACGTCTCGGCCACCCAGGTCGTCGCCGACCACCTCGAGTACATCGCGCGGGCCGACGGCGAGCTGGCCGCGTTCCGCGCCGTGCGCGGCGGTGAGGCGATCACCGAGGCGGAGAAGGTCGACGAGCAGGAGGACCTGGCGAACCTGCCGCTGGCCGGGGTGCCGGTGGCGGTCAAGGAGAACACTCCGGTCGCCGGCCTTCCCACCTGGAACGGCTCCGCCGCGGTGCGCACCGACGTGGCGGAGGCCGACCACGAGGTTGTGCGCCGCCTGCGCGGCGCCGGCGCGGTGATCCTCGGCGTGACCCGGATGCCCGAGCTGGGGCTGTGGGCACTCACCGACGACAACAGTGCGGTGACGCGCAATCCCTGGGACAGCGGGCGTACCCCCGGCGGCTCCTCCGGCGGTGCCGCCGCCGCGGTGGCCGCCGGGCTGGTGCCGATCGCGCACGGCAACGACGGCCTCGGGTCGATCCGGATCCCGGCGGCGTGCTGTGGGCTGGTCGGGCTCAAGCCCGGCCGGGGCGTGGTTCCGTGCCAGCTCGGCGCGGACGACTGGTTCGGCCTCACCGAGCACGGCATGTTGACCAGCACGGTGGCCGACGCGGCGGTCAGCTTCTCGGTGCTCGCCGGTCGGCGACCGGAGAAGCTGGTCCCGCCGCAGCGGCTGCGGGTGGGCGTCTCGCTGCGCTCCCCGGTGCGCGGTGTCTCGCCGGACGCACCCAACCGCGACGCGGTGGCCGCCGCCGGCCGGCTGCTGGCCGCCGCCGGGCACGACACCGTGCCGGCCGATCCGGTCTATCCGACCTCGCTCGGCCTGCAGGGCATCGCCACCTGGTTCGCCGCCGCGGCCGCCGACGTCCGGGCCGCCGGGCTGGACCGGCGCGACCTGCAACGGCGTACACGGCGCCACGTCGCGCTGGGCGAGTGGGCGCAGCGTCGCGGCTACGTCCGGGAGGCCGACCGGGCCGCCTGGCGGCAGCGGTCGACCGACTTCTTCACCGACCACTCCGTCGACCTGCTGCTCACCCCGGCGCTGGCCAGCGCGCCGCCGGAGGCGGCACGCTGGTCCGACCGGTCCTGGCGGGCGAACATGGCGGCCAACATCCGGTACGCCCCGTACGCGGCACCGTGGAACATCGCCGGTCTGCCGGCGATCGTGGTGCCGGTGGGTCGCCGCCCGGACGGGCTGCCCGTCGCCGTGCAGTTGGTCGGTCCGCCCGGCTCGGAGCTGCTGCTGCTCGGCGTGGCCGGTCAGTTCGAGATGGCCGCGCCGTGGTCCCGACACGCCCCCGGCTATCCCCGGGTCGGAACGGGGTCGCCGGCCACCGCATGATCGTCTACGGTGTGCGCGCATCGTCGCGCGGACCCGAGGGACATCAATGCGCTGCCAGACCTGTGGGGACGCCATGTCCCCCGAGCACCACGAATGCCAGCGTTGCTACACGCCGTTCGGTCAGCCCTCCGTCACTCCGGGGCTGCCGACCTACTCGGTACGCGGCATCGGCCTGGCTGCCGGCATCGCGGTCGGCGCGACCGCTGTGCTGTACCTCGTAGCGGCACTCGCTCCGCTGGTGGGGTTGGTGATGGCCCGGCAGGCCCGGGCCGACGGTGACCCGAATCTGCTGCTCGCCGCGGTGGTCATCGAGGCGCTGATGGCGCTGCCCATGGTGGCCGCGTACCTCACCGCCGCCGTGCTGGTGATCATCTGGACGTGGCGGGCGCGGAAGAACATCGAGGCGTTCCCGGGTTCGCTGCCGACGCTCGGGGCCGGCTGGGCGATCGCCGGCTGGCTGGTGCCGTTCGCGAACTTCGTGGTGCCGGCCCGGGTGGTGGCGAACGTGGCCCGGGACAGCCTCTGGCGGCGGTTCACGCCGGACCTGGTGTACGTCTGGTGGGCCGCCTGGTTGGTGTTCAGCGTCGGCGAGCGGTTTGTCAGTCGACTCGACGGCCGGGCGTACGACAAGCTGCCGGAGAACCCCTCCACCGACGCCGACTACCAGGCGTACCTCGACTACTACCCGGACTCTCTGCTCCGCAACGCCGTGCCCGCGGTGGCCTGTGTGATCGCCGCCGGGGCGCTGATCGTGCTGGTCCGGCGGATCTCCACCATGCAGGAGGCGCGCATCGCCCGCGCGATGCCGGCCTGGCCGACCGCCGCTTCGGGCTGGCCGACCGCCGCCCCGGGCTGGCCGGCGCCCCCGGTCCTCGGCGCGCCGGTGCCGGGCGAACCCGTGCCGACCGCGTTGCCTCCGACGACCCCGGTGTCGCCGCAGGGGGCGCCGGAGTCGGGTGGCACGATCGGGGCATGACGGAACTGGTCGGTCTCGACGACGTGCGAGCCGCGCGGGAACTCCTCGCCGGCGTCACCCGGACCACCCCGCTGGAGCCCTCCCGGCCGCTGAGCGCGGCGCTGGGTGGGCCGACGTGGCTGAAGTGCGAGAACGTGCAGCGCGCCGGCTCGTACAAGGTGCGCGGCGCGTACGTGCGGATCTCCCGGCTGTCGGCGGCGGAGCGGGAACGCGGTGTGGTCGCGGCGAGCGCGGGCAACCATGCGCAGGGCGTGGCGCTGGCCGCCGGACTGGTCGGCACACACGCGACGGTCTTCATGCCGGTCAACGCGCCGTTGCCGAAGGTGGCGGCCACCAAGGGGTACGGCGCGCAGGTCGAGTTGGCCGGCAACACGGTCGACGAGGCGCTGGTCGCCGCGCACACGTACGCCGAGCGCACCGGCGCGGTGCTGATCCACCCGTTCGACCACCCGGACGTGATCGCCGGCCAGGGCACGGTGGCGCTGGAGATTCTCGAACAGTGCCCGGACGTGCGGACCATCATCACCGGGGTGGGCGGCGGCGGTCTGATCTCGGGCATGGCGGTGGCCGCCAAGGCGCTGCGACCCGACGTCCGCATCATCGGTGTGCAGGCGGCCGGCGCCGCGGCCTTCCCGCCCTCACTGGTGGCAGGGGAACCGGTCCGGTTGCCCGCCTTCTCGACCATCGCGGACGGCATCGCGGTCGGCCGGCCGGGGGAGCTCACCTTCAGCCACGTCCGCAAGCTGGTCGACGAGATCGTCACGGTCTCCGAGGAGGACATCTCCCGTGCGCTGCTGATGCTGCTGGAGCGGGGCAAACAGGTGGTCGAGCCGGCCGGCGCGGTCGGCGTGGCCGCGCTGCTGGCCGGTGTGGTGCAGGTGGAGGCCCCGGTGGTCGCGGTGCTCTCCGGCGGCAACATCGACCCGCTGCTGATGCTGCGGGTGATCGAGCACGGTCTGGCCGCCGCGGGTCGCTACCTGCGGGTGACTGTGCGCTGCTCGGACCGACCCGGGCAGTTGGCGTCGCTGCTCACCCAGATCGCCGAGCACCGGGCCAACGTGGTGGACGTGGAGCACCAGCGGGCCAACCCGCACCTCAGCCTCGGCGAGGTGGAGGTGGCGCTGTCGGTGGAGACGCGGGGCGTCGAGCACTCGGACACGCTGATCAGCGCGCTGCGAGCCAGCGGATACCAGGTGGTCTTCGCCGGCGAGGCGTGACACCCGCTGGTGTCACGCCCGGCGGCGGTACGCCTCGGCGTGTGGTGTTGCCGGTGGCGATCAGCCGGAGAACGGCTCGAAGCTGACCACTGTCACCTTGATGTCGGCGCCGCTCGGTGCCGTGTAGGTGCAGGTCTGCCCGGGCCGACCGCCCAGGATCGCCTTGCCGAGCGCCGACTCGGGGCTGTAGACGGTCAGGTCGGTGGTGGCCGCGATCTCACGGGAGCCGAGCAGGAAGGTCTCGGTGTCCTCGGTGTCGTCGTCGAAGTAGATCGTCACCACCATGCCGGGGGACACCGCGTCCGTCGTCGGCGCCTCGCCGACCTTCGCGGTGCGCAGCAGCTCCTGCAGGTAGCGGATCCGGCCCTCGGCCTTGCCCTGCTCCTCGCGGGCGGCGTGGTAGCCGCCGTTCTCCCGCAGGTCGCCCTCCTCGCGCCGGGCGTTGATCTCCGCCGCGATTGCCGGGCGGTTGGCGATGTGCTCGTCGAGCTCGGCCTGGAGGCGGTCGTACGCGTCCTGGGACAGCCAGGTGGCGGGCGCCTCGTTGCCAGTGGACACAGGCGTTCTCCTCAGTTGTGCGTGGCTGGCTGACAGGTGAACTACCAAGTTACCAGTGCGGTACGACACAGGGTGTCGGCGATCACCGCTGGTGTCCGCATCCAACACCGGGCGGCAGGTGCCCGTACGGGCCCGTCACGGCGGCCGGCCGCGGTGCTGTCCGGGCGGCTCAGGCCGGGGCTCGGCAGCGCAGCACCTCGCCGATGAACGGCCGCGCGGTGGTGGTCAGGCGGTGCCGCGCGGTCACGTGCCGGTCACCCGGCTCGGCGGTCACCGTGACCTCCTCGTGGGCCACCTCGGCGCCGGCGCGGTCGCGTGCGCGCAGCGCGCAGACCGCCGATCCGCCCGGTGGCACGGTCACCCGGAAGTCGACCAGCACCTGATTGTCCGTGATGTCGGTGTAGGTGATCACCTGGGCGTCGTAGACGGGGTCGCCGTACTGCCGGTAGAGCCGGAACGAGATCAGGCTCAGCGCTCCCACCAGCACCAGCAGCACCAGCGCGGCCAGCATGGTGCGGCGGCGCCTGCCACCGGTCGCCCGACGGCGGCCGTAGCGGCCGGGTGGGAAAACCGGCGCGTCCGGTGAAATTGTGGCGTGCGTCTCGGTCACCGGCGGGTATCTCCTGGCGTTGTTGTCGGCCGCATCAGCAAGAATGACAGAGTCCATCCTCCCAGCCCGGCCCAGCGGCAGGAATGGCAGGTCGGGCACCCGTGGTGCCGATCGGCGGCGGGTGCGGAGGATTCCGGCAGGTCAGCCGGTCGAGCCCGGTCGGGTCCACCGGCCGGCACAGACGAGGAGTGCCGAAGTTGGCAGAACAGCTGCGTCTCATGGCCGTCCACGCGCACCCGGACGACGAGTCGAGCAAGGGTGCGGCGACCATGGCGAAGTACGTCGCCGAGGGCGTGGATGTCCTGGTCGTGACGTGCACCGGCGGGGAGCGCGGCAGCGTGCTCAACCCCAAGCTCGACCGCCCCGACGTCTGGGCCAACATCGGTGAGATCCGCCGCGCCGAGATGGACGCCGCCCGGGCGATCCTCGGCGTCGACCAGGCCTGGCTCGGCTTCGTCGACTCCGGGCTGCCCGAGGGTGACCCGCTGCCGCCGCTGCCTGAGGGCTGCTTCGCCCTCCAGGACGTCGAGGTGGCCGCCGGCCCGCTGGTGCGGCTGATGCGCGAGTTCCGTCCGCACGTGGTCACCACGTACGACGAAGAGGGCGGCTACCCGCACCCCGACCACATCATGTGCCACAAGGTGAGCGTGGCCGCGTTCGATGCGGCCGGCGACCCGGAGCGCTACCCGGAGCTGGGCGCCCCGTGGCAGCCACTGAAGCTCTACTACGACATCGGCTTCTCCAAGGCCAAGATCATGGCCTTGCACGAGGGTATGCTGGCCGCCGGCCAGGAGTCGCCCTACGAGGAGTGGCTCAAGCGCTGGGAGGACCGGCCGGACAAGGGCCCCCGGATCACGACCCGGGTGGAGTGCGCCGAACACTTCCCGGTCCGCGACGACGCGCTGCGCGCCCACGCCACCCAGGTCGACCCGGACGGCTTCTGGTTCCACGTGCCGATGGAGCTCCAGCAGCGTGCCTGGCCGACGGAGGACTTCGAGCTCGCCCGTTCGGTGGTGGACAGCCCGATGCCCGAGTCCGATCTCTTCGCGGGAGTGCGGGAGACGGCGCACGCGCGCTGATTCCACGCGGGGCTACTCTGGTAACCAACCGCACATCGGAGGAACGCCATGCTGACCGCTGCCCAGGTGCTCGCGGAGAACAACTTCGGGGACACCCGCACGGGTGGCCTGGCCGGTCCGATGGGCCTGTTCCTCATCCTGCTGCTGGCCACCGCGACCATCCTGTTGATCCGCAACATGAACGCCCGGCTGCGCCGGCTGCCCGACCGGTTTCCGCAGCAGACGTCGCCGACCGACCCGACCAGGGCCGAAGCGGCAGTCGCCGATCCGACAGACGGGACCGGAGCGCGTGATTCCTCCACGCCCGCTCCCAACGGGCACCAGCAGCACCGGAACGGGTAGTCCGCGCATGATTCACGCCGAACCGGGTGGTCGCCCCCTGTTGCGACCACCCGGTTTGGCTTAGCCTTCCGCCGGGGGGACCAAAAGTCCCGAGCCGTGCGCGGAAGGGGGCGCCGATGACGGTCACAGCACCGGCCGCCCGCCGTGCCGTCGTCGGTCGGTCGGCTGACGGGGGAGGTCGATGACCTCCGGTCCGGCAGGCGACCCGTTCGACCGGCTCGGGGTGCGCGGCATGCCGACCCGGCTGCTCGTGCTCACCGCTGCCGTGACGCTGACCGCCCTGGTCGCCGCGGCGGTCGGGTTGACCCTCCCACACAGGCTGCCGGCCGACGATCCGCTCGGCGGTCCGGCCCGCTTCGGCATAGCCGTCGCCGTCTTCGCCGTCGCCCAGTTCGCACGGCTGCGGTTCCGCTCGGCCGCCGGCATGGTCAGCATCACCTGGGGCGAGGCGGCGCTGATCGTCTGCCTCTACCTGGCCCCGGCCGGCTGGCTGCCGTCGGCCACGCTGCTCGGCGCCGGGCTGGCCTGGACGGTGCTCTCCCTGCACAACGACCGCCGCCCGATGCTGGAGATCGTCCGGATCGCCGCGTCGCTGGCCGCCGCGTCGGCGCTGGCCGTGTCCGTGGCCACCGCGCTGGGTCACCCGCTGCTCGCCGCGCCCACCCCGATGCTGGCGCTGGCCGTGATCGCGGGCTCGGTGACGTACCTCCTGGTGACCGCCTGGCTCGGTGGGGTGACGCTGGGCCTGCGGCACGGGCTGCCGATCGGGCCGCCGCTGCTCGCCGCGCTGCGCGGCAAGCTGCTGATGTTCGTCGGCAACGTGGCGGTCGGCCTGGTGGTGGTCGCGCTGCTGGAGCTCGACCCGCGCTGGTTGCTGCTGCTCCCACCGCTGCTCTGGTTGCTCCAGCAGACCTACCGTTTCCGGCTGCGCGCCGACCAGGAACGCCGGACGTGGCGGGCCTTCGCCGAGGCCACCGCGGCCCTCAACCAGCTCGACGAGCGGGGCGTGGCGAGCGCGGCGGTGACCGGCGCGCTGGCGCTGTTCAACGCCGAGCTGGTCGATGTGGACGTGGCCCGGGCCGACGGCCGGTGGCGCCGCTACCGGGGCGACGCCGGCGGCCAGTTGGTCGACCGTGAGGTGGGCCCGCCGGACCGGTCGGAACCCGGCGAGGACGAGCTGATCCGTCCGCTGTCAGTGGGTGCCGCGCCGGTCGGTCGGCTGCGGGTCCGGTTCCCCCGGTCCGCCCCGCCCGCCGCCCGGGAACGCGACGCGGTGGCCGCGTTCGGCGACGCGCTCGCCGCCGCGCTGCACGACGCCGCGACCCACCGCGAACTGCGGCTGGTCACCGCCCGGTCGTCGTACGAGGCGGTGCACGACCCGCTCACCGGGCTGGCCAACCGGGCCGCCATGCTCGGCAAGGGCGACCAGGCGCTGCGGCAGCTCGCGCACGACCACCCGGTGGCGTTGCTGCTGCTGGACATCAACCAGTTCAAGGAAGTCAACGACACGCTGGGGCACGCCGCAGGTGACCAACTGCTACGGCTGACCGCGAACCGGCTCAGCGCGCTGGCCCGCCCCGGTGACCTGCTCGGCCGGCTCGGTGGCGACGAGTTCGCTCTGCTGCTCACCTCGGTGCCGGTGCTCGGCGACCGGGCCGCACCGATGGCCCACGCGCTGCGCCAGGCCCGGGAGATCGCCGAACGGCTGGCCGCGCCCACCGAGGTGGCTGGGGTGCGGATGTCGATCGAAGTCTCCGTCGGGGTGGTGGTGGCCGACGCCGGCACCGCCGACCTGACCGAGCTGCTGCGCCGGGCCGACATCGCGATGTACCAGGCGAAGGAGGGTGGCGGCAGTGTCGCCGCGTACGACAGCACCCGGGACGCGGCCAGCACCGACCAACTGGCCCTGCTGGCCGAGCTGCGCGAGGCGCTGAAGGTCGACGACCAGCTGGTGCTGGCGTTGCAGCCGGCGGTCGACCTGGCCACCGGCGCGCCCACCGGTGTGGAGGCGCTGATCCGGTGGCGGCATCCCCGGCGCGGCTGGCTGGGCCCGGCCGACTTCATCCGCCCTGTGGAAAACAGCGAGCAACTCGGCACCTTCACCCGGTACGTGCTGGACAAGGCCCTCGGCGTGGCCGCCGAATGGGCCCGGGAGGGGCTCGACGTCCCGATCTCGGTGAACCTGTCGGCGCGTAGCCTGCTCGATCCCCGGCTGCCGGCGGAGATCGCCGACGCGTTGCGCCGGCACCAGGTGCCGCCGCGCCGGCTGGTCCTGGAGATCACCGAGACGGTGGTGATGAGCGAGCTGGAGGTCATCGACGAGGTGCTGGCCACACTCCGGTCGATGGGTGTGCAGCTCGCGGTGGACGACTTCGGCACCGGCTTCTCCTCGCTGACCTTCCTCACCCGGATCGCGGTTGACGAGTTGAAGGTGGACCGCTCCTTCGTGATCCGGATGGCGGACTCGCCGGAGGCGGCGGCGATCGTCCGGACCACCGTGGGTCTCGCCCACGAGCTGGGGCTGCGGGTGGTGGCCGAGGGGGTGGAAACCGCCGAACAGCGGCTGGCCCTGGCCGAGCTGGGGTGCACCTCCGCGCAGGGCTACCACTTCTTCAAGCCGATGCCGGCCGACAAGATCAGTGCGGTGCTCGGGTCGCTGCGGGACTCGGCGGAGTCGAACGTCTTCCGGCTCCGCGCCGACGGCGCCTCCTGACCGCCAGCCCGGCTCCGGCATGCTCGGCGGGTGACCGCCCGGCGTGACCGACCCGGGCTGGTTATGGTCGTCGGGTGAACCGACTCGCCGGCGCCACCAGTCCGTACCTGCTCCAGCACGCCGACAACCCGGTCGACTGGTGGCCCTGGTGCGACGAAGCGTTCGCCGAGGCGAAGCGGCGGGACGTGCCGGTGCTCATCTCGGTGGGGTACGCCGCCTGCCACTGGTGCCACGTGATGGCGCACGAGTCGTTCGAGAACGAGCACGTCGGCGCCCTGATGAACGACGACTTCGTGTCGATCAAGGTGGACCGTGAGGAGCGCCCGGACGTGGACGCGGTCTACATGACCGCCACCCAGGCGATGACCGGTCACGGCGGTTGGCCGATGACCGTCTTCGCCACCCCGGACGGCACCCCGTTCTTCTGCGGCACCTACTTTCCGCGGGAGAACTTCGTCCGGTTGCTCCAGTCCGTCGCCACCGCGTGGCGGGACCAGCGCGAGGAGGTCCTGCGCCAGGGCGCCGCGGTGGTCGAGGCGATCGGCGGCGCCCAGGCCGTTGGCGGGCCCAGCACGCCGCTGGACGCCCCGCTGCTCGACGCCGCGGCCGCCAACCTGGCCGGCGAGTACGACGCGACCAACGGCGGCTTCGGGCGCGCCCCGAAGTTCCCGCCGCACATGAACCTGCTCTTCCTGTTGCGTCACCACCAGCGGACGGACGACCCGCGCAGCCTGGAGATCGTCCGGCACACCGCCGAGGCGATGGCCCGGGGCGGCATCTACGACCAGCTCGCCGGAGGCTTCGCCCGGTACTCGGTGGACGCGCACTGGACGGTGCCGCACTTCGAGAAGATGCTCTACGACAACGCGCTGCTGCTGCGGGTCTACACCCAGCTCTGGCGGCTGACCGGCGACCCGCTTGCCCGCCGGATCGCCCGGGACACCGCCCGCTTCCTCGCCGACGAACTGCACCGGCCGGGGGAGGGCTTCGCGTCGGCGCTGGACGCCGACACCGAGGGCGTCGAGGGGCTCACCTACGCCTGGACGCCGGCCCAACTCGTCGAGGTGCTGGGCGAGGAGGACGGCCGCTGGGCCGCCGACCTGTTCGCCGTGACCGAGGAGGGCACTTTCGAACACGGCATGAGCGTGCTCCGTCTCGCCCGGGACGTCGACGATGTCGCACCCGAGATCCGGGCTCGCTGGCAGCAGGTCGTGGGGCGGCTGCTCACGGCCCGTGACAACCGGCCACAGCCGGCCCGGGACGACAAGGTGGTGGCGGCCTGGAACGGCCTGGCGATCACCGCCATCGTCGAGTTTCAGCAGGTCGTCGCCCTGTACGCGTCGCCGCAGGACGAGGACGCCAACCTGATGGAGGGCGTCGTCATCGTCGCCGACGGTGCGATGCGCGACGCCGCCGAGCACCTGGCGACCGTGCACCTGGTCGATGGCCGGTTGCGGCGGGTCTCCCGGGGCGGTGCGGTAGGTGAACCGGCCGGCGTGCTGGAGGACTACGGCTGCGTTGCCGAGGCGTTCTGCGCGATGCACCAGCTCACCGGAGAGGGGCGCTGGCTCACCCTGGCCGGCGGGCTGCTGGACACCGCGCTGGAGCACTTCGCCGCGCCCGGCGGCACCTTCTACGACACCGCCGACGACGCGGAGCGACTCGTCACCCGACCGGCCGACCCCACCGACAACGCCACCCCGTCCGGTCGGTCGGCGCTGATCGCCGGGCTGGTCGCGTACACGGCGCTGACCGGGGAGCCCCGCTACCGGGAGGCCGCCGAGGTGGCGCTCGGCACGGTCGCGCCGATCGTCGGGCAGCACGCCCGGTTCACCGGGTACGCCGCCACGGTCGGCGAGGCGCTGCTCTCCGGGCCGTACGAGATCGCCGTGGCGACCGACGACCCGACCGGCGACCCACTGGTGGCGGCGGCCCACCGGCACGCCCCGCCCGGCGCGGTGGTGGTCGCCGGGCGCCCGGACCAGCCCGGGGTGCCGCTGCTGGCCGACCGGCCGCTTGTCGACGGGCGGTCCGCCGCGTACGTCTGCCGGGGCTTCGTCTGCCAGCGCCCGGTCACGTCGGTCGAGGAGTTGGTCGCCGAGCTCCGCTGAGCGTCCCCCGCCCGATGGTTGCCCCGTGTAGCGCCCGCGAGGTCGCTTGCGCCCCTTCGTTCGCGTCGGGGGCAGCGCCCGGACGGGTCGACGGTGGGAGCGCCGGCCCTGCGGGGGGCCGCACCGGCGGCCCGGATAGGCTGGCCGCGCTATGGATTCCCGTACCGGTCTGCCTGTTGTCGGCATGGTGGGTGGCGGCCAGCTGGCCCGGATGACCCACCAGGCCGCGATCGCCCTCGGCCAGTCACTGCGCGTGCTCGCGGTCGCCCCCGACGACGGCGCGGCGCTGGTCGCCGCCGACGTCCAGTACGGCGACCACACCGACCTCGCCGCACTGCGCACCTTCGCCAAGGGCTGCGACGTGGTCACCTTCGACCACGAGCACGTGCCCACCGAGCACATCCGCACGCTGGCGGCGGAGGGCGTGACCCTGCACCCGCCGGCGGACGCGCTGCTGCACGCCCAGGACAAGCAGGTCATGCGGGAACGCCTGGCCGAGCTGGGCGCGCCCAACCCGGCGTGGCAGCCGGTGGGTGAGCCCGCCGACCTGGTCGGCTTCGGCGAGCAGGTCGGCTGGCCGGTGGTGCTCAAGGCGGCCCGGGGTGGCTACGACGGCCGGGGGGTCTGGCTGGTCGACGACGCCGCCCAGGCCACCGAGCTGGCGCGGACGCTGCTCGCCGGCGGCACCCGGCTGATCGTCGAGGAGCGGGTGCCGCTGCGCCGGGAGTTGGCCGTGCAGGTGGCCCGCTCGCCGTTCGGCCAGGTGGCCGCATACCCCGTCGTCGAGACGGTGCAGCGGGACGGCATCTGCGTGGAGGTCCTGGCCCCGGCGCCCGGCCTGGACGAGGAACTGGCGGTCACCGCCCAGCAGCTCGCCATCGACCTGGCCACCGCGCTCGGCGTGGTCGGCCTGCTCGCGGTGGAACTCTTCGAGGTGCGCGACGCGACCGGCCGGCCGGCGATCGTGGTCAACGAACTGGCGATGCGTCCGCACAACTCCGGGCACTGGACCATCGAGGGGGCCCGGACCTCCCAGTTCGAGCAGCACCTGCGGGCGGTGCTCGACTACCCGATGGGTGACACGGCGCTGGCCGCGCCGGTGGTGGTGATGGCCAACGTGCTCGGCGGCGAGCCGGGCGGGATGTCGATCGACGAGCGGCTGCACCACCTCTTCGCGGCCGAGCCGGGCGCCAAGGTGCACCTCTACGGCAAGCAGGTGCGGCCCGGCCGCAAGATCGGGCACGTCACGGTGCTCGGTGACGACCTGGACGACGTACGGGCGCGGGCCGCGCGGGCCGTGCGCTGGCTGCGCGAGGGGCACGAGTGACCGCGAAGCGTGAGCCCGCGAGCCCCGCGGTCGCGAACGGAGGGGGTACCGGAGTGGCCACGGTCGGATTGATCATGGGCAGTGATTCGGACTGGCCGACCATGCGGGCCGCGGCCGAGGTGCTCGACGACTTCGGGGTGCCGTACGAGGTCCGGGTGATCTCGGCGCACCGGACCCCGGTCGCCATGATCGAGTATGGCCGTGACGCCGCCGACCGGGGTCTCAAGGTGATCATCGCCGGTGCCGGTGGGGCCGCGGCGCTGCCCGGCATGGTGGCCTCGGTGACCCCGCTGCCGGTGATCGGCGTGCCGGTGCCGTTGAAGCACCTCGACGGCATGGACTCGCTGCTGTCCATCGTGCAGATGCCCGCCGGGATCCCGGTGGCCACCGTCTCGATCGGCAATGCCCGCAACGCCGGCCTGCTCGCCGTGCGGATCCTCGGCGCGGCCGACGAGCACCTGCGCGCCAAGATGACGACCTACCAGCAGGACCTGGAGAAGCTGGTGGCCACCAAGGAAGCCGCCCTCCGGGCGAGTATCAGCTGATCTCGGCTGGCCGTGGGGTGTTGGCCGTGGGGTTTCGGCCGTGGGGTTTCGGGGGGAGCCCGCCCGCTCCGGGCGGTCAGGCTTGATCCCTCCGCGGGCGGGCTCCCCCCGAAACCCTGTGCGCCGACGGGTCCGACCGGGTGTCGCGGTCCTGCTGGCGCTGCCCTTCGTCGGGTCACCGGCCAGCGGGGTGTCTGTGGGGTGCCCGGGTCTTGCGCACTTTCAGGGAAAGTGCTGCCTCGGGCGCTTCAGAGGCAGCACTTTCCCTGTTGTGGTGCGGATCTTGGCCGCTGTGGTGCGTCATCTTGTCCGGAAGGTTGGCCAGGCTCCACGCTCACCGCTGCCGGCGCACCCACCCCCACGCTTACCGGAGCCGGCGCGCGTACCTGGCACGCTTGCGGTGCCCACCCACGCACGCCGCAGGGACCCTCGAATTCATCTCATGCCGCGTAGGGCCGTCTGCAGGCGTTCCTGGGCGCGGCGGCGGCGCTCGTTGCTGGCGCCGAGGATCAGCAGCAGGATGCCCACCGGGATCAGTGCCAGCCACGGGCCGAGGCTGAACAGCGCGTGGATCGCGGTGATCGCGGTGACCGACGAGCCGACGATCACCGGCGCCTGCTGCCGGCTGGACGAGCCGAAGATCAGCACCGCGACCGCGCCGAGCAGCAGCAGCATCTGCCGCAGCGTGCTGGACTCGGTGGCCAGCACGATCGCCAGAGTGGGCACGAACGCGGCGACCAGGGCCGGCCCGTACGCCACCCAACTGCTCATGTCCGACCGCTGGCGCAGCTCCAACACCCCGACCAGCAGAGCCAGCGCGGCGAACGGCAGCGTGTACGCCTCGGGCAGCGCCACGTCGGCGACCCGCATCAGGATCCACCAGGCGGTGATCTCGCAGGCGACCACGGCCCAGAACAGGATTCGCCGCTCCACCGGCCGGCGACCGGGTCGCGTCGCCGCCACCCCGAGGACCGCGCCCCAGGCGGCCAGCAGGGCGGCGATGTGCCGGGGCGAGTCGAAGGCGAGGGCCAGCGCGATCAGCGCGGCCGCGTACCCGCTCCACTCCACGGTCGCGGCTTCGCGCTGGGCCTCCGGGCGGCGCAGTCGGGGCAGGGTCGCCGCGAACACCTGCAGGACCGCTCCGACCGCGAGGACCCCGAACGCGGACCAGACCGCGGCCAGCCCGGCGACCAGGCCGGCGGTGAGCACGAAGAGCTGCGCCATCAGCGAGGCGAAGAGCCAGCCGAGGATGCGGGCCCGCTGGGTGGCGCCGTACAGCGCCGCCACCACGCCCACGCCGACCGCGCCGCCGAGGGTGAACAGCGTCAGCTCCCGGGTGGCCAGGCTGCCGGCCAGCCCGGCGCCCCCGGCGGCCAGGCCGATGACGAAGACCAGCACCCGGGCCAACCGCAGCGAGCGGGCCGGTTCGACCAGCGGCGGAGGCGGGGTCAGTGCGAGACCGAGCATCGCGATGGTGAAGACCGAGAGCGCGGCGAGGGCGCTTGCCGGCCAACCGTTGCCCAGCGCGATGGGCGTGATCAGCAGCGTGACGGCGGCGCCGGGCAGCACCACCGGCACGGCCCGGGATCGCCGTCCGCCGCTGAACCCGGTGGCGGCGAGCGCCGCGGTCGCGGTGAGCAGCAGCGCGGTCAGCACATGGGTCGGGTCGACGACGTCCGGTGGCGGGCTGAGCAGTTCCGGTGGCGGTCCCTCCCAGATGCGGGTCAACGTGCGGTGCGGATCGACCAGGGCGGTGACCAGGGCAGGCGTGATCGAGGCGAGCGCGAGGGCGGTCGGCAGGGCCGCCGCGGCCAGCGCGCCGGCGGACGGGCTGACCCGCCACCGCCGCCGCTCCGGGTCGTCCGGCAACCGCCGTAGCGCGCCGTCGAGCAGGACCGCCCAGCGCCGGACCGGCTGGGCCGAGCCGGCCGGCGGCACGGTGGCCGCGCGGACCAGCTCGGCCAGTACGCCGAGCAGCGCCGCGGCGGCCGCGTAGACGCCCGACGCGAGGCCGGTGGGGATGGCGGCGAGCGCGCTGATGGTGGCCCCGCCGACCACTGCCACACTGACCCACGGCAGGTACTGCGGGACGTGCCTGCGGACCGCGGCCACGGCGGCCAGGCCGAGGCTGGACGCGGCCAGCGCGGCGGTCAGCACCACCTGTGCCGAGTGTTCGAATTCGGCGGCCAGAGCCGCCACCGCGCCGGGCAGAGCCAGCAGCGCGGCGCCGGCCGCCGCACCGCCGATCTGCACCAGGTGCGGCGGCATCCCCTCGGTCGCGATGTCGGTCACCTGCGGGCCGGCCAGTACGCGGGCCAGCGCGGCCACCACCACGCCGATCAGCGCGATGCTGCCCAGCGCCAGCGCGGTGGTCCACGGCCGGACCAGGCCGGCGCCGGCCGCGTGCAGCGCGACCACTCCGGCCACGGTGGCCCGGGACAGTCCGGCGCGGGCCTCCTCCGTGGCCACCGCGGCCATCCCGTAGACGGTGGCGACCATTCCGCCGACCAGGACCGGTGACCACCAGGGCAGGTCGAACGCGGTGGGCGCGCCGATCGTGGCCAGCACCACCGCGGCGCCGGACACGTCCCACCGCCACGGAGGGGGGAGCAGAATGCCGGCGGCGATGGACAGCAGGGCCAACGCGACCGGGGCCTGCCAGGTGGCGCCACCGGTCGGCGCGGCCGGCCAGCCACTCAGGTCGCCGTCCCAGATCGGGCCGGGGGTCGCCAGCACGCCGAGTCCCCCGCGCAGCGCCGTCCACCCGGCGAGTACGCCGATCAGCAGGCCGCCGACGGTGATGCCGAGAATGGGCCCGCGCCGCCATTCCTCGGGCATGGCGCGGGCGCCGACGGCGACCAGCAGCACCAGGCCGGCGGCCACCGCCAACTGCCCGCCCGGGGTCAGCACGGCGGCGATCCGGACCAGTGTGGCGATCAGGGCGGTGGTGACCGCTGCGGCGGCCAGGTCCGAGCCGTCCAGGGTGAGGTCGGAGCGGCGGCCCGCGTCGATCGACGGTGCCAGGAAGAGCAGCACAGCGGCGACCAGCAGCAGGGCGCCGACCCAGGCGTCGGCGACTGTCGCTCCGGGCGCGCCGAAGGCGGCGGCGGTGACCACCAGTGCGCCCAGTCCGGTGCCGACGGACAGCGGCGCCGGGATGCGCCGTTGGGACACCTGCACCACGGCGGCGTAGCCGAGGGTCACGCAGACCGCGAGGAAGCTCGCGGCCAGCACCGGGACGGTCACCTCGCGCAGGCTGGCCGGGGTGGGGGTCGGGTCGGTGGGTACGGTGGCGGCCACGAACGCGGCGACGGCCCCGGGCAGCGCGAACGCGGCGCCCCCGGCGGCCCAGGCGGTCACCGTGTCGGCGGCGGCCGAGGCGATCCGGACCCGGGGTGCCAGCGCGACCAGAGCGCCGGCCGCGAAGAGGGTGAGCAGGACCGCGGCGGTGAGCGTCGGCCCGGCCAGGCTGGCGCCCGCTCCGAGCAGGCCCACCAGGGCGGCCCCGACGGCGTGCGCCAGCGCGGCCCGGCTGGTCCGCGCGGAGAGGCCGGTCACCCCGATGCCGACGGCGGTGAGCACCATCGGCCAGGGTGCCGACGCCCAGCCGAGACCGAAGGAGGCCGGCACGGCCAGCGCGGTCAGTGCCGCCCCGGCGACCGCGAACTCGCGGCGGATGTCCGGCGGCAGGGCCAGCACCGCGGCGATGGTGAGCAGGAACGCGGCGGCTGCGAGCTGCCAGGTCGTCGGGCCGACCGCGGCGGCCAACTCGGCCGGATACCGGTCGAGGTCGGCGCCCCAGGCCGGCAGCGACGCCCGGACCGGGGCCACGCCGGCGCGCAGCGCGCCCCCCGCGACCACCAGTCCGCTGACGGTGAGCGCCACCGCCGAGGCGACCTGTGGGCCGCGCCGGGCGGCCTCGGGGACCGCGCGCACGGCCAGCCCGGTCACCGTGATGACCGCCGCGATCAGCAGCAGAGCCCGGCCGGGCAGCGCCACCGAGGCGATCCGGCCGAGCGTCCCGATCACGGCCAGGGTGAGGATGCCGGCCGCGACGTCGGGCAGCGGTGGGCGGCGCAGCACCAGCGCGCCGCCCAACCCGACCGTGGCGGCCAGCAACAGCGCCATCCCGGCACCGGTCGCCGCCGGCACGGTCTCCGCCCGGAGCAGGGCGGTGACGGCGTACGCCAGGGCGACGGCGACCGCCACCCCGTGGAGCAGCCAGATCAGCTCCCGCAGACCGGGCACCGGGCGCACCGGCCGGGTGTCGGCGGCCCCCGGGCCGGCGTCGATCAGCTCGGCGGCCTCCTCCGGGTCGCCCTCGGGCCGGCTCTCGGCGGCGCGTTGCCGGGGCGCGGACGGCGTGCCCGGGTCCGGCAGGTCCTGCCGGACGGGTCGCTCCACCGTCACTGCGGAGCGGGTCAGCCAGAGGTCGAGGACTGCGACCAGGGTGAGCACCAGGGCCCAGCCGCCCGGCCCGGTGACCCGGTCGTAGGCCAGCAGCGGCAGCACCGGCTGCGCGGCGAGCACGGTGGCGAACCGGGGTGTACGCAGGCCCGTCCAGCCGGCGTATCCGAACGCGACAACGGCGGTGACCGCGAAGATCACCCCGGCGAAGATCGCGCCGGAGGCCCCGCCGTTGCCGATCCGGTCCACCGCCCACAGGGCGTTCCCGGCAAGCGGCACCAGCAGCAGGCCGACCGCGGAGATCGTCTCGGCGGTCGAGGTGAGCCCGCGTCGGGCCAGCGCCGGCGGGGCGAGCAGCATCAGTACCGTGGCGAGGAGCAGGATGCCGAGCCGGGCCAGCGCGTCCATCGAGCTGGTCGCCACCGCGGCGAAGACCACCGCGGCGACCCCGAGCAGCAGCGCGCCCAGCCCGAGGGGGATGTTCTGCACCTCGCGGGAGGACGCCTCCGGTGGGTGCTCCGGGTCGTCCGCATCGAGCCAGGACGCCTGGGGCGGGAGCGGCGGCGGGTCCTCCCCGATGGGTGGGGTGCCCTGACGGGGCACCCGGGGTGGGGCGCCGGTGGCGGCGGTCGGTGGCCGGCGGCTGGGACGGCGGCGCAGCACCCGCCGGGGCCGGGTGGCCTGCTTGAGTCGTTCCTCACCGGCGTGCGCGAGGATGTCCCGCTGGAAGAGCGCGGCCTGCATCTTGGCGGCGATCTGCCGCTGCTCGCGGGCGATGGCGGCGTCGCGCGCCTTCATCTCCGCGATCGAGCGTTCGATGTCGGCCAGGTGTTCGACCCACTGGGCCTGATCGGCCCCACAGTGCGGGCAGCGGACGGCCGGTTTGATCTCCCGGCCGCACGAGGAGCACTGAAACGTCGCCACGACACCCCTCCACCCGCACTGTGGACTCCCACTGTCGCAGCATGCCCAAAGCTGGCGCGGATTTCGACACTTGTCGGCGGGTCCGGGGCAAACAACGACACCGGCCGGCCACGGAGATGTACTCCGCGACCGGCCGATGGGTGGGATCCGTCAGGGGCGGCCCATGCCCCGGTACTCCCAGCCGGCCTGGGTCCACAGTGCGGAGTCGAGGCAGTTGCGGCCGTCGACCACCTTGCGGCCGGCGACCAGCTCGCCGAGGGCGACCGGGTCGGCGTTGCGGAAGTCGGCCCACTCGGTGAGGACGCACACCAGGTCGGCGCCGGTGACCGCCTCGTTGATGCCGGTCTCGTAGGTCAGCTCGGGTACCGCGCGGCGAGCGTTCTCGGTGCCCTGCGGGTCGTACACGTGCACGTCGGCGCCGGCCTTCTGCAGCAGCGCGGCGACGGCGAGCGCCGGGGCGTCGCGGACGTCGTCGGTGTTGGGCTTGAAGGTGGCGCCCAGCACGGCGATCCGGGTGCCGGAGAAGTCCGGGCCGGCCGGCCCGGAGCGGCGGCCGAGCAGGTCCGCGGCGAGCTGGAGCACCCGGGTACGGCGGCGCAGGTTGATCAGGTCGACCTCGTGCAGGAAGCGCAGTGCCTCCCCGGCACCCAGCTCCTGAGCCCGTGCCTGGAAGGCCCGAATGTCCTTGGGCAGGCAGGCGCCGCCGAAGCCGAGGCCGGCCTGGAGGAACCGGTTGCCGATCCGCGGGTCGTAGCCGATCGCCCGCGCCAGCTGGGTGACGTCGCCGCCGGAGGCCTCGCAGACCTCGGCCATCGCGTTGATGAAGGAGATCTTGGTGGCCAGGAACGCGTTCGCGGCGACCTTGACCAGTTCGGCGGTCGCGAAGTCGGTGACCACGAGGGGCACCTCGCGGTCCTCGGTGGCGGCCAGGTCGAACACGCCCTTGTGCGCGGCGTAGAGCATGCCGTTGGCCCACTCGCTCTTCACGCCGACCACGATCCGGTTCGGGCGCAGCACGTCGTCGACGGCGAAGCCCTCCTGGAGGAACTCGGGGCTCCACGCCACCTCGACGCCCAGGTCGTTGGGAGTGTGCTTGCCGACCAGCTGCTCCACCCAGTCGGCGGTGCCCACCGGCACGGTGGACTTGCCGACGATCAGCGACTTGCGGGTCAGGTGCTGCGCGAGGCTGGTCACCGACGCCTCGACGTACGACAGGTCGGCGCCCATTCCGTCGGCCCGCTGGGGGGTGCCGACGCAGATGAAGTGCACGTCGCCGAACTCGGCGGTCTCCGCGATGTCGGTGCTGAACCGCAGCCGGCCGGCGGCCAGGTTGCGCTTGAGCAGCTCGTCCAGGCCCGGCTCGTGGATCGGCACCTGACCGGCGTTCAGCATCGCGATCTTGTCTGCGTCCACGTCGAAGCCGAGCACCTCGTAGCCCAGTTCGGCGTAGCAGATGGCGTACGTCGCACCCAGGTAACCGGTCCCCAGGAACGTCACCCGCGGACGGGGCGCGCCCGAGGGCGGCGACACCGTGGCGATGGCGGGGGTCGGCTGGATGGTGGGATAGGGGATCGTCACGCCTGTCTTCTCCGCTCGCACTGGCGGCGCTTCGTCGCGTCGCATTCTGCTGCGGCGCCTGGCCGGGCACCGGAGGGGTGGCTCATTGTCTGTCTTCCATCATCGCTCGGCGGCCGGGGTGCTCCGTCGAACCTGTACCTACGCGCCGGTAACATCCACCTGAACTGCAGTCGCTATCCTTCAGTCTGCGCGGTCGCGGTCAGCGGAGGCTACAGACTGCGCATGATAGCGGTGAAGAGGAGGGCCAACGTGGCCGCAGGCGAGTCGTTCGACGTCTACCGGTTGCCGGAGGAGCACGAGGCGATCCGGGAGGCGGTCCGGGAGGTCTGCACGGCGAAGGTGGCTCCGCACGCCGCCGAGGCCGACGAGACCGGTGAGTTCCCGAAGGCGTCCTACGACGCTCTGCGGGCGGCCGACTTCCATGCCCCGCACATCCCCGAGGAGTACGGCGGCGCCGGCGCGGATGCCCTGGCCACCGCCATTGTGATCGAGGAGGTGGCGCGGGCCTGCGCGTCCTCCTCGCTGATCCCGGCGGTCAACAAGCTCGGCACGATGCCGCTGCTGCTGTCCGGCTCCGAGGAGCTCAAGCGGCGCTACCTGACGCCGGTGGCGGCTGGGGACGCGATGTTCTCGTACTGCCTCTCCGAGCCGGAGGCGGGCAGCGACGCGGCCTCGATGACCACCCGCGCGGTGCGTGACGGGGATCACTGGGTGCTCAACGGGGTGAAGCGCTGGATCACCAACGCCGGCGTCTCCGAGTTCTACACCGTCTTCGCGGTCACCGACCCGACGGCCCGGTCCCGGGGAATCTCGGCCTTCGTGGTCGAGAAGTCCGATGCCGGGGTGAGCTTCGGCGCCCCGGAGAAGAAGCTCGGCATCAAGGGCTCGCCCACCCGCGAGGTCTACCTGGACAACGTACGCATTCCGGCGGATCGCATCATCGGCGCGGAGGGCACCGGCTTCGCCACCGCGATGAAGACCCTCGACCACACCCGGGTCACCATCGCCGCCCAGGCCATCGGGATCGCGCAGGGCGCGCTCGACTACGCCAAGGGGTACGTCGCCGAGCGCCGGCAGTTCGGCAAGGCGGTCGCCGAGTTCCAGGGCGTCCAGTTCATGCTCGCCGACATGGGCATGAAGCTGGAGGCGGCCCGGCAGCTCACCTACGCCGCGGCCGGCAAGTCCGAGCGCGGCGACGCGGACCTGACCTACTTCGGCGCGGCGGCGAAGTGCTTCGCCTCGGACGCCGCCATGGAGATCACCACCGACGCGGTGCAGCTGCTCGGGGGGTACGGCTACACGCGGGACTACCCGGTCGAGCGGATGATGCGGGACGCCAAGATCACCCAGATCTACGAGGGCACCAACCAGGTGCAGCGGATCGTCATGGCGCGACAACTGCTCAGCGGCGCTGTCTAGGCGCCCGCCACCTGACTTCGAGACCGACCGCCTCACCGCCGCCCGGCGGTGAGGCGGTCGGCGTTCGTACGTGAGTCCCCACACACCGACATCGTTGAGCGGGTCAACGATGTTGGTTGGAAGGGAGAATCACCGAGCCTGATCGACCATTCCGTTCACCCTGGCCGCGCGTCCGCCGCGACCCCGCCTCGCCATCCACTCGCTGCCCAACGTCGGGCACGCCCAACGACGTCCGAAGCCACGCAGAGAGATCGAGATGATGAAGCAGTTGGTGGAGAAGACCGCCCCGGACACCGCCTCCGAGCGGGAGGTGCTGCCCGGCGACCTGATGAGCAACCGCCAGCGGGCGCAACTCGTGCTCGTGCTGGGCGCGATGATCGCGGTCGGGCCGCTGACCATCGACATGTACCTGCCGGCCCTGCCCGCCATCACGGCCGGCCTGCAGACCACCGAGACCGCGGTGCAGTTGACGCTGACCGGCACGCTGCTCGGCCTCGCGCTGGGCCAGCTGCTGATCGGGCCGCTCTCCGACGTGGTGGGCCGGCGCGTGCCGCTGCTGGCCGGGCTGGCCGCGCACGTCGTGGCGTCCGTGCTGTGCGTCTTCGCGCCCAACATCGCCGTGCTCGGCACCCTGCGCGTGCTCCAGGGGCTCGGCGTGGCGGCCGCCACAGTGGTCGCCACCGCGGTCGTGCGCGACCTGTTCAGCGGCGCCTCGTTCGCCCGGATCTTCTCCCGGCTGATGCTGGTCATGGGGCTGGCCCCGATCCTCGCGCCGACCCTGGGCAGTGGCCTGCTGCGCTGGACCGAGTGGCGGGGCGTCTTCGCGGCGCTGGCCGTGCTGGGCGCGCTGCTGATCGTCGTCGCCGCGTTGCGGCTGCCGGAGACCCTGCCCGTGACCCGCCGTCGGCGCGGCGGGGTGGGGGCCACCATTCGGGACTACCGGCGGCTGCTCAACGACCGGGCGTTCGTCGGTCTGGTGCTGGTCGCCGGGCTGGCCATGGCCGCGCTGTTCGCGTACGTCTCCGGTTCGTCCTTCGTGCTCCAGGAGCAGTACGGCCTGAACGAGCAGCAGTTCGGGCTGGCCTTCGGGGCGGGCGCGGTCGGCCTGATCGGCGCCACCCAGTTCAACGTCCGGCTGCTGCGCCGCTACACCCCGCAGCAGATCCTGATCAGCGCCCTGATCGCCGGGACCGCGGCCGGGCTGCTGCTGGTGATGTTCGCCGCGACCGGCCTCGGTGGTCTGGGCACGCTGCTCGCGTCGCTGTGGCTGGTCCTCGCCGCGGCGGGCCTGGCCCTGCCGAACGCGCCGG
The DNA here is from genome assembly GCF_900091455.1 of Micromonospora coriariae. NCBI lineage: Bacteria > Bacillati > Actinomycetota > Actinomycetes > Micromonosporales > Micromonosporaceae > Micromonospora > Micromonospora coriariae. Next base: position 1,770,338 of record NZ_LT607412.1, on the reverse strand, counting down.
CGCTGGCGATGACCCGGCACAGCGAGGCCGCCGGAACCGCCGCCGCGCTGCTCGGCGCCGTGCAGTTCGGCGTCGGCGCGCTGTCGGCGCCGCTGGTCGGCCTGTTCGGCACCGGGAGCGTGCCGATGGCGATCGTGATCGCGGGCGGCATGGCCGCCGCGACGCTGGTCATGCTCTTCGTCGTTCCCCGCGCCGACCTCGGCACCGTCGATGCGGACCTGGCCGTCGCACTGCACTAGCACGGCGGGTTCCGGGTTGGGGGCGGGCCGATCGCCCGGCCCGCCCCACGGTCAGCGGATCTCGGTGGTGTCCTCGGGGCGCGGCTGGCCGCGCGGCGGCGCGGACCACGGCGACTCGCCACCCACCCGGCGGGGCAGTGGGTCGGTCGGCGTCGGATCGGCCGGGTAACCGAGGGTGGGCGGGGTGGTGTCGCGCTCGGCGGGCTCGGCGGGTGGCCAGTCGGTCAGGGTGAAGTCGTCGCTGCGGGGGCCACCCGTCGGCGCCGCTGCCATGGCCGGCTCGGTCACCGGACGCGGCCACTGCTGCCAACGTTGCCTGCTGAACGCCGCCATCAGCAGCAGCAGGCCGATCAGGAAGAGGGTGCCGTTCTCCACCGGAAGCCGCAGCGGCAGCGGGTCGCCGAACACCTTCCACCCGTGCGGGATCGCATCCCGTACCTCGAACGGCGCCACGAACATCCCGACGTACGGGGTGACCAGCAGCAGCCCGGCGACCAGCGGGCCCAGCGGCGAGACGCGCAGTGTGCCGAGCAGGCCCAGCAGGACACCGCCGACACCGAGGTACACGGCCGGCTCGATCAGGTTGGCGGTGTTGAACGTGCCGATCTCCACCCAGCGGTCGACCGTCCGGCTCGACCCGTCCTGTCCGAGTGTGACCAGCACCCAGGTGATGGGCACCACCACCAGCCCGGCGAGGAAGCTCCAGAGATGTCGCATCCGGGCACCGTACCGTTTCCGGCATGACCGAGCACCTCTCCGCCGCTCCGACCGGCAAGCCGACGTCGTACTCCCGCGTCACCCTGAGCAAGATCATGACCGCAGTCGACGTGAACCTGTACGGCACCGTGCACGGCGGGGTCCTGATGAAGTTCGTGGACGACGTGGCGGGGGCCGCGGCAGCCCGGCACAGCGGCGGGACCGCGGTGACGGCGGCGATCGACGAGATCGTCTTCTCCGAGGCGGTACGGGTCGGTGACCTGGTGCACGCGCACGCCCAGGTGAACTGGACCGGGCAGACCTCGATGGAGGTGGGCGTACGGGTGGTCGCCGAACGGTGGGACTCCGCCGAGGACGCGCCGGTCCGGGTGGCCACCGCGTACCTGGTCTTCGTCGGGGTGGACGTGGGCGGGGCGCCGCGGACGGTCCGCCCGGTGCTCCCGGAGACGCCGGAGGACGAGCGCCGGTACCGGGAGGCCGAGATCCGCCGGGCGCATCGCCTCGCCCGCCGCCGCGCCATCCAGGCCCACCGCGCCGGCTGAGGTGTAAGGAAGGGCCCCTTACTAACGCCAGCTGTTAATAGGGGGCCCCTGTACAACTCCAGGCGTTAAGAAGGTGCCCTTCCTTCTTCCCACATGGGTTGGGGGCGTGGAGTGTGGGGTGGGCACGCGTCGGTGCTCGTACCCGGTGCGCAGAATGGCGCTTCCAGGTAGGGCAAGATGGCGCCACGGCCCATTCACAGTGTCGTGCCGGGCCAGGGGAGGGTGGAGCAGTGGGTGATGTGCTGTGGACGCCGCCGGCGGACGTACGCGAGCGGTCCCGGATCGGCGGCTACCTGCGCTGGCTGCGGGAGCACCGCGGCCTGGACTTCGCTGACTACGACGCGCTGTGGCGCTGGTCGGTCACCGACCTGGACGGGTTCTGGCGATCCATCTGGGACCACTTCGAGGTGGTGGCGCACACCCCGCCGACCGCCACGCTGGCCGAGCGGGGGATGCCCGGTGCCCGCTGGTTCCCCGGGGCCACGCTGAACTACGCGGAGAACGTGCTGCGGATGCCGGGGCGGGCCGACGACGACCCGGTGGTGATCGCGCACGGGCAGACCCGGGCGCCGGTCACGCTGACCGCCGGGGAGTTGCGCGAGCAGGTCCGCCGGGTCGCGGCCGGGCTGCGCCGACTCGGCGTCACCGCCGGTGACCGGGTGGCGGCGTACGCCCCGAACATTCCTGAGACGTACGTCCTGCTGCTGGCCACCGCCAGCCTGGGCGCGATCTTCTCGTCCTGCGCGCCCGAGTTCGGCACCCGCAGCGTCACCGACCGCTGGCAGCAGATCGAACCGACAGTGCTGGTCGCCGTGGACGGTTACCGGTACGGCGACAAGCCGGTGGACCGGCGCGCCGAGGTCGCCGCCATCCGGGCCGCCCTGCCGTCGGTGCGGCACACCGTCAGCATCGGCTACCTGGACCCGAAGGCCGCTCCGCAGGACGCCCTGGGCTGGGTCGACCTGGCCGCGCCCACGGACGAGCCGCTGACGTTCACGCCGGTGCCGTTCGACCACCCGCTGTACGTGCTCTACTCCTCGGGCACCACCGGGCTGCCCAAGCCGATCGTGCACGGCCACGGCGGCATCCTGCTGGAGCACCTGAAGATGCTCGCCCTGCACCACGACCTCGGCCCGGCCGACCGGTTCTTCTGGTTCACCACCACCGGGTGGATGATGTGGAACTTCCTGGTCTCCGGCCCGGCGGTGGGCGCGACCATCGTGCTCTTCGACGGCAACCCGGGCCACCCCGACCTGGGTGGGCTGTGGCGGCTGGCGGCGGAGACCGACACCACGTACTTCGGCACCTCGGCACCGTTCCTGCTGGCCTGCCGCAAGGCCGGGCTGGTGCCGCGGGAGGTCGCCGACCTGTCCGCGCTGCGCGCCGTCGGCTCCACCGGTGCGCCGCTGCCCGCCGAGGGCTTCACCTGGGTGTACGAGACCGTCGGCGACGACCTCCAACTCCAGTCCCTGTCCGGCGGCACCGACGTGTGCACCGGCTTCGTCGGCGGGGTGCCGCTGCTGCCGGTGTACGCCGGCGAGATCGCCTGCCGGGCGTTGGGCGCCAAGGTGGAGGCTCGCTCCGCCGACGGCACCCCGGTGATCGGCGAGCTGGGTGAGCTGGTGATCACCGAGCCGATGCCGAGCATGCCGGTGGCCTTCTGGAACGACCCGGACGGCACCCGCTACTCCGAGGCCTACTTCGACGTCTACCCGGGCGTCTGGCGGCACGGCGACTGGATCACCATCAACGACCGGGGCGGCTGCGTGATCACCGGACGCTCGGACGCCACTCTCAACCGTGGCGGGGTGCGGTTGGGCACCGCCGAGTTCTACTCGGTGGTCGAGGGGCTGGACGAGGTGGTCGACTCGGTCGTCGTGCACCTGGAGGATGACGAGGGCGGCGCCGGCGAGCTGCTGCTCTTCGTGGTGCTCGCCGAGGGTCTGGAGCTGGACGACCCGATGCGCGCGAAGATCTGCCGCGAGCTGCGTACGGCGCTCTCTCCCCGGCACGTGCCCGACGAGATCCATCAGGTGCGCGCCGTGCCCCGCACCCTCTCGGCGAAGAAGCTGGAGGTCCCGGTCAAGAAGATCCTCACCGGCACCCCGGTCGACTCGGCGGCCGCGAAGGGCGCCCTGGCCAATCCCGAGTCCCTCACGGCCTTCGTCGCGTTCGCCCAACGCCGCGCCCCCGACGCCACCCCCGCCTGACCGCTGGCGGGTGGTGGGTCACGGCAGCGGGTGGGTGACCTGTTCCGCGTTCAGCCGTGCGGACAGCCGTGCGGGGTCGAGGTTGGCGCAGAGGACGACGGTGGCGGCCCGGGTCAGCGGGGCCAGCAGCCAGTCCACCGGGTCGGGGTACGCCGCGGCGTCGACCAGAATCCGGGCGCCGGGCGCGATGCCCAGCTCGGTGGCGCGGGCCTCGGCGCGGGCCAGCAGGGGAGTGTCGGCGGGGCCCGGCCCGGGCTGCGGGGTGAAGTGGTCGCCGTGCCGGCGAACCTCGACCACGTAGTCGGCGAACCCGGGCGGCACCTGCCGCAGCGGGGCGGCGAGCGGCGACAGCCCCAGGGCGTACCGCTCACCGGCGGACCAGGACTGCGCCTCGTCGAGCCGGTCGGCCGCCGCGAAGAGCACGTCCACGTCGCCCGGCGTGTCGACCACGCTCAGCTTCGCCGACCAGCAACCCAGCAGCACCGCCGCGGTCTGCCAGTGCGGCGGCAGGAGCACGCCGGCCGGATCACCCAGGGCGAGGGCCACCTCGTCGACGAGGAGGTTGGCGGTCTTCGCCACCCAGTTCGCCAGTGTGGCGCCGGAGAGTTCGGTGCGGTCGCCGCTGGCGTCGTCGTACCAGGTCAGCAACGGTCGGGTCGGGTCGGTCGCGATCGCGTCGGCGAACACCCGGGCAATGTTGTCGGCCATCGGCGCGAACGATACGCCCCTGTGGGCCGTACTCGAAGACGATGACAAGTCGGCGTACCGTCGGGTCGCAGTCAGCGTCGGCCCCGTGCTCCGGCGTAGGCTTGGCCCCCGGAGTGTTGTTCCCCACAGACCCGCCAGTGCAAGGAGTCGCCCCGTGACCGCCGGTCGCCCGCCCCGCGTGCTCATCGACGCCACGAGTGTCCCCGCCGACCGTGGTGGTGTCGGTCGATACGTCGATGGTCTGCTCGGTGCCCTCGGCAAGGTGTGTGGGTCGGGGGTGGAGCTGGCGGTGGTCAGCCTCCGCACCGACCTCGAGCGGTACACGCGGATGCTGCCCGGCGCGGAGATCATCCCCGCCCCGGCCGCCGTGGCGCACCGCCCGGCGCGGCTCGCCTGGGAGCAGACCGGCCTGCCGCTGCTCGCTCAGCAGGTGGGCGCGCACGTCCTGCACTCGCCCTTCTACACCTGCCCGCTGCGGGCGGGGTGCCCGGTCACGGTCACCGTGCACGACGCGACGTTCTTCACCGAGCCGGAGCACTACGACAAGTCCCGCCGGACCTTCTTCCGCAGCGCCATCAAGACCTCGTTGCGCCGGGCGGACCGGGTGATCGTGCCCAGCAAGGCCACCCGGGACGAGCTGATCCGGCTGCTCGACGCCGACCCGACGCGGATCGACGTGGCCTACCACGGGGTCGACCACGCCGCCTTCCACGCGCCCAGCGAGGAGGAGAAGGCCCGGGTGCGCGCCCGCCTGGGGTTGGGCAACAGCAGCTACGTCGCCTTCCTCGGCGCCAAGGAGCCGCGCAAGAACGTACCCAACCTGATCCGCGGTTGGGCCAAGGCGGTGGCCGACCGGGTCGACCCACCGGCCCTGGTGATCGCCGGCGGGCAGGGGCACGACGACGACATCGATCGGGCGGTGGCCGAGGTCCCGTCCCACCTGCGGCTGCTGCGCCCCGGCTACCTGCGCTACGGCGACCTGCCCGGCTTCCTCGGCGGCGCGCTGGTCGCGGCCTACCCCTCCTACGGCGAGGGATTCGGGCTGCCGATCCTGGAGGCGATGGCCTGCGCCGCCCCGGTGCTGACCACGCCCCGGCTCTCGCTGCCCGAGGTGGGCGGCGACGCCGTCGCGTACACCTCGGAGGATCCGGAGCAGATCGGCACCGACCTGGCCGCCCTGCTGGACGACGAGCAGCGCCGGTTGTCGCTGGCGAAGGCCGGTTTCGACCGGGCCAAGGAGTTCACCTGGGAGTCCAGCGCCGAGGTGCACATCGCCGCGTGGAGCCGCGCCCGCTCGTGACCGTCCGGGCGCCGGATGGCGAGCCGCCCACCCTGCCGGGGTCCGTCGGGCATGATGTGCGGATGCTCTATGCGGTCATCCCGGCAGGTGGCAGCGGCACGAGGTTGTGGCCGTTGTCCCGAGCTGGTCACCCCAAGTTCCTCCATCCGCTGACTGGCTCCAACGCATCGCTTCTCCAGGCGACCGTGGCGCGGCTCGCGCCGTTGACCACACCGGACCGCATCCTCGTGGTCACCGGAGCCGCGCACGTCGCGGCGGTGGCCCGGCAGCTGACCGGGTTGCCGGAGGAGAACATTCTGGTCGAACCCTCACCCCGGGACTCCTGCGCGGCGATCGCGCTGGCCGCCGCGGTGATCGCGCTGCGCGATCCGGACGCGGTGATGGGCAGCTTCGCGGCCGACCACCTGATCGGCGACCCGGAGAGCTGGGTGCGGACGGTCCGGGAGGCGGTCCGTGGCGCGGAGCGGGGCATGCTGATGACGGTCGGGATCACCCCGACCCGGCCGGAGACCGGCTACGGCTACCTGGAGACCGGCGATCCGACCGAGGACGCCCCATGGCGTCCGGTGGCCGAGTTCAAGGAGAAGCCGGCCGCCGAGGTGGCCGAGGCGTACGTCCGTTCGGGCCGGCACCTGTGGAACGCGAGCATGTTCGTCTGGCGGGTGGACGTGTTCCTCGCCGAACTGCTCCGCCAGCAGCCGGCCCTGCACGCCGGGGTCACCGCGATCGCCGCCGCCTGGGGCACCCCGGAGCAGGACGACGTGCTCGGTACGGTCTGGCCGACCCTGCCGAAGATCTCCGTGGACTACGCGGTGATGGAGGGCGCGGCCACCGCGGGCCGGGTGGCCACCGTGCCGGGTGACTTCGGCTGGAACGACGTCGGTGACTTCCACACCCTCGGCGAGGTGCTGCCGGCCGACGCGTCTGGCAACGTGGTGCTCGGCGCCGACGCCAAGCCGGGGGTGCTGCTGCGGGACAGCTCCAACCTGGTGGTGGTGCCGCAGTCCGGCCGGTTGGTGGCCGCCCTCGGGGTGCGTGACCTGATCGTGGTGGACACTCCGGACGCGGTGCTGGTCTGCCCACGGGACCGGGCCCAGGACGTCAAGGCCCTGGTCGACGAGCTCAAGGAGCGAGGCGAAGAGGGCTACGTCTGAGGGCCGCGAGGGCCGGCGCGACCAGTTGCACGGTCCCGCCGGCCAGTGGCTCGGGGAGGCGGTCCGGCGGGAACCACCCCAGCGCCTCGGCCTCGTCGCTGACCTGCTCGACGGCACCGGGCGGGGCGAGCACGGCGAACCGGACGTCGTGGTGCAGGGAGCCTCCCTGACAGCCCACCGGGTGGATGTCCACGTCGATGGGCACCGGGTCGATGCGCAGGCCGGCGATCCCGGACTCCTCGGTGGCCTCGCGTAGCGCGGCGCCGGCCAGGGTCCGGTCGGTCGGCTCGCAGTGCCCGCCGAGCTGCACCCAGCGCCCGAACTTGACGTGCAGGCAGAGCAGCACCCGCGAGCCGGTGGCGTCCAGCACCAGCGCGCTGGCGGTGACGTGCCCGGGGCGGTGCGGCCGGCTCATCGTGACGGGCCCGCCGTCGAGCAGTTCGCGGGTCCGGTCCCGGGCGGCGGCAGCGGCGGGGCTGGTGGGCCGCCAGCCGTCGAGCAGCGCGGTGGCGTCGGCGTGCAGCGCCGCGTACGTGTCGGGGTCGGTCGGGTGGGCGGGGGGTCCGGTGAGCGCGGTGTCGGGCACCCCGCCACTCTACGAGCGCGCGCTCCGTACGCTGGCGCGGTGACTCTGCGAGTCCCCGAATTCGTGGTGGCCGGCAACGAGGCCAGCGATCTGCTGCCGGCGCGGGTCACCGACGAGGACCACCGGGTCGCGCTCTGGGTCGGCTGAGCCGCGCAGCAGGTGATGCGACGACGGAGTGACCGGACGGCACCTCTGCGGAGCAAGGGCCGCAGACCCTCGTGGTGCCGCCCGATCACCGGTCCTCCCCCGGTCCCGGTGCCAGGCGCCGCGCGCGTGCGTGACGCGTGGGTGCCGTGCTCGGGCACTGGAAGCATGCCGAACCGCCCCGGGAAGCGTCGAGGTTTTTCAGTCCAGGCTTAAAGATGGAGATAAGTGCCGGCCAGGTAGAGTCGAACAGCCACCCGGCATCCCCCTGCCCGGCGGCTCAGGAGCGCTGCATGCTGAAGATCCACTTTTCTGGCGAGGACATCCTCCGGACCCGGGTGGCGCCGGCGGCGGACCCGGTCTGGGAGTTGGTCCTCAGCCTGCACCTGTTGCAGGGCCGCGGCCGTGATCCGCTGACCGACAACTGGCGGCGCACGGTGTCCCGAGGGCTGCGCCAGGACGCGGCCTCCGACCAGCTCCGGCTGCTCTTCGCGTTGAGCCCGCCGCGCGGCTACTTCCCCGACTTCCTCACCCCGTATGCCAGCGTCGAGGGCTTCGACGCCGGGTTGGAAGCGGTCCGCAGCACCCCGACCGAGCGGTTGCACCGCGACCTGAGCGTGCTGGCCACCGAGAACCCGCTGCCGTCCTCGGCCGGCGCGCTGGCTCGGGGCGAGGTGGTGGCGCTGCGCCACCTCGCCGAGTCCATGGAGCAGTACCGGTCGCTGGCGATCAGCCCGTACTGGAGCCGGATCCAGTCCGCGGTGGCGGCGGACCGGTCCCGCCGGGCCCGGGCCCTGCTCGACGGCGGCATGGAGGGGCTGCTCACCAGCCTCCGGCCGGCGATGCGCTGGGAGAACGGTGTGCTCGAGGTGCGCGACTACCCGCACAGCCGGGAGCTGCACCTGGACGGCCGGGGCCTGCTGCTCGTGCCGTCGTTCTTCTGCGCCGCCACCCCGGTCGCCCTGCTCGACCCGGCGCTGCCGCCGGTGCTGGTCTACCCGGTGGACCGGCTGGGCGGGTTGGCGGCGACCGACGGGGCCGGCCCGGCCGGCCGCGACTCGCTCGCCGCGCTGCTCGGCCGGACCAGGGCGGCGGTTTTGCAGGCCAGCGATGACGGCTGCACCACGGGAGAGGTGGCCCGCAGGCTCAACATCTCAGCGGCGGCGGCCAGTCAGCACGCGACCGTGTTGCGCAACGCCGGCCTGCTGGTCAGCCACCGGGACCGCAACACCGTGCTGCACACGTTGACCCCACTCGGCCGGGCCATGCTGGACGCCTGACCCGGCCGGCCGGCCGTCAGAGGGCGAGTGTGGCGCTGGCCGGGCTGCCGGCCGGCGGGGGCAGCACTGTCGACCCGACGCCCTCGGCGGCCAGGGCCACCTGCAGCCGGTGCAGGTCGGCGCCGAAGCGGACCAGGTCCATCGGATCCACCGGAGCCGGTGGCGAGCCGAGCACCAGGGCCGTCGCGCCGTCCGGCCAGCCGGGCACCTTGGCGATCAGGCCGGCACGTACGTCCGCCTCGTCGACCAGGGTGAAGACCGTGCCGGGGGCGACCACCCCGGCGACCGCGTCGATCGCACGTCGCGCGGCGGCCGGGTCGGCCGGCGTGGGCCCGGGAGCGTCGGTCAGGGTGGCGGCGTCGGCCAGCCCCGCCGCCCGCGCCTCGGCGGTCCCGAGCGAGAAGAGGTCCTGCGCCGCATCGCGGACCAGTGCCTGCGCCCCGGCGGAGTCGTCCGGGCTGGTGGCGGAGAGGTAGCCCCGCACCACCGCCACCGGGACCTGGTCGCACTTGCCCTTGATCAGCTCGCCGGCGCCCGCCAGCTCGTCCACCACGGCCATCTGGGTCAGCTGCAGCTCATTGCCGTACGGGTCGACCTCGCCACGGTGGTCGCGGATGGCCGGCATCCCGGCCACCCCGAGCGCCACGTCGGTCAACCCGTTGCGCCAGGGCCGGCCCATGGTGTCGGTGATGATCACGGCGAGGTCCAGGTCGTAGCGTGCGCGCAGTGCGGCGCGTAGCGCCCGGGCGGAGGCGTCCGGATCCACCGGCAGCAGCACCAGCCGGGTCTTGTCCACGTTCGACGCGTCGATGCCGGCGGACGCCATCACGAAGCCGTGGTGGGTCTGCACGATCCGGGTCGGCCCCCGGCTGGCCACCACCCGGGCGGTCTCGGAGGCCAGCACCTCGTCGCGGGCGGCGAGCCGCTCGGGTCCGTCCGCCGGGACGTCGACCAACCGCCCCTCCGCCTTGGAGACGATCTTGCTGGTGACGACCAGCACGTCGCCGTCGCGCAGCCAGGGCGCGGCGCCGGCGATCAGTGCCGCCAGGTCGTCGCCTTCGGTCACGTGGCCGATGCCCAGCACCGGCAGGATCTCCAGCCTCACGTCAACTCCACCGCGGCGCGGACCATCGCCGCCGTCGCCGCCTCGTCGGTCATCCGCAACGGCACCGCGCGGACCGTCACCTCCGGCACCACGGTGCCCGCGTCCTCCTCGGCAACCAGCCAGCCGTCCAGCAGCCCACCGGCCGCCCGGCCGCCGTAGAGCCGGCCCACCCCGGCCGCGCTGCACTCCACACCGAGCACGGCGAGGCAGCGGTCGGCCATCCCGCGGACCGGCGCACCGCCGATGATCGGCGAGACGCCCACCACCGGGGCCGGACCCGCCGCCACCGCCTCCCGGAGCCCCGGCACGGCCAGCACCGGCGCCACGCTCACCACCGGGTTGCTCGGCGCTATGAGCACCAGGTCGGCGGTGCCGATCGCCTCCAGGACCCCGGGCGCCGGCTTGGCCGTCTCGGCCCCCACGAAGACGAAACGGTGGGTGGGGATGTCCGCCCGGTACCGCACCCACCACTCCTGAAAGTGAATCGCCCGCTGGCCCTGGTCATCGTCGATGACCGCGTGCGTCTCCAGCCGGTCGTCGGTCGCCGGGAGCAGGCGTACGCCCGGCTCCCAGCGGGTCGCCAGCGCCTCGGTGACCGCGTGCAGGGGGTAGCCGGCGTTGAGCATTGTGCTGCGCACCAGGTGGGTGGCGATGTCCTTGTCGCCGAGGCCGAACCAGGTCGGCTCCGCCCCGTACGCGGCCAGCTCCTCCTTGACGGTCCAGCTCTCACCGACCCGGCCCCAGCCCCGCTCGGGATCGGCGCCGCCGCCGAGGGTGTACATGACGCTGTCCAGGTCGGGACAGATCTTCAACCCGTGCAGCCACAGGTCGTCGCCGACGTTGACGACGGCGGTCACCTCGGCGCCGACCTCTCGGGCGTACGCCCGGACGCCGAGCAGGAACCGGGCGCCGCCGATGCCGCCAGCCAGAACCACGATGCGCATGTCGACCATCCTCGCGCACGTGACGCCTCCGGTCCGCCGGTGGTCCGGGAGACTAGGCTCACGTGCGCCCTGTCCGTCCATGCCCCGAGGGGGAGTTCGTGACCAGCCCCGCCGAGCCCGCGTCCACCGACGCGTCCCAGGCCCGCCAGCTGACCAAGCCACTACGCGAACTGGGTGCGCTCGCGCTGCTCGGCGCCAACGCGGTGTTCCTCTTCGTGGGCCTGCTCCGGCTGCTCAGCCCGAACGACTACATCTCGTTCACCGAGCGTGCGGGCAGTGCCTTCTTCACGTTCATCGGGTTGGAGGCGGTGGGCCTGCCACTGCTGGCCGTGCTGCTGGCCACCCACGTCTCGCCGGTGCTGCCGAAGGCGAAGCTGATCACACAGATGGCCCTCGGCGAGTACGCGGTCAGCGCGCTGCTCGGCACGCTGACCATGCTGATCTGGACGGTGGGCCGGCTGACCGAGGCCGAGGTGCTCGACGCGCTGCTCGGCGTACTCACCCGGTTCGCCTGGCTGATGATTTTCGCGGCCGCCGCCTGGGTGGTCTACGCGGTCTGGCGGAAGCTGTACTACGTGCCGCGGCCGAAGCCCCAGCCGGGCGTCTACGGCCAGCCGCAGCCGGGCTGGCCGCAGCAGCAGGGCGGCTGGCCGGCCCCGGGGCAGCCCGGAGCCCAGCCGGGCGGCGGTTGGCCCGCTCCGGGCCAGCCGGGCGGATACCCGCCGGCGCAGCACCCGGGCCAGTACGGCCAGCCCTCGCCCCCGTTCGGGTCGGCGCCGCAGTCGGCACCGCCGTTCGGGTCCGCGCCGCAGTCGCCGCCGCCGGTCAACCCGGCCCCGCAGTCCGCCCCGCCGTTCGCCCCGCAGTCCGCCCCACCGGCCGCGCCGCCGTTCGGCCAGCCGCCGTCGGCGGACCCGACCCAGGCGATTCCGCGCCAGTCCGCCGACCCGACCCAGGCGATCCCCCGCCCCGGCGACACGGACGCCGACCGCACCCAGCACATCAACCCAGGCGACAACCCCCAACAACCACCCCGCTGACCGTCCCCGCGGGGGAGAAGGTGCGGGTGTCGGTGGGGAGCGGTGGGGCGGGCGAGCGCAGCGCATAGGCTGAGCGGATGGTTGATCGCACCCACTCCGGCCCGAGCGAGGCGAGCGTGCGGCGTGCCCTGGGTCGGGCCGCGACCGGGCGGGCGCTGGACGTCGACGAGGCGACCGCGCTGCTCTCCGCCCGCGGTGACGCGCTCGACGAGTTGCTCCGGGTGGCCGGCGGGATCCGCGACGCCGGGTTGCGCGAGGCCGGCCGTCCCGGCGTGGTCACGTACTCCAAGAAGGTCTTCATCCCGCTGAGCCGGCTCTGCCGGGACCGCTGCCACTACTGCACGTTCGCCACAGTGCCGCACCGGCTGCCGGCGCCGTTCCTTGATCGCGACGAGGTGCTGGCCATCGCCCGGGCGGGTGCCGAGCAGGGCTGCAAGGAGGCCCTGTTCACTCTCGGCGACCGGCCGGAGGAGCGCTGGCCGGCGGCCCGGAGCTGGCTGGACGAGCGCGGTTACGACTCCACTCTGGACTACCTGCGCGCCTGTGCGGTGGCGGTGCTGGAGGAGACCGGGCTGTTGCCGCACCTCAACCCCGGGGTGCTGTCCTGGTCGGAGCTGCAACGGCTCAAGCCGGTCGCGCCGAGCATGGGCATGATGCTGGAGACCACGGCCACCCGGCTCTGGTCGGAGCCGGGTGGCCCGCACTTCGGCTCACCGGACAAGGAGCCGGCGGTCCGGCTGCGGGTGCTCGACGACGCGGGCCGGGTCGGGGTGCCGTTCACCACCGGCATCCTGATCGGCATCGGGGAGACCCCGGCCGAGCGGGTCGACGCGCTCTTCGCGATCCGTCGCGCGCACCGGGAGTACGGGCACCTCCAGGAGGTGATCGTGCAGAACTTCCGCGCCAAGCCGGACACCGCGATGCGTGGGATGCCCGACGCGGAGCTGCACGACCTGGCCGCCACGGTGGCGGTGGCCCGGCTGCTGCTCGGGCCGAAGGCCCGCATCCAGGCCCCGCCGAACCTCATCGCCGGCGAGTACGACCTGCTGCTGCGGGCCGGCATCGACGACTGGGGCGGTGTCTCCCCGCTCACCCCGGACCACGTCAACCCGGAGCGCCCCTGGCCGCAGATCGAGGAGCTGGCCCGGCACACCGAGCTGGCCGGGTTCACGCTGCGCGAGCGGCTGACCATCTACCCCGAGTACGTACGCGCCGGCGACCCCTGGCTCGACCCCCGGCTGCTGCCGCACGTGACCGCGCTGGCCGACCCGAGTTCCGGCATGGCCGTCGAGTCCGCGATGCCGCAGGGCCGCCCCTGGCAGGAGCCGGAGGAGGTGTTCGGCGGGCGGACCGACCTGCACGCCACCATCGACACCACCGGGCGTACGGAGGACCGCCGCGGCGACTTCGACAGCGTCTACGGTGACTGGGTGGAGGTGGCCACGAAGGTGACCGCCGGGCCGGCCGCCCAGGTTGGCGACCACGACCTGCGGGCCGGGCTGCGGCTCGCCGCCGACGACCCGGCCGCGCTGCTGGAGCCGGGGCACACCGATGCCGCGCTTGCGCTGTTCGGCGCGGACGGGCCGGCGCTCGACGAGTTGTGCCGGCTCGCCGACGACGTGCGTCGGGACGCGGTCGGCGATGACGTCACCTACGTGGTCAACCGCAACATCAACTTCAGCAACGTCTGCTACGTCGGCTGCCGGTTCTGTGCCTTCGCGCAGCGCGAGCGGGACGCCGACGCGTACCGTCTCTCCGTCGACCAGGTCGCCGACCGGGCCGAGCAGGCGTGGGCGGCCGGCGCCAGCGAGGTCTGCCTTCAGGGCGGCATCGACCCGAAGATGCCGGTCACCGGGTACGCCGACATCGTGCGCGCCATCAAGGCCCGGGTGCCGGGGATGCACGTGCACGCGTTCTCCCCGATGGAGATCGTCACCGCCGCGGCGAAGGCGGGCGTGCCGGTGCGCGAGTGGTTGACCCAGCTGCGCGAGGCCGGGCTGGACACCATCCCGGGCACTGCCGCGGAGATCCTCGACGACGACGTGCGCTGGGTGCTGACCAAGGGCAAACTCCCGGCCGCCGCCTGGGTCGAGGTGGTCAGCACCGCCCACGAGCTGGGCATCCGGTCCAGCTCCACGATGATGTACGGCCACGTCGACCATCCCGGGCAGTGGCTGGCGCACTTCCGGGTGCTGGCGGGCGTGCAGGACCGCACCGGCGGCTTCACCGAGTTCGTCGCGCTGCCGTTCGTGCACACCAACGCCCCGATCTACCTGGCCGGCATCGCCCGGCCCGGGCCGACCTGGCGTGAGAACCGGGTGGTGCACGCGATGTCCCGGCTGCTGTTGCACGGCCGGATCGACAACATCCAGTGCTCCTGGGTGAAGCTGGGCGACGAGGGCACTGTGGCGATGCTCCAGGGCGGCTGCAACGACCTGGGCGGCACGCTGATGGAGGAGACCATCTCCCGGATGGCCGGCTCCGGCAACGGCTCGGCGCGGACCGAGGAGCAGTTGCGGGCGATCGCCACGGCGGCCGGTCGGCCGGCCCGCAAGCGCACGACCGCGTACGGTCACGTCCGGCCCTGAGTTCGAACCTTTTCCCGCCGCCGGCCGTACCAAGCGATGCCGGTGGCGGTCGCGGCGAGGACCGCCGCCGGTGTCCCCCACGGGCCCGGCGGCGTCGGTAGGCGGCACCGGACCCGTCCGTCCCCGCGGGCGCGTTCGCGCCACCGCCGGAAAGGGTGCCCATGACCAGTGATCAGCGGAAGCGGCAGTGGCCGCGACTGACCCGCCGGCAGACGTTGACCGCCGCGGCCAGCGCCACCCTCGGCGCCGCCGCGCTCACCGTGCCGGGCCTGTCGGCCGCGCAGAACGCTCCGGGCGCGGCCGGTCGGGCCGACGACCCGATCGTCGTGCACCTGCGTGACGCGGCCTCCGGAACGATGGACGTCTTCGTCGGTGACTCCCGGATCGAGGTACGCGACCGCGGCCTGGCGGATCGGCTGCGGCGCGCCGCCCGGCGCTGACCGACGTTCCGCTCGCCATCCTGTCCCCGCCCAGTGAGGTTGGTCCGCCATGTCTTCCCACCGTGAGGCCCCGGAGATAGCCAAGGATCCGGTCGCCGACAGCTCCGACCTGTACGCGTTCGTCAGCCCCGACAAGCCCGACTCGGTCACGCTGATCGCCAACTACGTGCCGTTGCAGCTCCCCTCCGGGGGCCCGAACTTCTTCGAGTTCGGCGACGACGTGCGGTACGAGATCCATATCGACAACGACGGCGACGGCCATCCGGATGTCACCTACCGGTTCGAATTCACGACCGAGATCACCAATCCGAACAGTTTTCTCTACAACACGGGCCCGATCGATTCGCTGGACAGCAAGAACTGGAACCGGCGGCAGTTCTACAGCCTGACCCGGGTGGCCGACGGCCGGGAGCACCGGTTGGCGCACAAGCTGCAGTGCCCGCCGTGCAACGTCGGCCCGCTGTCCACACCGAAGTACGCGGAGCTGGTCCGGCAGGCCACCTACTCGCTCTCCACCGGGGAGCGGGTCTTCGCCGGGCAGCGCGCGGACGGCTTCTTCGTCGACCTGGGGGCGATCTTCGACCTCGGTACGCTCCGGCCGTTCCAACAGTTGCACGTGGCCGGCAAGAAGGTCTTCAAGGCCGAGGGGGAGCCGGTCAACGCCACCGACCGGATGAACGTGCACAGCATCGCCGTGCAGGTGCCGCTGAGCCGGGTGCGCCGGCGTGCCAACCGGTACGGCGCGGCCGACCGGGCGTCGGTGATCGGCGTGTGGACGTCGGCGTCGCGGCGGCAGGTCCGGGTGCTCGGCGACGGGGCGGCCGCGGACACCTCCGCCGGCCCGTTCACCCAGGTGTCTCGGTTGGGCAACCCGTTGTTCAACGAGGTCATCGTGCCGATGTCCAAGAAGGACCTGTGGAACTCGCTGCCGCCGTCGGAGGACAAGCGGTTCGCGCAGTTCGTCGAGCAGCCGGAGCTGGCCGCGCTGCTGCCCGCGCTCTACCCGGACGTCTTTCCCAACCTGGACAAGCTCAGCAAGGCGAAGAAGCCCCGGGCGGATCTGGTGGCGATCCTGCTCACCGGCGTGCCGGCCGGGCTGATCGACGGGTTCACGAACGCCACCGGCGATGTGCAGGCCGACATGCTGCGGCTGAACACCGCCATCCCGCCCAGCCGGCGTCCGGACCGGTTCGGTGTGCTGGGCGGTGACCTGGCCGGCTTCCCGAACGGCCGGCGCGTCGGCGACGACGTGGTCAGCATCGCGCTGCGGGCGATCGCCGGGGTGACCGTTCCGCTGGTGGACAAGACGTTCCGCCCGGATGCTGCGGCCTTGGCGGTCACCCCGGGGTTGAGCGCCGCCGACGTGACCGCGCCGTTCCTCGGGAACTTCCCCTACCTCGGTACGCCGTACGACGGGTTCAACAACCCGTCGGCGTCGTCCTGACCGCGGGGGGGCGGCGGATGCACGAGCACGCGTACGGGCCGTCGGAGACCGGGACCGTCGTGCTCGATCTGGGCGGCGAGACGGGCGCCCTGATCGTCTACACCGGCCGGGAGTTGCACGGCCGGGAAATCGAGATCAGTCGGGCCGAGGACCGGCGGACCCACTCGGCGGTGCGGGAGCGTCGGGTGCGGGACGGCTCGTTCCACAGTGCGGTCTACCCCGATCTCCCGGCCGGCATCTATACCGTCTGGTGGGACGAGAGTACGCCAGTGGGGACGGTTTCCGTCCATGGTGGAGCGATAGCCGAGTTCGTGTGGCCGAGCAGCGGGTTCGGAGCCGCTGGCTGACCATACCGCGCCTTCTGTCCGTCGCGCCCCGTCCACATTGTGGACGGGGCGCGTGCGGTGTCCGCCGCTCGACGGGCGGTCTTGGCCGCGCCGCGTTAACCTTTCTCCCACCAAGATCAGCTTTGTTGGAAGGGGTCGTTCGGTGCTCCAGCCGTCGTCGCGGGGGTGGCCTCCCGAGGGAGCGCCACGGCAGAAAAGTCGGGCAACTCGCCGGAGAGGGCGTTACTCGGCCGGGGTCTGAATCGATAGGGCAGGTTGCGAGGCTGGACGGCCCGAGTGGTCGGCCGGGGGTGTCGGGAGGGCGACTCCATTATCAAGTTTGGCTTGACGGCGCACGCATTACACGCGTGTAATTTGAATGGGGTTGTTCGCACGGAACGCAACAAAATGGGACCGGACGGACAAGCACGCCTTTCGCGTGGGGGGTTGCAGCGGCGATGACGCCGGTGCGCGACAAGGAGGCATTTGATGGACGGCCAGCTTGAGGTGGCCGACCTGCTCGGAAACGCGCCGGAGTGGCAGGAGCGGGCGCTGTGCTCGCAGACCGACCCCGAGGCGTTCTTTCCCGAGAAGGGCGGCTCGACCCGCGAGGCGAAGCGAATCTGCTCGCGCTGCGAGGTCAAGACCGAATGCCTCGAATACGCTCTCGGTCACGACGAGCGGTTCGGCATCTGGGGTGGGCTCTCGGAACGGGAGCGGCGCAAGTTGAAGCGGCGGGCCGCCTGAGCGGTGCGGAGTCGGGGCGGTGGGGGCCGCCCGGCTCGCCCGCGCGGGGACGGCTCAGGCCAACTCGTCGGGGTCGACCCCGAGCAGGTTCGCCACCTGTTCGATGATCACGTCGTGCACCAGGTCGGCCAGGTCCTCGCGGTCCATCGCCCGGAACTCCAGGGGCCGCCGGTACAGCACGATCCGCGGCGGGACCTCCTGTCGGCCCGGACGGCCCGGCAGCAGCCGGGCCAGTGGGACCTCGCCGTCCTCCAGCACATCGGAGTCGTACACGTTCAGGTCCGGCGGGACGTCCTCGACCGCGAACTCGACGCCGGCCAACTCCTTGGCGAACCGGCGCTCCAGCGTCTCGACGGTGTCCAGAACCAGGTCGTCGAAGACCTCCGCCTTGGTCCGCGCCAGCGGCACGGTCGCCGGTACCAACCGCCCACGCAGCCCGCGCCCATGCCGGTCGCGATGGGCGCGCCGGCCGGAACCGGGGCGGCGGTGTTCCGGGCTCGTCATGAGGGAAAGGGTAGCCCTCGCGTCGGGCCGGTCAGCGGCAGCGCCGCTTGGCGTGGCGCGGCGTGAGCCGGACGGGTGGATTGTGATCACCACGACGGGCGTGTCGCAACGCGAAGCGATGCGCCGGACCCGGTAATGGAGATACCCTGCCGCCGTGAGGTCACCACGGCGCTGCTCCCGTAACGGCTGCCCCCGGCAAGCGGTCGCCACATTGACCTATGTCTACAACGAGTCGACGGCGGTGGTGGGTCCGCTGGCGGCCTTCGCCGAGCCGCACACGTACGACCTGTGTGAGCCGCACGCCCGCAGCCTGACCGCGCCGCGGGGCTGGGACGTGGTCCGGCACGAGGGCGAGTTCGAGCCCCCGCCGCCCACCACCGACGATCTGGTGGCGCTCGCCGAGGCGGTCCGCGAGGCCGCCCGCCCGGCCCCGAGGCCGCCCGAGGACCCGCACGACCGGTCCCACCCCGACCAGTCCCACTCCACCGGCCGCCGAGGCCACCTCCGCGTGATCCCCCCCAACCACTGACCCACCGCCGTCCCGGCCTCCGGGGGGTGGGTTAGTTGCCCAGGAGGCGGGAGAGGGTTTTTGCCTGGCGGGAGGGGCGGTTGGTGCGGAGTTCTGTTGCGTCCGCCCTGGTCATCAGGCGTAGGGCGGTGTTGACGGCCAGCCAGCGCAGGGGCTCGGGCTCCCAGCGCCGGGAGCGGTGGTTGACCCAGGGCAGGGCGGTCAGCTCGGTGCGCTCGCCGCGGATCAGGTCGGCCAGGGTGCGGCCGGCGAGGTTGCTGGAGCCCACCCCGTCCCCGACGTAGCCGCCCGCCCAGGCCAGCCCGCTGGCCCGGTCGAAGCCGACCGAGGCCGCCCAGTCCCGGGCCACCCCGAGCGGGCCACCCCACGTGTGCGTCACCGGCACGTCCTGGCCGAGCACCGGGAAGAGCTCTCCGAGCGTCCGGCGCAGCGCCGCGAAGACCCGTGGCTCGCGGTCGTAGCCGGGGGAGACCCGGGACCCGAAATGGTACGGAGCGCCACGCCCGCCGAAGGCCAGCCGGCCGTCCGCGGTGCGCTGGCCGTAGATGATCACGTGCCGATGGTCGGAGAACGTCTCGCGCTGGGCGAGCCCGATCCGCGCCCAGGTCTCCGCTGGCAGCGGCTCGGTGGCCACCATCAGCGAGTACACCGGTGCCACGGCCCGCCGCTGACCGGGCAGCGTGGGCGTGTACCCCTCGGTCGCCCGGACCACCACCGGCGCCCGTACCGTCCCGGCCGCGGTGGCCGCCGCGCCGGCCCGGATCGCGGCGACCGGCGTCCGCTCGTGGATGGTGACCCCGAGCCGTTCCACCACCCGGGCCAGGCCACGGACCAGCTTCGCCGGGTGCACGGCCGCACAGTGCGGGGTGTACGTCCCACCGCGTACCCCCTCGGCGGCGCAGCGGGCGGCGGCCTCGCCGGTATCGAGCAGCGCCAGATGCTCCGCGCCGAAGCCGAACGCGCGGGCCTCGTCCACGGCGGCCCGGGCCCGGGCGAGCTGGGGGCCGGTGCGGGCCAGGGTGACCGTGCCGCCGTCCGCCCAGTCGCAGTCGATGGCCTCCGCCGCGACCACCCGGCCCACCTCGCGCACCGTTTCATGCAGGGCCCGTTGCATGGCGATCGCCGCGTCCCGGCCGTGCCGGCGGGCCAGGCCGGTCAGCGAGGTGGGGAAGAGCGCCGAGCACCAGCCACCGTTGCGACCGGACGCGCCGTATCCGGCGATCTCCTTCTCCAGCACGATGATCCGCAGCGTCGGCTCGGCCCGGGCCAGGTGGTACGCCGTCCACAGCCCGGTGTAGCCGGCGCCCACGATCGCCACGTCGGCGTCCGCGTCGCCGGGCAGCGCCGGTCGTGGGATCAGCGGTTCATCCAGTGTGGACAGCCAGTGCGACAGCTCCCGGTAGTGCCCGGCGGGGTCGCCGCTCAGAGTCGTGCCCATGCCTCGGTGAGCACCGTGCGCAGGATCTGCTCGATCTCGTCGAAGTGCTGCTGCTCGGCGATCAGCGGCGGGGCGAGCTGCACGACCGGGTCGCCCCGGTCGTCGGCCCGGCAGTAGAGCCCGGCCTGGAACAGGGCCGTGGAGAGGAAGCCGCGCAGCAACCGCTCCGACTCGGCCTCGTCGAAGGTCTCCCGGGTCGTCTTGTCCTTGACCAGCTCGATGCCGTAGAAGTAGCCGTCGCCGCGGACGTCGCCGACGATCGGCAGGTCGTTCAGCTTCTCCAGAGTGGACCGGAACGCGTCCTCGTTGGCGCGTACGTGCCCGACCAGGTCCTCGCGGGCGAAGACCTCCAGGTTGGCCAGGGCGACCGCGCAGGAGACCGGGTGGCCACCGAAGGTCACCCCGTGGGCGAACATGCCGGTCTCAGTGAGGAACGGCTCCATCAGCCGGTCGCTGGCGATCATCGCCCCGAGCGGGGCGTACCCGGAGGTGATGCCCTTCGCGGTGGTGATGATGTCCGGCTGGTAGCCGTAGCGCACGGCGCCGAAGTATTCGCCGAGCCGCCCCCACGAGCAGATCACCTCGTCGGAGACGAGCAGCACGTCGTACGCGTCGCAGATCTCCCGGACCCGCTCGAAGTAGCCGGGAGGGGGTGGGAAGCAGCCGCCGGAGTTCTGCACCGGTTCCAGGAAGACCGCGGCAACCGTGTCCGGCCCCTCCCGCTCGATCGCCCGGCCGATCTCGTCGGCGGCCCAGCGGCCGAACGCCTCGGGCGAGTCGCCGTGCTCCGGTGCCCGGTAGAAGTTGGTGTTCGGGACCTTGATCGCGCCGGGCACCAGCGGCTCGAAGTCGCTCTTGATGCCGGGCAGCCCGGTGATCGACAACGCGCCCATCGAGGTGCCGTGGTAGGCGATGTAGCGGCTGACCACCTTGTACTTGTTGGGCTGGCCGGTGCGCTTGAAGTAGGCCCGGGCCAGCTTCCACGCCGCTTCGACGGCCTCGGAGCCGCCGGTGGTGAAGAAGACCCGGTTGAGGTCGCCGGGGGTGAGCGAGGCGATCTTCTCGGCCAGCTCGACGGCCTTGGGGTGGGCGTACGACCAGAGCGGGAAGTAGGCCAGCTCGCCGGCCTGCTTGGCGGCCGCCTCGGCCAGTTCGGTGCGGCCGTGGCCGGCGTTGACGACGAAGAGCCCGGCGAGCCCGTCCAGGTAGCGGCGGCCCTGCGCGTCCCACACGTACGCGCCCTCGCCGCGCACGATGGTCGGCACCTCGCCGGCGGAGTAGCTCGCCATCCGGGTGAAGTGCATCCAGAGGTGGTCGGTGGCGTTGGCCATGTCAGCCCCATCGGTCGTCGGGCCGGTCAAAGGGGTGAGGCCGGCCGCTCTGCCCACGGTTATCGCACAGTATCGGGTTCGGGGGCAAGTGGTATCGATGGTCAATTGGCTAGTACGCAACGGAATCAGCGAGCGGTTAGAGTCCCAACAACGGAATTCGCACCCTGGGTGGCGTCAGGCCGTGCCCCAGGTGTAGGTCTGCTTGCGCAACTTGAGGTAGACGAACGCCTCGGTGGACAGCACCCCGGGCACCGCGCGCAGTCGTTGCAGGATCTCCAGCAGGTGGTCGTCGTTGCGGCAGACCACCTCGGTGAGCAGGTCGAACGACCCGGCGGTGATGACCACGTAGTCGACCTCCTCCAGCTCGGCCAGCCGGTCGGCCACCGCCTCCAGGTCGCCGTCGGTGCGCAGGCCGATCATCGCCTGGCGGGGGAAGCCGAGCTGGAGCGGATCGGTCACCGCGACGATCTGCATCACGCCGGAGTCGAGCAGCCGCTGCACCCGCTGGCGTACCGCCGCCTCGGAGAGCCCGACCGCCTTGCCGATGGTGGCGTACGGTCGCCGGCCGTCCTCCTGGAGCTGTTCGATGATCCGCTTGGCCACGTCATCCAGCAGAGCGTGATTGGCACCTTCACGGACAGCGACGCGTCGACCGCCGTTGCCGTTCTCGTGCTGCCGGTTCGTCATCGTCCGCTCCCCATGTCCTGAATCGTGATGTCGCGCGTGTGTCCTCGCGCAGTCTGGCGTATTTCGTCGTGCATCGCTATTCCCGCAACGGAATCCCTTGTAAGGAAGGTCACCTCATGTCAGGATCAGTCGTCCATGGCACCTGACCCTCCCGCCGGCGCGCCACCCTCGTCCCGCCCGCCGACGATGACCCCTTAGGAGTCGTCATGCGTACTCCCCTCCGGCCCCTCACCCGGCGTGGACTGCTCACCGGCACTCTCGGTTCGGCCGCGCTCCTCGCCACGGGCGGCAGCCTCGCCGGCTGCGGCACCAAGGGCGCGCAGCAGACCGAGGCCGGCTGCGTCAGCGAAGACCTTTCCGGCACCGAGAAGAAGCTTGCCTTCTCCAACTGGCCGCAGTACATGGACGTGGACGAGAAGGACGAGTCCAAGCGGCCCAGCCTGGACGGATTCATCACCAAGACCGGCATTCAGGTCACGTACACCGAGGACATCAACGACAACAACGAGTTCTTCGGCAAGGTGCAGAACCAGCTCGCGGCCTGCCAGAGCACGGACCGGGACCTCATCGTGCTGACCGACTGGATGGCGGCCCGGATGATCCGGCTCGGCTGGATCCAGAAGCTCGATCCGGCGAAGATCCCGAACGTCCAGGCCAACCTGCTCCCGTCGCTGCTCAAGCGCTCCTTCGACCCCGAGAACCGGATCTCCATCCCGTGGCAGTCCGGCCTTGCCGGCCTGGCGTACAACGGCAGCGTCACCAAGGAGCTGCGCACCGTCGACGAGCTGCTCACCCGTCCCGATCTCAAGGGCAAGGTGACCGCGCTCAGCGAGATGCGCGACACCATGGGCCTGCTGCTCGGGTCCAACGGGCACGACCCGGCCAACTTCACCACCGCCCAGTTCGACGACGCGCTCAACAAGCTCAAGAAGGCCGTCGACTCCGGGCAGATCCGCAAGTTCACCGGCAACGACTACGCACCCGACCTGGCCAAGGGTGACATCGCCGCGTGCATCGGCTGGTCCGGGGACGTCATCCAGCTCTCCAGCGAGAACGCGAAGGTGCAGTTCGTCGCGCCCGACTCCGGCGTGATGCTGTTCAGCGACAACATGATGGTCCCCAACAAGGCCACCCACAAGGGCAACGCCGAGGCGCTGATCAACTACTACTACGAGCCGGCCGTCGCCGCGACGCTCGCCGCGTACGTCAACTACATCTGCCCGGTCAAGGGTGCGCAGGCCGAGATGGAGAAGATCGACCCCGAGCTGGCCGCCAACCCGCTGATCTTCCCGGACGATGCGCTGCTGTCGAAGTCCAAGGTGTTCATGGCCCTGGACGAGAAGCAGGAGAAGGAGTACGAGGGCAAGTTCCAGCAGGTCATCGGGGCGTGACGGGGATGACGCGCGAGACACCGGCCGGCGACCTGCGCCTGGCCAACCTCACCAAGCGGTTCGGCATCTTCACCGCGGTCGACGACCTCAGCCTGACCGTCCCGCAGGGCTCGTTCTTCGCCCTGCTCGGCGCGTCCGGCTGCGGCAAGACCACCACGCTGCGGATGATCGCCGGCCTGGAGGAGCCGACCAGCGGTCAGGTGCTGCTCGGCGACCGCGACATCGCGCGGCTGCGGCCGTACAAGCGGCCGGTCAACACCGTGTTCCAGAGCTACGCGCTCTTTCCGCACCTGAACATCTTCGAGAACGTGGCGTTCGGGCTGCGTCGTCGCGGCATCCGCTCGGTCGACGACGAGGTCATGCGGATGCTGTCGCTGGTGCAGCTCGACGACTACGGCAACCGCCGCCCGGCCCAGCTCTCCGGCGGTCAGCAGCAGCGGGTCGCGCTGGCCCGTGCGCTCATCAACCAGCCGCAGGTGCTGCTGCTCGACGAGCCGCTGGGGGCTCTCGACCTCAAGTTGCGTCGGCAGATGCAGATCGAGCTGAAGCGGATCCAGACCGAGGTGGGCATCACGTTCGTGCACGTCACGCACGACCAGGAGGAGGCCATGACGATGGCCGACACCGTCGCGGTGATGAACGCCGGCCGGATCGAGCAGCTCGGCGCCCCGGCCGACATCTACGAGTTCCCGGCCACCGCTTTCGTGGCGAACTTCCTCGGCCAGTCCAACCTGCTCGCCGGCGAGGCCGCCGGCACCGCTGCCGGCGAGGTGGCGGTGACGGCGCACGGCGCGCGCTTCTCGGTGCCCGCCGGCCGGTCCCGGGCCGAACGTGGCCCGGTCCACCTGGGGGTACGCCCGGAGAAGCTGAATCTGGTCGGCTCCGCCGACCAGGTGCCTGCGGGTCACCAGCACGTCACCGGAGTCGTCACCGATGCCTCCTACGTCGGGGTCAGCACCCAGTACCTGCTGCGCACCGGCTGGGGCACCGAGCTGTCGGTGTTCACGGCCAACAGCGGGGCGGCGGCTCAGGTGCCGGTCGGCAGCGAAGCCGTGGCGTACTGGGATCCACGGCACGCGTTCCTGCTGCCCCGGGACGCCGCCGACAGCGACCGGACCTCGCCGGTGGTCGACGAGCCGGTGGGTGCGTCGTCGTGACCGTCCTGGCCCAGGTGCCCACGGGATCGGGGCAGCCGCCGCCCACGCCGCCGGCCGCCCGGTCCGGGCGGCACCGCCTGCTGCCGTACCTGTTGCTGCTGCCCGGCGCTGCCTGGCTGCTGGTGTTCTTCGGCGTGCCGCTGGTGCAGCTCGCCGCGGCCAGCCTCTACGACCCCAGCGGCTCGCTCTCCACCGGGTACGCGTTCACCTGGGCGTTCGGCAACTACCCGGACGTGTTGCAGGCGTACTGGCCGCAGTTCCTGCGCTCGTTCGGCTACGCGGGCGTGGCCCTGGTGCTGGCGCTGCTGCTGGGTTACCCGCTCGCGTACGCCATCGCGCAGAAGGCCGGCCGGTGGAAGAACCTGCTGCTGGTCTGCGTGGTCGCGCCGATGTTCACCAGCTTCCTGGTCCGTACGCTGGCCTGGAAGACCATCCTGTCGGACAACGGCGCGCTGGTCGGCCTGCTGCGCGACGTGCACCTGCTCGCCCCGGACGGCCGGTTGCTGGCCACCCCGTTCGCGGTGGTGCTCGGCCTGACGTACAACTTCCTGCCGTTCCTGGTGCTGCCGCTGTACGCGAGCCTGGAGCGGCTCGACCACCGGCTGCTGGAGGCGGCCAGCGACCTGTACGCCAGCCCGTTGCACGCGTTCCGCCGGGTGACCCTGCCGCTGTCCATGCCGGGCCTGGTCGCCGGCACGCTGCTGTTCTTCATCCCGGCCAGCGGCGACTACATCAACGCCGAGCTGCTCGGCACCCCGAACGAGTACATGATCGGCAACGTCATCGACTCGGCGTTCCTGGTCCGGCTGGACTACCCGCAGGGCGCCGCGCTGTCGTTCCTGCTGATGGCGGCGATCCTCGCGGTGGTCTTCGGCTACCTGCGCAGGGCCGGCACGGAGGAGGTGCTGTGAGGCTTTCCCGTTGGCTGGCCGACCGCTGGGTGATGATCGTGGCGCTGCTGGTGCTCGGCTACCTGGCGCTGCCGATCCTGGTGGTGGCCGGGTTGTCGTTCAACCGCCCGTCCAGCCGGCTGTCGTACGACTTCAACGAGTTCACAGTCGACAACTGGCGTCAGCCGTGCGCCACGTCGGACATGTGCGACGCGGTGGTCCGCAGCGTGCAGATCGGCTTCATCGCCACGGTGGTCGCCACAGTGCTCGGCACCCTGATGGCGTTCGCGCTGGTCCGGCACCGCTTCCGGGGTCGGTCCGGGATCAACGTGCTGATCTTTCTGCCGATGGCCACCCCGGAGCTGGTGATGGGCACCTCGCTGCTGGCCCTCTTCGTCTCCGCCGGGGTGCCGCAGGGCTTCTGGACGATCGTCATCGCGCACGTGATGTTCTGCGTCTCGTTCGTGGTGGTCACCGTCAAGGCGCGGCTGGCCGGGATGGACCGGCGGCTGGAGGAGGCCGCCATGGACCTGTACGCCAGCGAGTGGCAGACCTTCCGGCGGATCACCCTGCCGCTGGTGCTGCCCGGCATCGTGGCCGCCGCGCTGCTGGCCTTCTCGCTCAGCTTCGACGACTTCATCATCACGAACTTCAACGCGGGCACCACAGTCACGTTCCCGATGTACGTCTGGGGCGCCGCCCAGCGGGGCATCCCGCCGCAGGTCAACGTCATCGGCACCGCGATGTTCGCGATCGCGTTGCTGCTGGTCGGGCTCAGCTCGCTGCGCGGCCGGCGCTCCCGCCGCGCCAACCTGCTGGCCAGCGCGGCACCGGTCGCCCAGGCGCGCCGGCAGTCATGACCGTCCCGCATACCGGCCGGGCGCTCGCCGACGCGGCCCCGCTGCCGTACTGGCTCGACCGCCCGGACCGCCCCGACCCGCTGCCACCGCTCGCCGGCCCGCAGCACGCCGACCTGCTGGTGATCGGCGGCGGGTACAGCGGGCTCTGGGCCGCCCTGCTGGCCAAGCAGGCCGAGCCCGACCGCGACGTGCTGCTGGTCGACGCGGGCACCTGCGGCTGGGCCGCGTCCGGGCGCAACGGCGGGTTCTGCGCCTCCTCGCTCACCCACGGCCTGGCGAACGGCGTCGACCGGTTCCCCGACGAGGTAGGCGAGCTGGAGCGTCTCGGCCGGGAGAACCTGGACGCCATCGCCGCCACCGTCGCCGAATTCGGCATTGACTGCGACTTCGAGCGCACCGGCGAGCTGGCCGTGGCCGTCGAGCCGTACCAGTTGGCCGGGCTCGCCGCCGACGCGGAGCTGGCCCGCCGGTACGGCCACCAGGTGCGGCTGCTGGACCGCGACGAGGTGCGCGCCGAGGTGAACTCGCCGACGTACCTGGGCGGGATGTTCGACGCCGGCCGGGTGGCCATGCTGGATCCGGCGAGGCTGGCGTGGGGGCTGCGCCGTGCCTGCCTCGACCTCGGCGTCCGGGTGCACGAGCACACGCGGGTGACCGGGCTGCGCGCCGACGGCGGCGCGCTGCGGGCGCGGACGGCAGGCGGGCCGGACGCCGCGCCCGGGTCGGTACGGGCCCGGCGGGTGGTGCTGGCCACCAACGCCTTCCCGCCGCTGCTGCGCAGGCTGCGGGCGTACCTGGTGCCGGTCTACGACCACGTGCTGATGACCGAGCCGCTCACCCCGGCGCAGCGGGACGCGGTCGGCTGGCGCAACCGGCAGGGACTGGCCGACACCGGCAACCAGTTCCACTACTACCGGATCACCTCCGACGGGCGGATCCTCTTCGGCGGGTACGACGCGGTCTACCACTACGGCAACCGGGTCGCGCCGGAGCTGGAGCAGCGTCCGGCCACCTTCGCCACCCTCGCGACGCACTTCTTCACCACGTTCCCGCAGCTCGCCGACGTGCGCTTCAGCCACCGCTGGGGTGGCGTCATCGACACCTGCACCCGGTTCTGCCCGTTCTTCGGCACCGCGTACGGCGGTCGGCTGGCGTACGCGGCCGGCTACACCGGTCTCGGCGTGGGCGCCACCCGCTTCGGCGCCCGGGTGCTGCTCGACCTGCTGGCCGGCGGGGACACCCCGTTGACCGGGCTCGATCTGGTCCGCCGTAAGCCACTGCCGTTCCCACCGGAACCCGTCCGCTCGGTCGGCATCAATCTCACCCGCTGGTCACTGGCCCGCGCCGACGCGCGCGAGGGCCGGCGCGACCTCTGGCTCCGTACTCTCGATCGTCTCGGTTTGGGGTTTGATTCCTGATGCGTGTCCTGCTCGTCGGCGCCGGTGGCGTCGGCTCCGCCGCCGTAGCCATCGCCGCCCGACGGTCCTTCTTCGACACGATGGTGGTCGCCGACCACGACCCCGCGCGCGCCGAGCGCGCCGTCGCCGGGCACGGGGACCGCTTCGTCGCCGCCCAGGTGGACGCGTCCTCGGCCGACGGGGTCGCCGCGCTCTGCCGGGAGCACCGGATCACCCACGTGCTCAATGCCGTCGACCCACGCTTCGTCATGCCGATCTTCGACGGTGCGTTCGCGGCCGGCGCGGACTACCTGGACATGGCGATGTCGCTGTCCCAGCCGCACCCGTCCCGCCCGTACGCCGAGACCGGGGTGCTGCTCGGCGACGCGCAGTTCGCGCGGTCCGACGACTGGTCCGCGGCCGGCCGGCTGGCGCTGTGCGGAATCGGTGTCGAACCCGGCCTGTCCGACGTCTTTGCCCGGTACGCCGCCGACGAGCTGTTCAGCGAGATCGACGAGATCGGCGTCCGGGACGGAGCGAACCTCACAGTCGACGGCTACGACTTCGCGCCCTCGTTCTCGATCTGGACCACGATCGAGGAGTGCCTCAACCCGCCGGTGGTCTGGGAGCAGGACCGGGGCTGGTACACCACCGAACCGTTCTCCGAACCGGAGGTCTTCCACTTCCCGGAGGGGATCGGGCCGGTCGAGTGCGTCAACGTCGAGCACGAGGAGGTGCTGCTCATCCCGCGCTGGGTCAAGGCCCGCCGGGTCACCTTCAAGTACGGCCTCGGCGACGAGTTCATCGAGGTGCTCAGGACGCTGCACAAGCTCGGCCTGGACTCGACCGCGCCGGTCAGTGTGCGCGGCGTCCAGGTGTCGCCGCGGGACGTGGTGGCCGCCTGCCTGCCCGACCCGGCCACCCTCGGTGAGCGGATGCGCGGC
Organism: Micromonospora coriariae; assembly: GCF_900091455.1. Taxonomy (NCBI): domain Bacteria; kingdom Bacillati; phylum Actinomycetota; class Actinomycetes; order Micromonosporales; family Micromonosporaceae; genus Micromonospora; species Micromonospora coriariae. Next base: position 1,741,696 of record NZ_LT607412.1, on the reverse strand, counting down.
AAGACGTGCGCCGGCACCTGGGTGCGGGGCCTGGGCCCGGACGGGCAGCCCCGGGAGGTCTACCTCTACCACGTCGTCGACAACGAGTGGTCCATGCGGGAGTACGGCCACCAGGCGGTGGTCTGGCAGACGGCGGTCAACCCGGTGGTGGCGCTGGAACTGCTCGCCACCGGCACCTGGTCCGGCGTCGGGGTGCTCGGCCCGGAGGCGCTGCCCCCGATGCCCTTCCTCGACCTGCTGAACGCGTACGGCTCGCCTTGGGGGATGGAGGAGCGATGAGCCGCTACGGGGCCATGTACGGGCCGGCCGGAGGTCCACCCTGGAATCCACGACAGCCCCTCCTCGACGCCCGCTGACGGGATGGTGTCGTCTACCTGACGGTCATCGGTCGTTCCGAGCTGTCCTGTGTGGATCGGCCGTGCACTGTGCCGACAAGCGGCCCTTTGCGTATTTTGTGCATCGTCGTGCCGCACGATCGGCCCGTCCACCCGGACCGAGCGGTTGCCCGGCGGTCGCCCTCCGACCAGCGGCGGGGACCGGAACGGCGCAGGTGACGAGCGCGACGGCGGATATTGCACGCAGTGTTTGCGACGACACTCATCGCCGTGACCATGTATCCACCGCCCGCGCCCCGACCGCCCGCCGCCCCGAACTGGTTCCGCCGGGCGAGCCCGGGTCGCCGTCTCGCCGTGATTCTCGGCTCGGTGGCCCTGTCGATCCTGCTGCTCTGCTGCGCCGGCACCGCCATCGTCGGCGCGCTGGTCGGCGAGCCGGAGCCCACCCGGACCGGCACCGCGGCCGAGGAGCCGCAGCAGCCCATCGTGGCCGCGCCCGCCGAGCCGACCGAGGAGGCCCCCGCGCAGGAGTTGTCGCCGGTGGCGGAACCCTCCCTCTCCGCCGACCCCGCCGCCTCCTCGCCGGCCCCGACCACGTCCACCGCCGTGGCCGCGCCGGTCGTGCAGGTGACGACCGTGACGGAGCGGGCCACCATCCGGTACGGCGAGCGGACCGTCAAGGACTCGTCCCTCGCCGTGGGCAAGCGGGTCGTGCGGACCAAGGGCGTCAACGGTGTCAAGACCCTGACGTACGAGGTGACCACCACCGACGGCGTGCGGACTGCCAAGAAGCTGGTCAGGTCCGTCGTGACGAAGCAACCGGTGACCCAGGTCGTCGCTGTCGGCACGAAGAAGGCACCGCAGGCGAACTGCGACCCGAACTACAGCGGCTGTGTCCCGATTGCCAGTGACGTCGACTGCTCGGGCGGCAGTGGCAACGGCCCCGCCTACGTCAGCGGACCCATCAGGGTGATCGGCGATGACATCTACGACCTGGACCGCGACGGCGACGGCACCGCCTGCGACTGATCCTGCGGCGCGCCCGACGGTCACGCAGCGTCATCCCGTGCGGCGGAGGACTGGGTTCCGAGCGTGATACCTCTGAGTCATTTTGATGCCTCAGAGGTATCACGCTTTCCAGTGCGGCATGCCTCCGCCGCCCACGCCGCCGGAGAGGGGTGACCTAGGCGGCGAGGTGGGAGCGGATGAGGAAGCGGACGCCGTCCGGGGCCTCCAGGGAGAAGCCGCTGCCGCGCCCCGGAACCACGTCGACGGTCAGCCTCGTGTGTTTCCACAGCTCCCACTGGGCGGTCGACATCCAGAACTCGACCGGCTCCGGCACCCCGTCCACTGCCAGCGAGGCGAGCAGGACGTCGGACCCGCCGGTGCGGAACTCGCCCGCCGGGTAGCACATCGGGGCGCTGCCGTCGCAGCAGCCGCCGGACTGGTGGAACATCAGCGGCCCGTGCCGCCCCCGCAGCGACCGGATCAACTCGGCCGCCGCGGGGGTGATGGAGACGACGGACATCAGAAGAAGCCGAGCTTCTGCGTCGAGTAGCTGACCAGCAGGTTCTTGGTCTGCTGGTAGTGCTCCAGCATCATCTTGTGGTTCTCCCGGCCGATGCCGGACTGCTTGTACCCACCGAACGCGGCGTGCGCCGGGTACGCGTGGTAGCAGTTGGTCCACACCCGGCCCGCCTGGATGGCCCGCCCAGCCCGGTACGCGGTGTTCATGTCCCGGGTCCAGACGCCCGCGCCCAGCCCGTACAGGGTGTCGTTCGCGGTCTTGACGGCGTCGTCCAGGTCGGCGAAGGAGGTCACCGAGACCACCGGTCCGAAGATCTCCTCCTGGAAGACCCGCATCGAGTTGTCGCCCTCGAAGATCGTGGGCTGGACGTAGTACCCGCCGGACAGTTCGCCGCCCAGGTCCGCGCGGGACCCGCCGGTGAGCACCTTGGCGCCCTCCTGCCGGCCGATGTCCAGGTAGGACAGGATCTTCTCCAGTTGGTCGTTGGAGGCCTGCGCCCCGATCATCGTGTCGGTGTCGAGGGGATGCCCGGCGACGATCGCCTCCGTGCGCGCGACGGCCGCGGCGAGGAAGTCGCTGTAGTGGCCCTGCTGGATCAGCGCCCGCGACGGGCAGGTGCAGACCTCGCCCTGGTTGAGGGCGAACATGGTGAAGCCCTCGAGCGCCTTGTCCAGGAAGTCATCAGAAGCAGCGCTGACGTCGTCGAAGAAGATGTTCGGGCTCTTGCCGCCCAGTTCGAGGGTGACGGGTTTGATGTTCTCGCTGGCGTACTGCATGATCAGCCGCCCGGTGGTGGTCTCACCGGTGAACGCCACCTTGGCCACCCGTGCCGAGGACGCCAGCGGCTTGCCGGCCTCCACGCCGAAGCCGTTGACGATGTTGAGCACGCCCGGCGGCAGCAGGTCCGCCACCAGCGACAGCCAGTAGTGGATCGACGCCGGGGTCTGCTCGGCCGGCTTGAGCACCACGGCGTTGCCGGCGGCCAGCGCGGGCGCCAGCTTCCAGGTGGCCATCAGGATCGGGAAGTTCCACGGGATGATCTGCCCGACCACGCCGAGCGGCTCGTGGAAGTGGTACGCGACGGTGTCGTCGTCGAGTTCGCCGAGCGAGCCCTCCTGCGCCCGGATCGCCCCGGCGAAGTAGCGGAAGTGGTCGATGGCGAGCGGGATGTCGGCGGCCAGCGTCTCGCGGATCGGCTTGCCGTTCTCCCAGCTCTCCGCGATGGCCAGCGACTCCAGGTTCTCCTGCATCCGGTCCGCGATGCGATTGAGGATCAGGGCGCGCTCGGCCACCGAGGTGCGCCCCCAGGCGTCGGCGGCGCCGTGCGCCGCGTCCAGGGCCTTCTCCACGTCGGGTGCGGTGCCCCGGGCGACCTCGGTGAAGGTCTGCCCGGTGACCGGGGTCGGGTTTTCGAAGTAGGCGCCGCCGTGCGGCTTGACGTACTCGCCGCCGATGAAGTGGTCGTAACGGGACTGCCAGTGGGTGGGCGCGTCGTAGCGCGTCATGGTTACCTCCGCCGTCGTTGTGCGGGTGTGCCGACGGCGACGGTAGTTTCAGGAACGTTGCAGCCACGTTGCGCGCGGTAGGTCGTACTCCCCGGCGAGCTGGTCGACGCGGGCGAGCGCGAGCGGCCGGCGTGGCGCGCCCGCCGGCAACGCCCGTGCCAGGGCCTGCCAGGCGGTCAGGTCGTCGGCCCCGGCGGACGTCGCGGTCCAGGTCGCGAGCAGCGCCGGGTCCGCGGTGGCCAGCACGGCCGCGCGGAGCTGGCCGTCGATGAGCCGGCGTAGTCGCGTCACTCCCGGTGCGTCCGAGCCGGGCAGCAACGACCCGGAGTACGCGTCGAGCGCGCCCGCCGGATCGCCCTGGTCCAACCGGTCGGCGACGGTGGTGAAGTCGGCGCGGACGGTGCCCCGCAGCCGGTACGGGCGGGAGTCGAGCAGCTCGGGGCCGAGCACCCGGCGCAGCCGGGACAGCTCCGCGCGCAGGGTGACCGGGTGCAGTCGGTCGTCCCCGTACAGGTCGAGGCCGAGCTGTTCGCCGGTGCGTCCCTCGGGATGGTGCAGCAGCAGCACCAGCAGCTCGCTGTGCCGGCGGCCGAGCCGGATCCGCCGCCCGTCGAACCGCAGCTCGGCCTCGTCCCGGCCCAGCGCGGTCACCGTGGCGACGCCCGGCTCCACCGGTCGGTCGCTGGCGAGCTGTGCCTCGGCGGCCCGGGCGGTGGCCCGGACCAGCGCCAGGCTGTGCGGGTTGGCCAGGTGGTCGCCGCCGGTGATGTCGACCGCGCCGAGCAGCCGCCCGGTGATCGGGTCGTGGATCGGCGCCGCGGCGCAGGTCCAGCGCTGCACCGGCCGGCTGAAGTGCTCGGTGGCGAAGATCTGCACGCTGTGGTCGACGGCCAGCGCGGTGCCGGGGGCGTTGGTGCCGGCGTGCCTCTCATCCCACAGTGCGCCGGGCACGAAGTTCATCCGCTCGGCGTGCCGGCGCACTCCCGGATGGCCCTCCACCCAGAGCAGCCGTCCGTACGCGTCGCAGACCGCCATCAGGTGCGCGCCGTCCTGTGCGATGCCGCCCAGCAGGTCCCGGAACAGCGGCAGCACCCGGGCCAGCGGGTGAGCGGCCCGGTAGCCCGCCAGCGCGTCGTCGGTCAGGTCGACCGGCGGGGTGGCCTCCGGGTCGAGCCGCGCCGAACGTTCCCACGAGCGGCGTACCACCTCCCGCACCCGGTGCGGCGCGGCGCCGGCGGCGAGGAACGCCTCGTGGGCGGCGCCGACCTGCGCGATCCGCTCCGCCGGATCGACGCCGAACTCCAGGGCGAGCCACGGGTCAGCCATCGGGCGACCTCCTCGGCCCCCATCGTGACGCAGCTCACCCCGGATCGCCAACCGCCCGGTCCCTCCGCGACGGATGGCGCAGAGTTCTTACAGAACCCTTAACCCCGGCCTGCGACGGTATGCCGGACGAGCGGAACCAGGGGGAGCGGAAACGTGCGGGTGCTGGTGGCGGACGACGAGCGGTTGCTGGCGGACACGGTGGCCGAGGGGCTGCGGCGCCTCTCGATGGCCGTCGACGTCTGCTACGACGGCGACGGTGCGCTGGAGCGGATCGGGGTCAACCGGTACGACGTCGCGGTCCTGGACCGGGACATGCCCGGGCACACCGGCGACGAGGTGTGCCGCAGCATCGCCGACTCCCAGGTGGGCACCCGCGTGCTGCTGCTCACCGCGGCGGCCGGCATCCGGGACCGGGTGGCCGGTCTGGACCTCGGCGCGGACGACTACCTGACCAAGCCGTTCGCCTTCGCCGAGCTGGTCGCCCGGGTGCAGGCCCTCGGCCGGCGGTCCACCCCGGCGCTCCCGCCGGTGCTTGCGCAGGACGGCGTGGTGCTGGACGTGGCCCGGCACGTGGCCACCCGGGACGGCCGGGCGCTGGCGCTGAGCCCGAAGGAGTTCGCCGTGCTGCACGTGCTGCTGCGCGCCTCCGGGCAGGTGGTCAGCGCCGAGGAGCTGCTGGAGCAGGCCTGGGACGAGTTCGCCGACCCGTTCACCAACGCCGTACGGGTCACCGTCATGACCCTGCGCAAGAAGCTCGGCGACCCGGCGGTCATCCACACAGTGCCCAAGGCCGGCTACCGCCTCGGTGGCCCGGCGTGAGCTGGACCCCCCGGCGCCGGGTGCTGCTCGTCGGCCTGCTGGCGTTGCTGGCCGGGCCGCTCCTGCCGACGGTCGGCAGGTGGTTGAGCCGGCTGATCTGGGCCCGCGGGCAGCAGCTCTGCGAACTGCCGGTACCCGGCCTGATGGAGGTCTGCGCGCCGGCACACCGGGGCGGGTTCGTGCTGCCGCTGGTGGCCACGCTGGTCGTGGTCCTGGCCACCCTGGTGGCGCTCTGGTTCGGCGCGGCGTGGTGCCTGCGTCCGGTCCGCGACCTGGCCGAGCCGATCGGGCACCTCGGCCCGCAGAACCTCGGCCACCGGATCCGGCCCCGGGGCCGCGACGAGCTGGCCCGGCTGTCCCGGGCGATCGACGAGATGATGGAGCGCGTCTCCGCCGGGTACGAGGGGCAGCGGCGGTTCGCCGCGAACGCCTCGCACGAACTGCGCACCCCGCTGGCGGTGCAGCGGACGCTGATCGAGGTCGGGATGGCGCGGTCGCTCACCGCTGAGCAACTGGAGTTGTTGACCGGCCAGCTGCTGGAGACGAACGAGCGCAACGAGCGGCTGATCGAGGGCCTGCTCGCGCTCAGCGAGAGCGACCAGGGCCTGCGCTCGCGTACCCCGCAGCGGCTCGACGAGATCGCCGCCGCGGTGCTCGCCGGATACCGCGACCGCGCCCGGGAGGCCGCCGTGACGATCGACACCCACCTGGCGCCCCGGGTCGTCGTCGGTGAGCGGGTGCTGCTCGAACGCCTGGTCACCAACCTGGTGGAGAACGGAATCAAGTACAACCGGCGCGGCGGCTCGCTGACCGTCACGGTCGGCGGCACATCCGCGCTGTCCGTGGTCAACACCGGTCAGCCCGTGCCGGCCGAGGCGGTGGCCGGTCTCTTCGAGCCGTTCCGCCGCCTCGCCCGGGATCGCACCTCGCAGGGCGGCGGTGCCGGCCTCGGCCTGGCCATCGCCCGCTCGATCACCCAGGCGCACGACGGCATCATCGCGGCCCGACCCGGCGAGCAGGGCGGCCTGCGGGTGGACGTCCAGCTACCCACCCCGCCCTAGCGCTCCCATCCGCCGTCCCCGGGGTCCGCGTGTCGCGGCATCCCTGCCTCCGGCGTGCCCGAAAACAACCGTCCGCCAGCCGTGGGCCCGGTCCCGGCCCCAGCCCGACAGAAGGAGAACCCATGCCCCGCACCGCTGCTCCGGCGGGTCTGTGCCGTGCCGACGTCGAGGAGGCCGCCCACTGGCTCTCCGGCCGGGTGGTCCGCACCCCCGTGCTGCGGTCCCCGGTGATCGACGCTCTGGCCGGGGCCCGGGTCCTGCTCAAGGCGGAGAACCTCCAGGACGGCGGCTCGTACAAGATGCGCGGCGCGCTGCGGTCGGTCGGCCGCCTCGCCACGGCCGGGCGGGACGGGGTGATCGCGCAGAGCACCGGCAACCACGCGGTGGCCGTGGCGTTGGCGGCCCGGCAGCACGGGCTCGCGGCCACCGTCGTGCTGCCGGTCGACGCGGCGCCGACAAAGGTCGAGCGGGCCCGGGCGGCGGGGGCGCGGGTGGTGTTCGCCGGCACCAGCGTCGACGAGCGGGTGGCGGCGGCCCGGGGGCTCAGCGAGCAGACCGGTCACCCCGTCATCGACGCGTACGACCACCCGGACGTGATCGCGGGGCAGGGCAGCGCCAGCCTTGAGCTGATCGAGGAGGCTGAGCGCATCGGCACCCCGCTGGACGCGCTGGTGGTCCCGGTGGGTGGCGGCGGCGGGGTGGCGGGCGCCTGCCTGGCCGCCGCCAACACCGATATCGAGGTGTACGGCGTGGAGCCGGTGGGCTGCGACTCGTTGGCCCGCAGCCTCGCGGCCGGCGAGCGGGTTCCGGTCACCCCGGCGCCCACGATCGCCGACGGGCTGCGGCCGTCCTGCGTGGGTGAACTGCCGTTCGCCATCCTGCGGACCGCCCTGCGCGGGGTCGTCCGGGTCGACGACGACGAGATCGCGGCGGCCTTCCGGCTGCTCCTGATGGAGCTGAAGGTGCTGGTCGAGCCGTCCGGGGCGGCCGGTCTGGCCGGTGCGCTCCGGCTCGCCGCCGAGGCCGGTGCGGCGCGGCGACGAACGGTCGGTGTGGTGCTGACCGGCGGAAATGTGGAGGCGGCGCTGGTGGCCCGGTTGACGGTCCAGCGGCTCGCCGAGCTGGCGACTGTGGAAGGAGCGGCGGCATGAGCGCGCCAACTCGGATCGGAATCCTGTTCGGAGGTCCGTCGGCGGAGCACGAGGTCTCCTGTGCCTCCGCGCTGGGCGTGGCCCGGGCGCTCGCCGGCGGCGGGTACCGCACGGTCGCCATCGGCGTCACCCGTACCGGCGCATACCGGCTGATGCCCGACGCGGTGCTGGCCGAGCTGCGCGACCGGCCCGCCGCCGAGCGGGCGATCGACGACCGGCTGGCGGTGACCGGACCGGCGGTCGAGCTGCGCTCCGGCCCGCGTCCGGGCACCGTGCAGGTGTCCGCGGTGAACGCCCCCGGCGCGGTGCACGCGGAGCTGGACGTGGTCTTCCCCGTGCTGCACGGCCCGTTCGGTGAGGACGGGGTGGTGCAGGGGCTGCTGGAGTCGCTGGACGTGCCGTACGTCGGGTGCGGCATCCTGGCCTCCGCCGTCGGCATGAACAAGGTGGCGATGAAGCGGGCGCTGCGCGCCGACGGCATCCCGATCACACCGCACGTCGCGTTCGACGCGCACACCTACCGCGCGGCCGACGACCCGGAGAAGCTGGTGCTCGGCCTGCGCCGGCCGTTGTTCGTCAAGCCCGCCAGCATGGGCTCCTCGATCGGCATCTCCCGGGTCGCGGAGGGCGACGACCTGGCCGTCGCCGTCGAGGAGGCGCTCCGGCACGACCAGCTCGTCATGGTCGAGCAGGGGGTCACCGGCCGCGAATTGGAGTGCGCGGTGCTCGGCGGCTGGCGCCCGGAGGCGTCGGCCGTGGGCGAGGTGCGCGTCACCGGCGGCTGGTTCGACTACCAGCAGAAGTACTTCGGCGACGCCGACCCCATGATCGTCCCGGCTGTGCTGCCCGACGAGGTGACCGAGCGGGTACGCGAGCTGTCACTGCGCGCGTTCGCCGCGATCGGCGGGTGGGGCCTGGCCCGGGTCGACTTCCTGTACGACGAGACGACCGGTGAGCTGTACGTCAACGAGCTGAACACGATGCCCGGCTTCACCGCGCACTCGATGTATCCGAAGGTGTGGGCGGCGGCCGGCGTCGGCTACCGGGAGGTGGTGGACCGGCTGGTCGAGCTGGCCCGTACCCGGCACGCGTCCCGACCCGTGACCGCCACGCGGGGCACCCGGTGATCCTGCTCTCCGATCCCCGGGTGGCGGCGGTACCCAGCGCCGACGACGGCGACCCCCTGGTGGACCTGCGCGAGCTGCCCGAACTGCGGCTGGACCGGCGCGCCGCCGACCCGTCCGGCGCGTACGCCCGGCTGCGCGTAGGCGTCGCGGACCGGCTGCTGGCCGCGCAGCGTGCGCTGCCCGCCGGGATGCGCCTGCTGGTCATCGAGGGGTACCGGCCGTACCGGGCACAGTTGACCATCTTCACCGGCTACCGGGACGAGCTGCGCCGGCGGCACCCGGACTGGTCGCCGGAGCGGCTGCACCGGGAGACCACCAAGTTCGTCTCGCCGGTCGAGGTGGCCCCGCACAGCACCGGCGGGGCCGTGGATCTGACCCTGTGCACCGACGACGGCGTGGAGTTGGATCTCGGCACGGCCGTCGACGCCACGCCGGAGGACAGCGCGGACGCCTGCTTCACCGACGCCCCCACCATCGACGGGGCCGCCCGGCGGCACCGGCAGATCATGGTGGAGGCGCTCGGCGGCGCCGGACTGGTGAACTACCCGACCGAGTGGTGGCACTGGTCGTACGGGGACCGCTACTGGGCCGTGATCACCGGGGCGCCACGCACCCGGTACGGACCGGTGGATCTGGCCGCCGAGGCGATCGGTGCTGGCGTCGGCTGAACGGTAGGGCGCTCCCGTCCGTACCACGCGGTGAAGGACACACCGAGGACGGGAGTGACGGCGATGAGGGTGCAGCGCAAGCACGTGCTGGCGGCGACCGTGGCGGTGCTCGCCGCGGCGGGCGTGGCGGTGGGGACCGGTTTCGGGTTCGCCGGCACCGCACCGGCGCGGCAGTCCGTCTGCACGGGCTCGGTCACCTTCTCGGCGGAGGACGGAGCGCCGGCCGCGACCAGCGACCGGTTCCCGGTGGGTACGCGGCTGCGGGTGACCAACCTGGACAACAACCGGGCGGCCACGGTGACGGTGACCGGTCCGTCGGGCAGTTGTGTGCTGCTCAACGCCGCCGCGATGGAGCTGGTCCGTGAAAAGGGGAAGAACGTGATCCGCCGCAACGTCGTGGAACGGCTGGACGGTGAGGCCGTACCGCCCGCCGCGCCGCCGGCGGCCGGCACGGTCCGGCCCGGGTCCGCGTCTCCCGGCGCGCCGGGCCCGGCGCCCCGCTCGGCCTGCTCGGGCGCGATCACCTTCTTCGCCGAGGGCGCGGCGCCGGCGGCGACCAGCGGGCAGTTCCCGGTGGGCACCCGGCTGCGGGTGACGAACCTGGACAACAACAAGGCCACCACGGTGACTGTCACCGGCCCGTCGGGCAGTTGCGTGCTGCTCAACACGGCGGCGATGGACCAGATCCGTGAGCCGGGCAAGAACGTGGTCCGCCGCAACACCGTCGAGGTCCTGCGCTGACCCTGCCGGTTCCGCTCACCCCGCCGTTCCGCTCACCCCGCCGTTAGGAAGGGTCCCTTGTTATACACCAGGCGTTAACAAGGGGCCCTTCCTTCGGTCAGCCGAAGGCGGCGTCGAGGATGTCCGCGCCCCGGGTCAGGTGGGCGTCGGAGATCACCAGCGGGGGCAGGAAGCGCAGCACGTTGCCGTACGTGCCGCAGGTCAGGGTGAGCAGGCCGGCGGCGTGGCAGGCGGCCGAGATCGCCGCCGTGGCCGACGGGTCGGGGATGAGCGTGCCGGGCTGCACCAGCTCGACGGCGAGCATCGCGCCGCGACCGCGTACCTCGGCGATCCGGGGGTCCCGCTCGGCGATGGCCCGTAGCCGGGGTGTCAGCACGGCGTCGATCCGACGGGCCGCGCCGGCCAGGTCCAGCTCGTGCATGGTCTCGATGGTGGCCAGCGCGGCAGCGCAGGCGAGCGGGTTGCCGCCGTACGTGCCGCCGAGCCCGCCGACGTGCACCGCGTCCATCAGCTCGGCCCGGCCGGTCACCGCCGCCAGGGGCAGGCCGCCGGCGATGCCCTTGGCCAGGGTGACCAGGTCGGGCTCGACGCCCTCGTGCTGGCAGGCGAACCAGTCGCCGGTACGGCAGAAGCCGGTCTGGATCTCGTCGGCGACGAAGACCACCCCGGCCGCCCTCGCCCAGCGGCTCAGTGCCGGCAGGAAACCCGGCGCGGGCACCACGAAGCCGCCCTCGCCCTGGATCGGCTCGATCAGCAGCGCGGCGACGTTCTCCGCGCCGACCTGCTTCTCGATCATCTCGATGGCCCGCGCCGCCGCGTCCGCGCCGGACAGCCCGCCGTCGCGCAGCGGGTACGACATCGGCACCCGGTAGATCTCACCCGCGAACGGCCCGAACCGGTGCTTGTACGGCATGTTCTTCGCGGTCAACGCCATGGTCAGGTTGGTCCGGCCGTGGTACGCGTGGTCGAAGACCACGACCGCCGGCCGCCCGGTGGCGTGTCGGGCGATCTTCACGGCGTTCTCCACCGCCTCGGCGCCGGAGTTGAACAGGGCCGAGCGCTTCTCGAATCCGCCCGGCGTCAGCGCGTTGAGCTGCTCGCACACCGCCACGTACGACTCGTACGGCGCGACCATGAAGCAGGTGTGGGTGAACCTCTCGACCTGCGCGCGTACCGCCTCGACCACCTTCGGCGCGGAGTTGCCGACGCTGGTCACCGCGATGCCGGCGGCGAAGTCGATCCACTCCCGGCCGTCGACGTCGGTGAGGGTCCCTCCACCAGCTCTGTCCACGTAGGACGGAATGACGCTACCGACGCCCCGGGCGACCGCCGCCCCGCGCCGCTTGTGCAGCTCTTCGGATGAGGTCACAGGTATCAGCTCTCGATGTTGTGCATGACGTGCTTGATCCGGGTGTAGTCCTCCAGGCTGTAGACCGAGAGGTCCTTGCCGTGCCCGGAGTGCTTGAATCCGCCGTGCGGCATCTCGGAGACGAACGGGATGTGCGTGTTCACCCAGACGCAGCCGAAGTCCAGCCGCCGGGTCATCCGCATCGCCCGGCCGTGGTCCCTCGTCCAGACCGACGCCGAGAGGCCGTAGTCGACGCCGTTGGCCCAGCGCACCGCCTCGTCCTCGTCGGAGAACCGCTGCACGGTGATCACCGGCCCGAACACCTCGTCCTGGATGATCTCGTCGGCCTGGCGCAGCCCGGAGACCACGGTCGGCGCGTAGAAGTAGCCGCGCTCGCCCTGGCGGGAGCCGCCGGTCTGGATCGCCGCGTGGTCCGGCAGCCGGTCGACGAAACCGCTGACCCGGGCGAGCTGGTTGGCGTTGTTCAGCGGGCCGTAGAGCACGTCGGCGTCGTCCGGTGCGCCGGTCTTCGTGGAGCGGGCCTGCTCGGCGAGCGCCGCCACGAAGTCGTCGTGGATGCCCGGCCCGGCCAGCACCCGGGTGGCCGCCGTGCAGTCCTGCCCGGCGTTGAAGTAGCCGCCCAGCGCGATGGCCTCGGCGGCCGCCGCCACGTCCGCGTCGTCGAAGATCACCACCGGGGCCTTGCCGCCCAGTTCCAGGTGGGTCCGCTTCAGGTCGGGGGCCGCCGCGGCGGCGACCTCCATGCCCGCGCGGGTCGAGCCGGTGATCGACACCAGCTGCGGGGTCGGATGCGAGACGAGGGTACGACCGGTGTCCCGGTCCCCGCAGACCACGTTGAACACTCCCGGTGGGAAGAACTCCGCGGCGATCTCGGCGAGCAGCAGCGTCGACACCGGCGTGGTGTCCGACGGCTTGAGCACCACCGTGTTGCCGGCGGCGAGCGCCGGGGCGATCTTCCAGACCGCCATCATCAGCGGGTAGTTCCACGGGGTGACCTGGGCGCAGACGCCGATCGGCTCGCGTCGCACGTACGAGGTGTGCCCGGCCATGTACTCCCCGGCGGACCGCCCCTCCAGCAGTCGGGCGGCGCCGGCGAAGAAGCGGAACTGGTCCACCGCCGGCGGCAGTTCCTCCTCGGCGGTGAGCTGGCGCGGCTTGCCGGTGTTGCGGACCTCGGCGTCGACCAGCTCCGCCGCCCGAGCCTCCACGGCGTCGGCGAGCTTGAGCATCGCCCGCTGCCGCTCGGCGGGGGTGACCTCCCGCCAGCTCTCGAAGGCGGTCGCGGCGGCGGTCATCGCCGCGTCCACGTCCGCCGCGCCGGAGACCGGGGTCTGGGCGAACACCTCACCGGTGCAGGGGTCGATCAGGTCGGCGTAGCCACCGTCGGCCGGTTCGACGTAGGAGCCGTTGACGAAGTTGCGCAGCTGCTGCTGGTCACTCATGGCTGGGTCTCTCCGAGGGGGGCCGGGTGCGGTCTGCGGTGGTTATCGCAATCTGTCTGCCATCTTGGCTACTGAATTCGCGGCAGACAAGGGCTGCGGCGACTGTTTCCGTCGGCTGCTTCCTCGTCTACGCTGCTCGGCGTGGAGCCCGCACCCTTCTTCGTCGCCTCCCGCCCCGCCCACGGCGAGGGCGAGCTGACCGTCCACCACCCGTACGACGGTCGACCGGTGGGACGTACCACCCTCGCCACCGCCGACCAGGTCGAGGCCGCCGTCGCCGCGGCCGCCGGAGTGGCCACGCAGGCCGCGGCCCTACCCGCGCACGCCCGCGCGGCGGCCCTGGACCACGTCTCCCGGCGGCTCGCCGAACGCGCCGACCCGGTCGCCGCCCTGATCACCGCCGAGAACGGCAAGCCGCTGAAATGGGCCCGCGCCGAGGTCGGGCGGGCCGTCTCCACCTTCCGCTGGGCTGCCGAGGAGGCCCGCAGGTTCTCCGGTGAGCTGCAACGCCTCGACACCGACCCGACCGCCAGCGGGCGGATCGCGCTGGTCCGGCGAGTGCCGAGAGGGCCCGTGCTGGGCATCGCGCCGTTCAACTTTCCGCTCAACCTGGTCGCGCACAAGGTGGCACCGGCCATCGCGGTCGGCGCGCCGATCATCGTCAAGCCCGCTCCGGCGACACCGCTGTCCGCGCTGCTGCTCGGCGAACTGCTGGCCGAGACCGACCTGCCGGCCGGCATGTTCTCGGTCCTGCCGCTGCCGAACTCCCGCGCCGCCGAACTGGTCACCGATCCCCGGCTGCCGGTCGTGTCGTTCACCGGGTCCGGGCCGGTCGGCGCGGTCATCCGTCGGCAGGCGCCGGAGAAGCACGTGACGCTGGAGCTGGGCGGCAACGCGGCCGCGGTGATCTGCGCGGACTGGACGGCGGACGAGGACCTGGCCTTCGCCGCGCAGCGGATCGCCACCTTCGCCAACTACCAGGCCGGCCAGTCGTGCATCGCCGTCCAACGGGTGTACGTGCACCACGACCTCTTCGCCGACTTCCTGCCCCGGCTTGTGGCGGCGGTGCGCGCGCTGCGCACCGGGGACCCCGCCTCCGAGCAGACGGACGTGGGCCCGATGGTGTCCGAGGACGCGGCCCGCCGGGTCGAGACGTGGGTGGCCGAGGCGGTGGCTGCCGGCGCGACCGTCCAGGTGGGCGGCGAGCGCGACGGCGCGACATACCCTCCGACGGTCCTCACCGGCGTGCCGGCGGGCGCCAAGGTGGTCGCCGAGGAGGTGTTCGGCCCGGTGCTCGTGGTCGCCCCCGTCGCCGACGACCAGGCCGCGTTCACCGCGGTCAACGATTCGGCGTACGGGTTGCAGGCGGGCGTGTTCACCCGGCGCCTGGACGTGGCCTTCTCCGCCGCGCGGTCGCTGGAGGTGGGCGGGGTGATCGTCGGAGACGTGCCGTCGTACCGGGCGGACCAGATGCCGTACGGCGGCGTCAAGGGCAGCGGCGTGGGCCGGGAGGGGCTGCGCAGCGCGATGGACGACTACACCGAGCCACGGGTCATGGTGCTGACCGGCCTGGCGCTATAGGGCGCCCTGCCAGGTGCCGTCGTCACGGACCCGGGCGGGGGCGCGGCCGAGCAGCAGGGTGGTGAGCGCGGCGTCGATGGTGTCGCCGAGGAACCACTCGCCGGCCTGGTCCAGTGCGAAGACCCGGCCACGCTCGTCCACCGCAAGGATGCTGTCCTGCTGCTCGGTGCCGATCGGAAAGAGCCGTACGCCGAGCACCGCCCCGAAGTCGGCGAGCGTGTCGGCGGTGTGCGCGATGGTGTGCGGGCGGATGTCGAAGCGGGAGATCCGCACCTGCTCGCCCGGGCCTCGCCGCGCGCCGACCAGGCTGGGGAACGCGGTCAGCGCCTCCACGGCGGCCGGGAAGGCCGCGTGCCGGTGGGCCCGTCCCGGCACGGCGGTGACGTCCCGCACCGCCGCGGCGGCCATGATCTGATCCCCGATGTGCGGTCGCCAACCGGCCGCCACCAGCGCGTTGGCGACGTCGGGCGGAAAGCGGCCCGGGTCGGGGTCGGGCGCGGGCTCCGGTCGCCACGGCTGCGAGAAGGCCCGATGCGATATCGGCAGCACGTTGGCGTGCACGAGGAAGTTGACGCACGAATCGCAGGGGCGTTCCGCCGGGCCGCCAGCGGGGTCGCCCGGCTCACGGATCCGGAAGGTCTCGAACCGGGCGTCCTCCAGCAGCGTCGCCGCCTCGCCCGGACCCATCGGGGCGATGCCCTCGGCGGTCCGCCGGTGGTCGTACTCGTGCAGGACGTCGGAGACGACGATCAGCTCGGCGTGCCGGTCGCCGCCGCGGACCAGCGCACCGGCCGGCAACTCGTCGAGGTATGCCCGCACCAGCGGATGGTGACGCGGTCGTCCGTCCCCCTTCGCGCCCTGGGCCGTCCAGATCCGGCCCCCCACTGTCAGGTGCGCGACGGTGTCCGGGGTCGGCAGCCGGTGGATCTCCCGCAGTAGCCGGCCCTCCGGGTCGACGGTGCGGGGAGCGGTGGGACCGTCGGGCCGGCTGCGCCGGTACATCTCCGCCACCACCTGCGTCGGCACCCTGGGCCAGGTGGTCACCTCGCCGGTCGCCTTGTCGACGACGGTGGTCGGCAGGTCACCGGGGAGCGCACGCTCTCGGGTGGCCACAGCGGACAGGATGACGTAGCCGAGGTCGAACTCGTCGACCGTCGGCGTGCACTCGTAGCCGAGCCGCAGCGAATCCCGATGGGCCCAGGCGGCCGCGAGCTGCTCGGCCTGTTGACGGTCGATCACGCACCGAAACTACCGGACTACGCGGACCGGTGGCAGCCGGTATGGTTCGGCCTACCGACGGTGACGGGAGGAGCGGCGGTGAGCGAACGCGTGGACCGGGACGCCAATCGCGAGCTACGGGCCCGATTCGACGACGTGTACGGCCAGTACCAGCAGCTCAGGTCCAAGTTGGACGATCTGCGGACGCGGCTGGCCGAGCTGCGGGTGACCCGGCGGTCCGCCGACGGCCAGGTGAGCGCGACCGTCGGCGCCCGGGGTGAGCTGGTCGCCGTGGAGCTGGACCCGGCCGTCTACCGGGACCGGAATGCCGAGGCGCTGAGCCGGAAGATCACCGAAACGGTCCGCGCCGCCACGGTCGCCGCCACCGAAGCCACCCGTGAACTGGTCACCGCCAGCATGCCCGCAGGCTCCGGGTCGGCGGAGTTCCTGCGCACCGGGGATTACGGTGCCCTGCTCGGCCGCGCCGACGCCGTGCTCGGGCGGCGCGAGGAGTCGTCGTGACCGATGGGCAGCTCTGGCTCGATCCGGCGCGGGCCCGCCGGGGCGGTGCCGACCTGGCCCTCGCCGGCGAGGCGGTGACCGCCCGCCGCGCGGCGGAGGGCGGCGAGATCGAGGCCGCCAGCGGCGCCCGGCCCTGGGGCCAAGACGACATCGGCGCCGCGTTCGAGCGGAGCTACCGCGGCATCGAGCAGACCGTGCTGCGGGCCTGGACGGGCGTCGGGCACCGGCTCACCGAGCTGGGCACCGACGTGGTCCTCGCGGTCGACGCGAGCGTGCAGACCGACGGCGCCAGCTCCGCCCGGCTCGACCGGGCCGCCGACCAGCGCTGACGGCGGGGCGATCCGGATGAGCGTGCTGCCCAGCCCGATTCCGCACCCACTGGACTACGCACCCTGGGACGTGCCCGGCTGGATCTACGAGGCCCTCGACTGGGCGGTCGGCGTGCAGTGGCCGGAGGGGAACGAGCGGGCCGTCTGGGACGTCGCCGACCGGTGGTACGACGTCGCCGCAGTACTCGCCGGCCCGCACACCGACGCGGCCGCGGCCGCCGCCGAGGTGCGCAGCGGATACGGCGGCGTCGGAATGGTCGACGCCGCGTTCGAGGCGGCCTGGCGGGGGATCGCGGACGGCGACGACGCGCCGCTGCCGGTGCTGCTCGCGGTCACCGCCGACCTGGGCCGCCTGGTCGAGGAGTGTGGCTGCGACATCGAGGGCGCCAAGCTGGAAGTCTGGATCGAGCTGGGCATCCTGGTCATCGAGCTGCTCTCGGTGGCGGTGGCAGCGCTGCTCACCGCCGGTGCCGCATCCCCGGCGGCGGGCGCGGCGATCACCGCGACCCGGCTGCTGATCCAGCAGATCGTCAAACGACTGACGGGGCAGCTGGCCGGCAAGTCCCTCCGGCACGGGCTCAAGGAAGCCGGCGAGCGGGCGGCCAAGGAGGTCACCCGGGGCGGTGTGCGCGGGCTCGCCACGCGAGCCGCCCGCGGAGGGCTGGAGGAGGCCGCCGAGGAGGCCGGGGTCAGCCTCGCCACCCAGGCGTACCAGAACTCGACCGGGCGTGCGCACGGCGTGGACCTGACCGACCTCGGCGCATCGGCGGTCGGCGGCCTCGCCGGCGGGGCGGTCGCGCCGCTGGCCGGCCTGGGTCGGCACGCGACCGGGCGCGCGGCGCGGGTCGGCGAGCACCTGGGTCGGGAGATGACCGGCGAGGTGCTCGCCGAGAGCGCCGCCAGCCTCGCCACCGGCCAGGGCCTGACCTCGGTGGAGGATGTGGCGCGGGCCGCCGCGTCCGGGGCCACCGGTTCGGCGACGGGGCAGGCCGACCGCGCGCTGCACGCTCGGCTCGACGCGCAGGCCGCCGCCCTCGCCGGCTCCCCACTCGGCCCCACCCTCACACCCGTCGCCCCGATGACCGGTGCCGGGCTGGCCTCTCCGGAGGCGGGCTCGTCCGCTGCGGCTTCGCCGGCAGTCGTTCCGTCGTCGGCGGTCCCGTCTTCGGCGGTTCCGTCTTCGGTGGTTCCGGCGCAGGCGTCGGCGGCGGCCGTCGCCGGGGTGGACGTCGTCGCCTCGGCGGTGCCGGTGGCGCCCGACCACACGTCGTCGCCGGTGGTCCCGCCCGAGCCCGGGCCGCCGCCGCTGGCCGCCGTCGGGCCGTCCGTAAACGGGGCGGCCCATCCGCTGCTCCCACCCGAGACCGGGCCGTCGTCGAACCAGCCGGGCGACGTCGCTGAGCGGCAGCCGGCCGAACGGCCGGGTGCACCGCCTCCGGTCGTGGCAGATCCGACGCTCACCCCCGCCGCAGCCGATCCCACCCTCTCCTCGGTCGCCGCGCCCATGCCCGCCACCCCCGATGCGAGCAGCGGGCCGGCCGCCGGTGTCGCCACCGGCAACCCGGCCAGCCCGCAGGCCACCACGCCGGGCGCGGTCGCGCCGACCATGACCGGCCCGCCGCCGCCGATCACGTCGACCGGCCCGGCGGCCGGCTCGCCGCCCGGTGTCGTGACCACCCCGGGTACGCCGGTGACCGGCGCTTGGAGCGCAACGGCCACCGGTTCGGCGCAGCATGGATCCACCGCCCGATCGCGCTTCCCGACGCGGGACGCCCCCGCGCCGATCCGCGTACCCGCCCAACCGGCTCGCGGCCGCGCGCCGATCCCCGCCGACGTGGCGGCGTCCGACGATCCGTCGCTGCCCGACCTCGAAAACAGCGACTGGTACGCGGCCCGGTGGGCCGCCGAGGCCGACGCCGTCGAGCGGCGGCGTTACCAGGGCTACTACGAGTCCCAGCGGACCTCGTTCGAGAACAACCGCCGGCAGTCCGAGGCCGATCGGTTGCGCACCCGGGCCGCCGAGCACGACCGACGGGCAGCCGAGTACGCCAGCTACGCCCGGCAGCTGCGCCAAACCGGGCATCCCCGCTGGGCCGACGGCTGGCAGCGGACCGCATACGACGAGCTGCGCGCGTACTCCGAATGCCATGACCTGGCCGACGCGGTGCTGGCCGGCACCACGGCGCCGCGGGTCGTGGACGTCGGCGACGCCCACTTCCGGCAGGCCAACGAGGACGTCGGCGCACTCGCACTCGGTGCTGTGGAGACCGTCGACCGGTCGGTGCTCACCGGCGACGACGTGCCACCGCCGATCGACGACACCCGGCCGTACGGGCGGCCCGGCGGGCTCCGTCCGCCGCTGGCCCTGCACCAGGTCGACGTCGAACGGCGGATGCCCCGCGAGCCGGACGGCACCGTCACCCGCACCGCCGACCCCCGCCGGGGCGGCTGGTTCCGGCTGCTGAACGACGGCGGCCCCCGCGCCGACGCGACCCGAGGCATCAACTGCCTGGACTGCACCCTGTCGTTGTTCGAGACGTGGGTGCACGGGCGACCGCGGGTGTCGGCGCCGCGCACCTTCGACGGCTACCTCGACGGTGACACCCGGCGCCCGATCCGGGGCGAGGCGGGCGGCCCGGGCCGGGTCGAGGACGTGACCGGCGGACGCTTCCAGCAACTCCTCGCCCCGCCCGCCGGCCAACTGCCGCACCCGGCGCAGGCACGGCGCACCGCCGAGCGGGGCTACGCCAACCTGCACGACCAACTGCTGCTGGGTGGCCACGGCAGCTACGCGTTCCTGGTCACCGAGTGGGCGCACGGTGGCTCGCACGCCTGGGTGGCGCTCAACCAGAACGGCACGGTGCTCTACGTCGACCCGCAGACCGGCCTCATCCGCGACCGGCCGTTGTACCCCGACGTGGTCGGCATCGACGCGCTGGTACTGAGCGGAGACGGCCGGCCGATGCCGCTCGGCGGGCTGCCCCGGGGCCGGTTCAGCGAACGCCCCGACCTGCCGGACCACCCACCGGCGCGCGACGACGGCGGCCAGGGCGACCCGTACATCAACCGGATGCACCTGCTGCTGGACGGTCCGGGCTCGGCTGATCCGGCCCTGACGTCACCGGACGGCGAACCTGCCGATGCTTCGTCCTCCGCTGATTCGATCGCCCGAGGCGGCCAGGCCCGGACGGTCTCGCTGGCCGGCAGCCTGGACGAGGTCTTCGCCGCTGGCGTGATTGCCGCTGAGTTCGCGGAGGCCGTGGACCCGCCGACCCTCCGCCGGTTGCTGCCGGAGTTGGACGAGGCCTCGGCCCGCGATGTGGCGCGGCTGTTCACCGACGTCCGGGTCCGCGACATGCTGGACAGCGCTGGGCGGGAGCCGCCGCACGCCGAGCCGAAACTGGCCGAGTTGCTGGTCAGGCAGCTGGTCCGGCAGCCGCGCCTGGCGCGGATAATCCTGACCACGCCCGAGCTGGCGACCTCGCTGACGGCCCGTCCGCTGACCCTGCTGCACCTGGCGACTCATCAGCAGGCCATCGACGTGCTGGCAGAGGTGCTCGACGACGTCTCCCAGCAGGACGCAGCAGAGTTGGGGCCGAGGAACACCCACGGGGTACCCCAGCCAGATCCGACCCCTCTCACCGACGAGCAGCGATTGATCAGCGCCAGCATTCGCGTGCGGCACGGTCTGGTCGCCCAGGCAGGATTCGACGACCGTCGGCGCGCCGACGGTACCTATGTAAGCCACTACCTCGACGACCTCTACTCGGCGGCGGCCGTGGCGCAAGTTGACCTGAACCAGCTCGCGGTGTCTCTGGCCCAAATCGGCGACCTGCGTGTCGGTGAGCCCGGCTGGCGTCCTCAACCAAAGGATCGTCGCCGTGCGCTGGACAAGGTGAACAAGCATCAGGGTGATGCGTCGAAGGTGCTCGACCTTGCCGCGGCGAAGGTCGAGTTTCGCTGTCTCGGTGATCTTTACGCGGCCCTGGCCCGGCTACGCGATCGCCCAGACGTCGTGATCGTGAGTTTTGAGGACCGATTCCTGTTTCCGATGAGCAGCGGCTACCGCGACGTGCAGCTCGGGCTGCGGATGCGCAACGGCCACATAGCTGAGTTCCGCCTGCACCTGGCCGCGCTTGATGCTGTCGCAGTTTGGGAGCATGTGCTTTATGAGGTGCGTCGCGACGTGGAAGCCCTCGCCCAGGGCCGACCCTTGACGGAACGTGAGCGAGCAATCGCAGATGGCCTTCGCCTTCGCGAGCAGCAGCTGTTCTGGCAGGCATTGCAGTCGACGTTCGAGGAGAAGCCCAAGTGACCGATGCACCCGGCAGCCTGAGGCTCCCCTCCTTCTATCTCTACTACCAGTCGCCCGTGAAGATCGTGGAGACCCCTGACGGTGGCGCCCGGGTCTGGCGCGTGGCTATCGACACCGGCGGGTGGCAGGAGAAGAACGACCTCTTCGTGGAAATCACCCTGGGCGTCGGCGGCGAAATTTTCGGCCGTACCAGGGAAGACTTCGTACAGGAGGTGGAAGCATTTCGGGCGCACTATCTGAGCGGTGAGGGGCCGATCTTCGCCCTCTATGAGACGGTGCGGTCCATTGAGGACCTGGCAGACGCCGAAGGGCGTCACCTGACGCCTAGAGAACAGGCTCTCATCCGAGGAATCCGACAGCGGACGTTCGTGATGTTCGAGGAGCAGCTCCGCGCCGTTGGCGATCCAGGCGCGGACCCCGACCTGGCGTCCAGTTAGGGAGGCGCAACCTTGGTACCGGACGACGATCCCGACTTCGACGGTGCGGTGGCCGATCCGGAGGTGGTCGCGCAGGCGTGGCGTGACTGGCGGTCGGAGGTGGACTTCGCCGAACGGTTCGTCGAGGCGTCCGATCTCGGGGTGCAGGGCGGCAGCCCAGGGGCAACACCATCGTGCTGCGTGAGCTGCTGGTGCACGTGATCGAGGAGTACGCGCGGCACAACGGCCACGCCGACCTGTTTCGCGAGCGGATCGACGGACGGGTCGGTCAGTGATCGGGGGCGGCCGAATAACATCGAGGGATGGCAGAGCCGAAGAGGGTGAACGGCAAGTCCCAGGCGTGGGCGTGGCCGGTGGGCATCCTGCTCGGTCTGGCGATCGGCATCCCCTCGTTTGGTTCGAAGGGCGGTGTCGCCTTCGGTGTCGCCATCGGCATCGCCTTCGCGATCGCCTTCGGTGCGACAGGGAAGCCTGCCGAGGGCCACACCGGCGACGCCGGCACCACCGGGAGCGGCCCGACTCGGGGCGGGCCGGAGGGCGACGCCGCTGGGGACGACGCCGACGGCCCGCGCCAAGGGTGATCGACTCCGGATCGGGGATATCGCGGCATCGAAGGCGGTGGGACAGCCCGATGTCGCCGATGTCGAGTGGATCATCGCAAGACGCCGCGGAGGCCCTACAGCAAGAGGCCGTACAGCAAGAGGCCGCACGGCAAGAGGCCGCACAGTACGAGGCCGCGGTGGCCGTACAGGAGGAGTTGCGGCCGCTGGTCGACCTGGTCGGGCCGGGGCCGACCGCGCCGGCCACGGTGGCTGGCCTGGACGTCGCGTACGCGAAGAGTGGTGACCTGCTCGCGGCGGCCGTGACAGTGCTGGACGCCCGGACGCTGGCCGTGGTGGACTCGGCGGTCAGCGTGGGCCGACCCGCGTTCGGCTACGTCCCGGGGTTGTTCGCCTTCCGTGAGCTGCCCGCGTTGCTCGCCGCGCTGGACCGGCTGACCACCTGCCCGGACCTGCTGGTCTGCGACGGGCACGGGCTGGCCCATCCGCGCCGGTTCGGGCTCGCCTGTCATCTCGGGGTGGTCACCGGTCTGCCCGCGATCGGGGTCGGGAAGACGCCGCTGGTCGGCGAGTGGGTTCCGCCGCCCACCGAGCGGGGTGCCTGGTCGCCGCTGCGCGACGGGGGAGACGTCGTCGGTCGGGTGCTGCGGACCCAGGCCGGGGTGAAGCCCGTCTTCGTCAGCGTCGGGCACCGGATGAGCCTGGCCAACGCCACCGCGCAGGTGCTCGCGCTGGCCCCGCGCTACCGGTTGCCGGAGACCACCCGTACCGCTGACCGGCTCTGCCGGGACGCTCTCGCGGCGGCGGTCTGACCAGTCGGAAACCGGCGGCGCGAGGCACCCGTAGCAGGTCGGCGGGTTGGGGTCGGAAACCGTAACGCCGCACACATGCGGGCCGCTCTATGACAGGTGGTGGGGGTGGCCCGGTAGTAGCCTGACCCGCGGACCCCACCCGGGGAGGAACGGTGAGGTGATCATGACGGTACGTCGGCGCGCGGCGCGTCTCGCGACGGTCTGCGGTCTGGTGGGCGGTCTGGTGATGCTCGGTGCGTCCCCCGCGCTGGCCGACGACGACTCGGTCCGGGTGGGTGCGGCCAGCAGCTTCGCCGCCGGCGGCTCCCCGCAGGGGGTGAACGTCGCGGTGCGCAAGCGCTCCGACGGGTGCGTCCTGCTGCGTAGCGCCCTGGGTCTGCGTCTTTCGGGCCTCGAGCCGGATCAGGTGAGGGTGCAGGTCAACGCGGGCGGGCGCTGGTTCCCGGTGCCCCTCACCGGTGGTGGTGGCAGCGTGGCGACCGCGCAGACCTCGCCGACGAAGCCGACCCTGTGCAAGGGCAAGGGCATCACAGTGCGGTACCGGGTGGCGTTCACCGCCGGCGCGCCGGCTGGCCGGCTCGCGGTGACCGGCGTGGCGCTCACCGCGACCGGTCACGAGTTGGGTCGGGGTTCCGACTCGTCGAGGCTGACCAGCCGGGCCTCGGCGTCGCCCACCCCGTCGAAGAAACCGTCGCCCACCCCGAGCGCGACCACCGAGGCCGCCCCGGCCGACGATGCGGTGAACCAGGCCGTGGTGGGTGGCGTCTCCGGCGCACCCGACACCACGGCGACCGCAGCCGAATCATCCGGCGGCTCGCCTGTGATGTTCTTCGGCATCGCGATGGTGGCGGTCGGCCTGCTGCTCATCGTGCTGCTGTTCCGTCGCTCGCGTCAGGACCGGAAGCCGGCCGACGGGCTGTCCGGGCCGCTGCCGGGCAACCCCGGTGGCACCACCTACCGCTCCGGGAGTGGGCCGCTGGCCGCGCCCGGCCAGCCTGGCCCGGTGTACGGGCAGCAGGCGCCGTCCGGCGGTTACACCGCGGTGCCGGCACCCCGGCCCGCGACCGGCGGGGTCTACGGCGCCCGGCCGGCCGGCCCCCCGTCGCCGCCCGACGCCACGCAGGCCATGCCGGGCACTCCGGATGGTCGGCCCGGCCCCGGCGACCCGCCCGCCGCCGCTGGTGGCGACCACACCGTGATCATGCCTCGGCTGCCCGGCTGAGCGGGGCCGGACCCGGACGCTCCGATACGCTCAGGTCCGGTGGAACCTGCGGCCAAGGAGCGAAAGCTGTGTCTGATCTGTCCCAGATCGTGAAGGCGTACGACGTCCGAGGGACGGTGCCGGACCAGTGGGACGAACGGGTCGCCGAAGCCCTCGGAGCCGCGTTCACCCAGCTGCTCAACAGCACCGACGAGCCGGGCGACGCGGTCGTCATCGGGTACGACATGCGGGCCACCTCGCCCGGGCTGGCCGCAGCCTTCGCCGCCGGCGTCCGCGCCGAGGGACGTTCGGTGATCGAGATCGGGCTGGCCTCCACCGACCTGCTCTACTTCGCGTCCGGCTCACTCGATCTGCCGGGTGCGATGTTCACCGCCAGTCACAATCCGGCGCAGTACAACGGCATCAAGATGTGCCGGTCGGGTGCCCGCCCGATCGGGCAGGACAGCGGTCTGGCGGAGATCCGTGAGCGGGCACAGGCCCTGCTGGACTCGGGCGAGGCCCGCCCGGCCGGCGATCCGGTCCGGCCGGCCGAGCGGCGCGACCTGCTGCCCGACTACGCCGCCTACCTGCGCAAGCTGGTCGACCTCTCCGGTATCCGGCCACTGAAGGTGGTGGTCGACGCCGGCAACGGGATGGGCGGATTCACGGTCCCCACCGTGCTCGGCGACGCCGCCCTGTCGGCCCTGCCGCTGGAGATCGTGCCGCTCTACTTCGAGCTGGACGGCACCTTCCCCAACCACGAGGCCAACCCACTGGATCCGGCGAACCTGGTCGACCTTCAGCGCGCGGTGGTCCAGCACGGAGCGGAAATCGGGCTCGCCTTCGACGGCGACGCCGACCGCTGCTTCGTGGTGGACGAGCGTGGTGAGCCCGTCTCACCGTCGGCGATCACGGCCATGGTGGCCGCACGGGAGCTGGCCAAGCACCCGGGTTCCACCGTGATCCACGGGCTGATCACCTCCAACGCGGTGCCGGAGATCATCCGGGAGCACGGCGGGGAGCCGGTGGTCGCCCGGGTCGGGCACTCCTTCATCAAGGCGGAGATGGCCCGCACCAACGCCGTCTTCGGCGGCGAGCACTCCGCGCACTACTACTTCCGGGACTTCTGGTTCGCCGACACCGGGATGCTCGCCGCGATGCACACGTTGGCCGCGCTCGGCGAGCAGTCGCTGCCGCTGTCCGTGCTGGCCGGCGAGTACGAGCGCTACATCGCCTCCGGTGAAATCAACTCGACGGTCGTCGACCAGACGGCGGCGGTGGCCGAGGTGCGGGCCGCGTACCCCGAGGCGGTGGCCGACGAGATGGACGGGCTCACCCTGCGTTTCCCGGACGGCGCCTGGTTCAACCTGCGAGCCTCCAACACGGAGCCGCTGCTGCGGCTCAACGTCGAGGCGCCCACCCGTGAGCGGATGGTCTCGCTCCGGGACGAGGTGCTGGGCCGGGTTCGCCGATAAGATCGCCTGCGCCGGTCGGCACCGCCGCCGGTGAAGCCGCACACGTGGAAGGAGCCGTGCCATGGCCCTGGATCCGCAGTTGCTCGAGATTCTCGCCTGTCCGGACACGCACCACGCCCCGCTGACCTACGACGCCGAGGCGCAGACGCTTACCTGTACGGAGTGCGGCCGGATCTTCGAGGTCCGTGACGACGTGCCGGTGCTGCTGCTCGACGAGGCGCGCGGCGGCCCCGGACAGCCGTCATGATCGACGGTACGGCCGGGGTCAGCGGACGCCGCGATGCCGACGAGGCCCTGCTCGACAGCCCGGAGGCGTTGGCCGAGCACGACCCGGGCGGCATGCTGCGGCACACCGCCTCGGCCGGCGCGCAGGTCCGTGAGTCGGCCGCGCTGGCCGCCGAGGCGAACCTGGCGGTGCTCGCCGACGACGGGCGGCCCCGGGCCGTGGTCATCGCCGGCATCGGCACCGCCGGGCGTACCGGGGACGTGCTGGCCACGGTCGCCGGGCCGCGCTGCCCGGTGCCGGTCATCGCGCACCGCAGCGCCGGCGTACCCGGTTGGGTCGGCGCGGCCGACGTGGTCATCGCGGTGAGCGCGTCCGGTCGTAGCCCGGAGGCGCTCGGCGCCGCCGAGGCGGCGCACCGGCGTGGCGCCCGGCTGGTCGCGGTGGGTGCCCCCGACTCGCAGTTGCAGTCGGTCGCCGAGCGGGCCCGGGCGCCGTTCATCCCGGTCCCCCGGCGCGCACCGGCCCGGGCGAGCCTCTGGGCGCTCACCGTGCCGGTCCTGCTCGCCGCCCGTTCGCTCGGGCTCGTGAAGGTCAACGAGGCGGACCTGGCGGAGACCGCGGCGCGGCTCGACGCGGACGCGGACCGCTGCCGCTCCACCGCGGAGTCCTTCGTCAACCCGGCGAAGTCGCTGGCCCTGGGCCTGGCCGGCTCGGTTCCGATCGTCTGGGGCTCGTCGCCGCTGGCCACCGTGGCGGCCCGCCGGTTCGGTGACACCCTGTCGGCGAACGCCCGCTACCCGGTGGTCACCGGGGCGCTCGGCGAGGCCGGCCGGGGCCGGGTCGGGCTGCTGGACGGCGTCTTCGGTGGTCTGGCCGAGGGGGAGCGGGACATCTTCGCCGATCCCGCGGAGGACGACGGCGAGGGCACCCGGCTGCGGCTGGTGCTGCTGCGCGACGGCGGGCTCAACGCCGAGGACGACACGGACGAGCCGCTGGCGGTCGAGGAGCGCCGCGCGGACGCGGTGCAGACCCTCGCCGAACGCCGCGGTGTGCGCTGCGACGTGGTGACCGCCGAGGGCGGGTCGGCGTTGGAGCGGCTGGCGTCGCTGATCGCCGTACCGGACTTCGCCTCGATCTACCTTGCCCTGGCCCACGGGCTCGACCCGATGGCGGTGCCGGCCATCACCGAGATGAAGGAGCTGTCGAACCAGTGAACGGATGTAGGCGGCGGCGCGGCACGCGCGGAGCCATGCGGCGAAGCGGAGCGGTGGCGTGAGCGCGAACGGCGGGACGAAGGCGATCGTCGCCGCCCTGCTGGCCAACATCGGCATCGCAGTCACCAAGTTCGTCGCGTTCCTGCTCTCCGGTTCGTCGTCGATGCTGGCCGAGTCGATCCACTCGGTCGCCGACTCCGGCAACCAGGGCCTGCTGCTGCTCGGTGGCAAGCGCGCCAGGCGGGAGGCGACCCCGCAGCACCCGTTCGGGTACGGCCGGGAGCGCTACATCTACGCGTTCATCGTGTCGATCGTGCTGTTCAGCGTCGGTGGCCTGTTCGCCCTGTACGAGGCGTACCACAAGTGGCACCACAAGGGGGGAATCGAGTCCTGGCACTGGTTGCCGGTGGTGGTGCTGGTGGCGGCGATCATCATGGAGTCGTTCTCCTTCCGGACCGCGATCAAGGAGTCCAACCACATCCGGGGCAACCAGTCCTGGGTGCGCTTCATCCGCCGCGCCAAGGCGCCGGAGTTGCCGGTGGTGCTGCTGGAGGACTTCGGCGCGCTGGTCGGCCTGGTGTTCGCGCTGTTCGGCGTCACCATGACGCTGATCACCGGCAACGGCGAGTGGGACGCGGCCGGCACCGCGATGATCGGCATCCTGCTGGTGACCATCGCCATCGTGCTGGCCATCGAGACCAAGAGCCTGCTGCTCGGTGAAGGTGCCGAGCAGCATGACCTGGACGCCATCGAGCGGGCGATCACCAACGGTCCAGAGGTCGAGCGGATCATCCACATGAAGACGCTCTACCTGGGCCCGGAGGAGCTGATGGTGGCCGCGAAGATCGGGGTGCCGGCCTGCGAGAGCGCTCAGGACCTGGCCCGGGGCATCAACGCCGCGGAGGCGCGGATCCGCGCCGCCGTGCCGATCGCCCGGGTGATCTATCTGGAGCCGGACATCTTCAGCGCCGCCGCCGCCGAGGCCGGCACCGGTGCCGCCGCCGACACCGCCGTACCGCAACCCGAGGGTGCGTCCGGCGAGGCGGCCGGGCGGCCCGGGGGCTGACGGGTGGAGCTGCTGTACGGGCCGATCCGGGACTACGCCTGGGGGTCCCGCTCCGCGATCGCCCTGCTGCAGGGGCGGCCGGTGCCCAGTGCCGGCCCGGAGGCGGAGCTGTGGCTGGGCGCCCACCCGGGCGCCCCGGCCAGCGTGGAGCGGGCGGGCCTCCGTGTCAGTCTCTGCGACCTGGTACGCGACGAGCCGGGGCAGTGGCTCGGCCAGCGGGTGTCCGAGCGCTTCGGCACCCGGCTGCCGTTCCTGCTCAAGGTGCTCGCCGCCGACGCTCCGCTGAGCCTGCAGGCCCACCCGGACGCCGAGCAGGCCCGCGTGGGCTACGCGGCGGACGCCGGGCGTCCGCCGGGGGAGCGCAACTACTCCGACCCGCACCACAAGCCGGAGCTGCTGGTGGCGCTCACCCCGTTCGAGGCGCTGTGCGGTTTCCGGGACCCGATGGTGTCGGCCGAGGCGCTCGCCGCGTTCGGCGTACCGGCGTTGGCGCCGGTGGTCGCGGCGTTGCGGACGGGGACGGTGGGGCTGCGCACCGCGGTGCAGACGCTGCTCGCCTGGCCGGTCTCCGAGCGCGACGAGTTGCTGGGCTCGGTGCTGGCGGCGTCGGCCGACGGCTCGGACGCGGAGCTGGCCCGCCGGCTGGCTGCGGCCTACCCGGGGGACCCGGGTGTGCTGGTCGCGCTGCTGCTGCACCACCTGCGCCTGACGCCGGGGGAGGCGATCTGGATGCCCGCCGGCAACCTGCACGCCTACCTGAGCGGCTGCGGAGTGGAGATCATGGCGGCCAGCGACAACGTGCTGCGCGGCGGGCTGACCCCGAAGCGGGTCGACGTCGACGAGCTGCTGCGGGTGCTGCGCTTCGAGGTGCTCGAGGATCCGGTACGGGCCGCTCAGCCGGTCGGGCCGGGGGTGGAGTGCTGGCCGGTGCCGGTGGACGACTTCGCGCTGCACCGGGTGCGGGTCGGGACGGTCGTGCCCTCGGTGACGCTGCCGCTTCCCGGCCCCCGGGTGGTGCTCTGCGGCGCCGGCTCGGTCACCGTGGACGACGGGGCGGGGGCGTTGACGCTCGTGTCCGGCCAGGCCGCGATCGGCACCGCGGCCGGCGAGCCGCTACGGATCAGCGGTGACGGTGAGGCCTACGTTGCCACCGCAGGACTGGGCTGACGTACCCGGCGCCACGCCGCAAGTCGGACTTTCCCGGAATAGCTTGACGCTGCTCTGGCTGAGTGTGACTCTATGAGTACGCAGCGTTATCGCGACGACGGTCCGACAACGTGCGGGGAACCAAACCGGGGGGATGCGCGGGGCGGCGGGAGTGGACGGTGTTTCCGTCCATCACCGACCGCCCCGTGCGCTGTCCGTCGACCGTCCCCCGGGCGCCCGTCGCTGGCGCGCGTAAGGTGGAGGGTCGGCGCAGACATCGTTCGACAGGAGCTTTCATGACCAGCACCCTCCCGGCGTCCGCCAGCGGTACGCCGTCCGAGGCCCGGCCGAGCACGCTCGCCGAAGGCGACTTCAAGGTGGCGGATCTGTCGCTCGCCGAGTTCGGGCGCAAGGAGATCCAGCTCGCCGAGCACGAAATGCCCGGCCTGATGTCGATCCGCCGGGAATTCGCCGAGGCACAGCCACTCGCCGGCGCGCGGATCACCGGCTCGCTGCACATGACCATCCAGACCGCCGTCCTGATCGAGACGTTGGTCGCGCTCGGCGCGCAGGTGCGCTGGGCGTCCTGCAACATCTTCTCCACCCAGGACCACGCCGCCGCCGCGATCGTCGTCGGCCCGAACGGCACCCCCGACGCCCCCGCCGGCGTCCCGGTCTACGCCTGGAAGGGCGAGAGCCTGCCGGAGTACTGGTGGTGCACCGAGCAGGTGCTCGCCTGGCCGGACGGGCAGGGCCCGAACATGATCCTCGACGACGGCGGCGACGCCACCCTGCTGGTGCACAAGGGCGCCGAGTTCGAGAAGGCCGGGGCCGTCCCGCCGGTCGAATCCGCGGACTCGGAGGAGTACGCGGTCATCCTCGAGCTGCTGCACCGCTCGCTCGGCGAGGACAACCAGCGCTGGACCCGGATCGCCTCCGGCATCAAGGGCGTCACCGAGGAGACCACCACCGGTGTGCACCGGCTCTACGAGATGCACCGCGCCGGCACGCTGCTCTTCCCGGCGATCAACGTCAACGACTCGGTGACCAAGAGCAAGTTCGACAACAAGTACGGCTGCCGGCACTCGCTGATCGACGGCATCAACCGGGCCACCGACGTGCTGATCGGCGGCAAGATGGCCGTCGTGATGGGCTACGGCGACGTGGGCAAGGGCTGCGCCGAGTCGCTGCGCGGCCAGGGCGCCCGGGTCGTGGTGACCGAGGTCGACCCGATCTGCGCGCTCCAGGCGGCGATGGACGGCTACCAGGTGGCCACCCTGGACGACGTGGTCGAGCAGGCGGACATCTTCATTACCGCCACCGGCTGCTTCGACGTCATCACAAACGAGCACATGGCCCGGATGAAGCACCAGGCCATCGTCGGCAACATCGGCCACTTCGACAACGAGATCGACATGGCCGGCCTGGCCAAGCGTCCCGACGTCGAGCGGGTCAACATCAAGCCGCAGGTCGACCTGTGGCGCTTCGCCGACGGCCACGCCATCATCGTGCTCTCCGAGGGCCGCCTGCTGAACCTGGGCAACGCCACCGGGCACCCGAGCTTCGTGATGTCGAACTCGTTCGCCAACCAGACGATCGCGCAGATCGAGCTGTTCACCAAGACCGAGGAGTACCCGATCGGCGTCTACGTGCTGCCCAAGCACCTGGACGAGAAGGTGGCCCGGCTGCACCTGGGCGCACTCGGCGCCAAGCTGAGCACGCTGACCAAGGAGCAGGCCGCCTACCTGGGCGTCTCCACCGAAGGGCCGTTCAAGCCGGACCACTACCGCTACTGATCGACGTTTCCGTACCGGGTCGGCTGCTCTCGCGGCCGGCCCGGTTCGTCGTCTCCGCACCCGGTGTGGGCGGGCGAAGCTGGGGCGCCGGGTCAGCCCGAGCGGCGGCGGGTGGGTCGGAACCAGGTCCAGACGCACCAGGCCAGCCAGCCGAGCGACACGGCGGTGGCCAGTGGCCGCAGGCGCAGCGCGCTGAGCAGCAGCACCACGGCCAGCACCGCCAGCCACGGCAGGAATGCCTTCACGGCGGGGATCCTCCCACAGCCGGACCGCGGGTGGTTGATCGTCGACCGACGGACGGTCGCTGAGCATGTAAAGAACGACTTGACGAGGCCTCTGAACTGGGGGAAGGTATGGCTGTCCTAAGTTAGCTGAGCCATACCTAACGATCCCGGAGCTCCGATGTTCGCCACCTACCTGATCGGCCTGCGGGAGGGCCTGGAAGCGACCCTGGTGGTCAGCATCCTCGTCGCCTTCCTGGTGAAGTCGCAGCGCCGGGACCGGTTGCCCCAGGTGTGGGCGGGCGTCGCCCTGGCAGTGGCCCTCTCGGTGCTCTTCGGCTGGCTGATCGAGTACACCTCGAGTTCGCTGCTGGCCCGTTCCGAGGACCGCGAGCTGTTCGAGGCGATCACCTCCGTCGCCGCAGTGGTCTTCGTCACCTGGATGATCTTCTGGATGCGGCGGGCCGCCCGCACCATCGCCGGCGAGCTGCGCGGCAAGCTCACCGAGGCGCTGGCCGTCGGGTCCCTCGCGGTCGCCGGGATGGCCTTCCTCGCGGTGATCCGGGAGGGCCTGGAGACCGCGCTGATCTTCTACTCCGCCGCCCAGGGCGCGGCCGGCGACAGCGGACCGCTGCTCGCGCTGATCGGCGGCATCGCCACGGCCGTGGCGCTCGGCGTGCTGCTCTACGCCAGCGCCCTGCGAATCAACCTCGGCAAGTTCTTCACCTGGACCGGGGCGCTGCTGATCCTGGTAGCCGCCGGCATCCTCAAGTACGGCGTGCACGACTTCCAGGAGGCCGGGGTCCTGCCCGGCCTGAACGACCTGGCCTTCGACATCACCACCGCGCTCGACCCCAGCACCTGGTACGCCGCGCTGCTCGCCGGAATGTTCAACGTGACCCCCGCGCCCACCGTGCTGGAGACGATCGCCTGGATCGGGTACGCCGTACCGGTCCTCCTGCTCTTCCTGCGCCCGACCCGCCGTACGCCGGCACCCGTCGCGGCGCCGGCCGGCCCCGAGGCCGAGACGGCGCCGACGACCGGCGCGACCACCACCACCGTTCCCGAGCGCGGGGCCGACACCGGCACCGGGGCCGAGGCGGCGTCCACGCCGCAGCGTGCCTGACCCACGAGGAGAGACAGCCCAGATGCGTACCACCCGATTCTTCGCGCTGGCCGCTGCCGGCGTGCTGGCGACGACAGGTGTCGCCGCGTGCTCCGACTCCGAGAAGGGTGACGCGGCCGAGGCCGGCGGCCCGATCGTGGTCAAGGCCACCGACACCGCCTGTGAGGTCGGCACCACCGACCTCGGCGCCGGCACCGCCACCTTCAAGATCACTAACTCGGGCGCGAAGGTGACCGAGTTCTACGTGTACGCCTCCGGCGACCGGGTGATGGGCGAGGTCGAGAACATCGCCCCCGGGCTGAGCCGCGAGCTGCACGTGGAGCTGCCGGCCGGCACGTACGAGACGGCCTGCAAGCCGGGGATGAGCGGCAAGGGCATCCGCGGCGCGCTCAAGGTCAGCGGGTCCGCCGAGCCGCTGACCGCCGACGCCGCGCTGGCCGGCGCGACCGACAACTACCAGCGCTACGTCAAGAGCCAGACCGCCGCGCTGCTGGAGAAGACCGAGGAGTTCGTCGCAGCGGTCAAGGCCGGCGACGTGGCGAAGGCCAAGGCGCTCTTCCCGGTGGCCCGCACCTACTGGGAGCGGATCGAGCCGGTGGCCGAGATCTTCGGTGACCTCGACCCCAAGATCGACGGCCGCGAGGAGGTCATCGAGGAGGGGATGGAGTTCACCGGCTTCCACCGGATCGAGAAGGACCTCTGGCAGTCCGGCGACATCAGCAAGGACGGCCCGATCGCCGACCGCCTGCTGGTCGACGTCAAGGAGATCGTGGCCAAGGCCAACGCGGAGAAGCTCTCCCCGCTCCAGCTCGCCAACGGGGCCAAGGAACTGCTCGACGAGGTGGCCAGCGGCAAGATCACCGGCGAGGAGGACCGTTACTCGCACACCGACCTGTGGGACTTCGCCGCCAACCTGGAAGGTTCCAAGGCTGCCGTGTCCGCCCTCCGCCCGGCGCTGGAGCAGCGCTCGCCGGAGCTGGTCAAGCAGCTGGACACCGAGTTCACAAACGTCGAGGCGCTGCTCGGCGAGCACCGCGACGGCGACGGGTGGAAGCTGCACACCGCGTTGAGCAAGGCCGAGCTCAAGGCGCTCTCCGACGGCATCAACGCCCTCGCCGAGCCGATCAGCAAGGTCGCCGCAGTCGTCGCCCGGTGACCGGACGTCAGGGAGGGTCGAGTCGATGAGCGGGAGCAGGTTGACCCGGCGGCGAGCGATCACGCTCGCCGGTGCCGGGGTGGCCGGAGTCGCCGGGGTGGCGGCCGGCGCGGGCGCGCTGATCAGCGGCTCCCGTGACCCGGCCGCGGCCAGTGACCACCCGGCGCAGGCGGTGCCGTTCCACGGCGAGCACCAGGCCGGCATCGTCACCCCGGCCCAGGACCGGCTGCACTTCGTCGCCTTCGACGTGATCACCAAGGATCGCGGCCGGCTGGTCGAGCTGCTCCAGGAGTGGACGGCGGCCGCCGCGCGGATGACCGCCGGGCGGGACGCCGGGGTGCTCGGTGCGGTGGGTGGGATGCCGGAGGCCCCGCCGGACGACACCGGCGAAGCGCTCGGCCTGCCCCCCTCGCAGCTCACCCTGACCATCGGCTTCGGGCCGACGCTGTTCCGCGACGCCGACGGCCGGGACCGATTCGGCATCGCCGACCGGCGCCCGGCCGCCCTGGCCGAGCTGCCGAAGTTCCCCGGCGACGCGTTGCAGCCGCAGCTCTCCGGGGGCGACCTCTGTGTGCAGGCGTGCGCCAACGATCCCCAGGTGGCGGTGCACGCGATCCGCAACCTGGCGCGGCTCGGCATGGGTGTGGTGAGCGTCCGCTGGTCGCAGCTCGGCTTCGGCCGTACCTCGTCGACCTCCCGCGATCAGGCCACGGCGCGCAACCTGTTCGGTTTCAAGGACGGCACGGCCAACCTGAAGGCCGAGGAGACCGACCTGCTGCGCGACCAGCTGTGGGTGCAGCCGGGCGACGGGCCGGACTGGATGACCGGGGGCTCGTACCTGGTCACCCGCAAGATCCGGATGCTCGTGGAGACGTGGGACCGGACCTCGCTGGCCGAGCAGGAGGAGATCGTCGGCCGGACGAAGGGCAGCGGCGCCCCGCTGGGCCGCACCGACGAGTTCGACGAGCCGGATTTCGCCGCACGCGATGCCGACGGGCAGCCGTTGATCGCCGAGCACGCCCACGTCACGCTGGCCCACCCCAGCCGGAACAACGGCGCCCACCTGCTACGCCGCGGCTACAACTTCGTCGACGGCTCGGACGGCCTCGGCCGGCTCGACGCGGGTCTGTTCTTCATCGCCTACCAGCGGGATCCGCGCCGGCAGTTCGTGCCGATCCAGACCCGGTTGGCCCGGCACGACGTGATGAACGAATACCTCCGGCACGTCTCCAGCGGCCTGTTCGCCTGTCCGCCCGGCGTGCGCGACGGCGGCGACCACTGGGGGCGGGCGCTCTTCGGCTGACGGCCGTCCGGATCGCGACAGGGCGACCGGCCGAAGCAGCGGTGGCGCCGGGCGGCACCGAGGGGGATCATGGGTAACCCGGCGGGGATTCATCCGTGCCGGATCCCGCACCACGTGGCGCCGCCGCCGCGGGTCGCGGTGACATGCTTGCCGGCGGCGCTATCCGTTACCGGGTGACGCCGGTCCCACCGAACTGAACGGGGATGCAATATTAATCCCATGAGAGCCCGGGTACTGGTGGTCGACGACGACCCCGCGCTCGCCGAGATGCTCGGCATCGTGCTGCGTAGCGAGGGCTTCCTGCCCTCGTTCGTGGCCGACGGCGAGCGGGCGTTGGCGGCGTTCCGCGACAGTCGTCCCGATATCGTCCTGCTCGACCTGATGCTGCCCGGAATGAGCGGCATCGACGTGGCCCGGTCGATCCGAGCGGAGTCCGGCGTGCCGATCGTCATGCTGACCGCCAAGAGCGACACCGTCGACGTGGTGCTCGGCCTGGAGTCCGGCGCCGACGACTACGTGGTCAAGCCGTTCAAGCCCAAGGAGCTGGTCGCCCGGATGCGGGCCCGGCTGCGCCGGGGCGAGGACGTGGCGCCGGAGATGCTGACCATCGGGCCAACCGGCAACCAGATCACCATCGACGTGCCCGCGCACACGGTCAGCCGCAACGGCGAGGAGGTGAAGCTGACGCCGCTGGAGTTCGACCTGCTGGTCGCGCTCGCCCGCAAGCCGCGTCAGGTCTTCACCCGTGAGGTGCTGCTGGAGCAGGTCTGGGGCTACCGGCACGCGGCCGACACCCGGCTGGTCAACGTGCACGTACAGCGGCTCCGCGCCAAGATCGAGCCGGACCCGGAGCGGCCGGAAATCATCCTCACCGTGCGGGGCGTGGGCTATAAGGCGGGGACCGGATAACCTGGTCACACTGTGTCAACCTCCCCGCCCCCGCACCCTCAGACGACGGCTGCCCGCCGGCCCCACGCCGGCTGGGAGCTCTGGCGTGCGTTGAGCGGGCAGGCCGCCCGGACTGTGGCGCGGGTCCACCAGACCTGGCGCCGCTCGCTTCAGGTGCGGGTGGTGACCATCACGCTGGTCGCCTCCAGCCTGCTGGTCGGGGGTTTCGCGTACCTGATCGCTGACAAGATCACCACGATCCTGCTCGACAGCGCCCGCACCGACGTCCAGCAGCGCGTGAACAGCGGCGCCGGCTACGCGGCCAAGCAGGTCTCCCTGTACGGCCAGCCGCAGGAGGCGCAGCTCCAGGAGACGATCGAGGACACGGTCAACTACCTGGCCGGCGGCGACCCCGAGCAGATCAGTGGTGTGGTGGTGGCGATCACCGCCGACGGCTATCCGAACGTCATCCAGACCCGCACCGCGCCCGCGGCGAACGTCCAGCCATTGATCAGCCCGGAGCTGCGGGCCGCGGTCGCCAGCGGCAAGGTGGCCAGCCAGATCCGCACCGGCCAACTGACCGGAAAATCCACCAAATACCTGGTCTACGGCTCGCCGGTGCCCACCCAGTTCGGCCAGATCGAGCTCTACTACCTCGTGCCCCTGACCCGGCAGGACGGCACCGCCGCCGACGCCCGAGCCACAGTGGTGGCCACCGGGGTCGCCCTGGTGATCCTGCTCGGGCTGCTCGCGGCCCTGGTCACCCGGCTGGTGGTCAATCCGGTCCGGGTCGCCGCGCGGACGGCCCAGCGGCTCTCCGCCGGCCTGCTCGACCAGCGGATGGTGGTCAACGGCGAGGACGACCTCGCTCTGCTCGCCGCGTCGTTCAACCAGATGGCGACCAACCTGCAACGGCAGATCCTCCGCCTGGAGGAGATGTCCCGGTTGCAGCGCCGGTTCACGTCCGACGTCTCCCACGAGCTGCGTACCCCGTTGACCACGGTCCGGATGGCCGCCGACCTGATCTTCGCCGAGCGTGACGAGTTCGACCCGGCGGTGGCGCGCAGCGCCGAGCTGCTCCAGGCCGAGCTGGACCGGTTCGAGGAACTGCTCACCGACCTGCTGGAGATCAGCCGGTTCGACGCGGGCTTCGCCATGCTGGACGCCGAGCCGACCGACCTGGTGCCGGTGGTGCACCGGGTGGTCGACCGGCTCGCCGGCCTGGCCGAGCGGGTGGGCGTCCCGATCGAGCTGGACCTGCCGAGCACACCGGTGATCGCCGAGGTCGACCCGCGCCGGGTCGAGCGGGTGCTGCGCAACCTGGTCGGCAACGCCGTCGAGCACGGTGAGGCGCGGCCGGTGCTGATCACTCTCGGCATCGACGAGACCGCCGTGGCGATCACGGTCCGGGACCGTGGCGTGGGGCTCAAGGTGGGCGAGGAAAAGTTGGTGTTCAACAGGTTCTGGCGGGCGGACCCGTCCCGGGCCCGGCAGACCGGTGGCACCGGTCTGGGCCTGTCCATCAGCCTCGAGGACGCCCGGCTGCACGGCGGTTGGCTGGAGGCGTGGGGTGCGCCGGGGCAGGGCGCGCAGTTCCGGCTCACCCTGCCGGCCCGCGCGGGGGACCGGCTGACCACCTCGCCGCTGCGGCTGGTGCCCGCCGATGCCGCGCTGCCGTTCGGTGGCCCCCGCGTCGGCGGCCCGTTGGCCATCGGTCCCGGCACCGGCGGCACGCCGGCGAGCGACCCGGCGTCGGCCGAGGACGCCCAGCGTGCGGAGGTGCGATCGTGAGGCGGCAGGTCCTGGTCGGGGCACTCGGCGCGGCGCTGCTGCTGGGTGGGGGGTGCGGCATCCCGGCGTCGTCCGACGTGCGGGTGGACGGCAAGGGCGGGACCGCGACGGAGGCCGGCTCGATCAACGGCCAGCGCAGTGAGCCGCCGACGCGCACGGCCAGCGGCAGCGACATCGACGCGTTCGTGCGCAACTTCCTGGCCGCCGCCGCCGGTGAGCCGGACCGGGCCTACGAGCGGGTCAAGCTGTTCGTGGCTCCGGAGCACCAGACCAAACTGCAGGAGAAGAAGGGCAGCGAGGTCGCGCTGAACGTGGTCCGACTGGGTGAGACCGTCTTCACCGGCAACAGCGACTCGACCACCACCGTGAAGATCAAGGTGCAGCAGCTCGGCCTGCTGCGGGCCAACGGCACACTGGCCCCGCCGGTGGCGACCGAGACGGGGTACGAGTTCCGGGTGCGCAGCGCGGTGTTCGGCGGTGACGACGAGCGGGCCGGCCTGTACGTCCTCGACCCGCCGAACGTGCTGCTGCTCAGCGACAACGCCCTTCAGCGGTACTACCAGGACGAGTCGATCTACTTCTGGAGTTCCGACGGCAGCCGTCTGGTGCCCGATCAGCGCTATCTGCCGATGGCCGTACCGGACGAACGCCGGGTCAACGAGGTGGTGAAGTGGCTGGTCGGTGGCCCGTCCGACTGGCTGCGCCCCGGTGTCGTCGGGCTGCCCGACCGCACCGAGCTGGTCAACAACGCCACCGGCGCGAACAACCGGTGGGAAGTCAACCTGGACATGTCCGGTGACGACCAGACCCAGATCGACCGGTTGATCACCCAGCTGGCCTGGTCGCTGGGCGACCTGCGGGGCGAGCTGGAGCTGAAGGTTCGCAACAACTCGCAGCCCGTGCAGGATCTGCAAGCGCGCCGGGACTCCGAGCCGCTCTACCCGATCAGAGAGGACCCGCAGCGGTTCGGCGTCTACGAGGGCGCCATCCGCCCGCTCGACTTCGCCGGCGAGCCCAGCGGCGACGTGCCGTTGTCGGCCGAGGTCAACCGCAACATCGTGTCCGCGGGCCTCGCGCGGGCCGAGGGCCGGATCCTCGCAGCGATGGTGGTCGCCGCCGGCAGGGATCGGCAGCGACTCGCGGTGGGCACCGGCCCCGGGCTCAAACGGAGCGGGGACGACTACGCCTCGATCAGCCGCCCGGTCTGGCTGCGCACCGTCGACGCCCGACCGGGCCGGGGCCTGGTGGTGGCCGATGGCCGGCTCTACCGCTTCGACGAGGACGCCGGGATGTACCAGGTGCCGCTCAACCTCCCCACCCCCGAGGTCACAGCGGTGGCCGCATCGCTGGACGGCCAGCGGGTCGCGTTGATCGCCGGCGGCCGGCTCTACGTCGCGGCGGTCAACCTGGACGGCGGCGGGGTCTCCATCGGCCCGCCCCGGGCACTCGTCACCTCGCTGACCGGCCTCAGCGCAGTGGACTGGAACGGCGAGGACAGCCTGGTGGCGGCCGGGTCGGCCGGTCAGCCGGCGATTTACGGGATCAGCGTGGACGGAGCCCTGGAGACGCCGCTGAAGACCGACGTGGGTGCCAAGGTCAACCACCTGACGGCGCCCCCGGAGGTGCTGTCGCCCAGCGGGGGGTACATGTACGAGGCGAACGGGGTGGCCTACCGCAGCAGTCCGTTCGAGCGGATCGAGGCCGCACGGGTCCGGGACGTCGCTCCACCGCCGGCCGGGCTCCGCCCGAGCAACCCGTCGGCCCCGTTCTTTCTCTACTGACATCGTGCGCGGGCTCTGGGCCGACCTCGGCGACCTGGTCCTGCCCACCGACTGCGCGGGCTGCCGGGAGCGTCGGCCCGGTCTGCGGCACGGAATCTGCCCGACCTGCGTGACGACGCTCGGCGCGCTGCGTCCCCGTTCCGTCCGTCCCACCCCCGCTCCAGCGGGCCTGCCGCCCTGCGTCGCCCTCGGCCCGTACGCCGGCCCGCTGCGCGAGGCGCTGCTGGCGTACAAGGACCACGGCCGGCACGGGCTGGCCCGCCCGCTTGGCGCGCTGCTCGCCGAGGTCGTCGCGGCGGCGGTCGGCGGGGCCCGTCCGCTGGCGTTGGTGGCGGTGCCGGACACCGCGGCGGCGGCCCGGGCCCGCTACGGCGACCACCTGGACCGGCTGGCCCGGCACTGCGCGGCGCGACTGAGCCGTGCCGGCTGGCCGGTCCGGGTGCACCGGCCGCTGCGGGCGCTGCCCCGGCCCGATTCGGTGACGCTGGACAGCGCCGGCCGGGCGGCGGCTGCCGAGGCGGCCTTCCAACCCCGGTCCGGTGCTCGGCGCGGGGGTGGCACCTCGGGTGTGGCGCCCGTCGTCGTGT
Organism: Micromonospora coriariae; assembly: GCF_900091455.1. Classification (NCBI taxonomy): domain Bacteria; kingdom Bacillati; phylum Actinomycetota; class Actinomycetes; order Micromonosporales; family Micromonosporaceae; genus Micromonospora; species Micromonospora coriariae. The sequence continues at coordinate 1,701,873 of NZ_LT607412.1, read as the reverse complement.
TGCTGGACGACATCGTCACCACCGGGGTGACCCTGGCCGCGTCGGCCCGCGTGCTGGCCGCGACCGGGCAGGCGCCGGGCGTCGCCGCTGTGCTCGCGGCAACCGAGAAGAAACGACCTTCGTAACCGTTCGTGTTTCCGTTTCACCCGTTGGTGTATGAGCTGCGAAAAATCACCGGCGGTCTCGGCAACATGGGGTGACTGCCGGGCGAACACGAGTTAGCGTTTCGCTGTCGGGGGTAGGAGGTCAATCCCACCCGCCCTCGGCGGTGAGAGGAGGCGTAGCCGCACTGACCGGTCGACGCCAGCGGGGGCTCCCCAGGGCGCGCGGCCGGGTAACCGGATCGAAGACCGTCCGAACAAGGGAGGTCACGTGGACATCGTGGTCAAGGGCCGAAACGTCGAAGTGCCGGACCATTACCGGGTGCACGTAGCCGAGAAACTCGCAAAGATCGAACGCTACGACCACAAACTCATTCGTGTCGATGTCGAGCTGTTTCACGAGCGCAATCCGCGCCAGGCCGACCACTGCCAGCGGGTGGAGATCACCTGCGTTTCCCGGGGCCCGGTGATCCGGGCCGAGGCGTGCACGAACGACTTCTACAGCGCACTCGACGCGGCGATCGCGAAGCTGGACACCCGGCTGCGCCGTGCGGCCGACCGCCGCCGCGTACACCGGGGTCGGCACGCGCCGATCTCCGTCGCCGCCGCCACCGCCGGCCTGCCGGTCGAGGACCTGGTGGCCGCCCCGCTGAGCGCGCCGGGTGACGGTGCCCGCTCTGGCACGGCCCTCGTGGAGCGGGTCGAGGACGAGCACGACGGGCAGCCGTGGCACATCGCCCGGGAGAAGGTGCACCCGGCGGAACCGATGACCATCGACGACGCGCTCTTCGAGATGGAACTGGTCGGCCACGACTTCTACCTGTTCCAGGACAAGGAGTCCGGGCGACCCAGCGTCGTCTACCGCCGCCACGCCTACGACTACGGCATCATCTCCCTCGCCACCGACCGGCCCTGACCACGTCGATCACGGGGGTCGTGGTGGGCGGGGAGGCCGCGAAACGGTGCCGACCGCCCACCACGACTCCCTGATCAGTCAGCGGAGGTCGGCGGGTAGCAGGGCGAAGGTCAGGTCGTCGAGGCGGGTGCCGGCCAGGCCGGGGAGCCGGGCACGCTGCAAGCCCTCGCGGTGGAAGCCGACCCGCTCCAGCACCCGGTGGGAGGCGGTGTTCTCCGGCACGGTGCCGGCGGTCAGCCGAGCGATACCGGCCGGCCCGAACGCCCACCCGGCGAGCAGCCGGACGGCCCGTGTCGCGTACCCCCGGCCCCGCCAGTCGGGCAGCAACGCGTAGCCCAGCGACGCCTCCCCGCTGGCCACGTCCGTGTACGACAACCCGCAACTGCCCGCCGGCTCGCCGGTGTCCCGGTCGGTGATCAGCAGTCGGGCGATGTCGCCGGTCAGCCACCCGCTCTCCGCGAGCCGGCAGCGGCGCTCGATCGCGGCCCGTTCCGGCGGCACAGGTGGCGCCTGGTTCGCCACCACCTCGGGTCGGCTGTGCAGCCGGTACATCAGCTCGGCGTCGTTTGGGGCGAGCCGGCGCAGTGCCACCACCTCATCGGTGAGCATCCCGCCGGGCAGGTCGGGCAGCAGCCGGGCGGTCGGCCCGGGCGGGTCGCCGGCCAGGCGTACCCAGGCCAGCAGGTCGTGCCGGCCGTCGCCCCGGCTCGGGCCGGCCGACCGGCGTACCCCCTCGTACCGGAAACCGGCGGCCAGCGCGACCCGTTGGCTGGGCCCGTTCTCCGGGTCGGTGAGCAACTCCAGCCGGATCGTCCCGGTGGCGAACGCGTGCTCGCTCAGCGCGCGGGTGGCGGCTGTGGCAACCCCCCGCCCGCGCGCCTCCGGCCGCACCCAGTAGCCGATCTCGACCTGGCCCCGGTCGGGCGCCGGGTTGTTCAGCCCGATCCCGCCGAGCAGCCGGTCGGTGGCCGGGTCCGCGACCGCGTACGCCGCACCGCCCCCGGTCCAGGTCGCCGGGGCACCGGAGTCGATCCACCACCGGGCGTCGGTTTCGGTGTACGGCGCCGGCAGGCTCGGCACGAACCGCTGGCTCACCGGGTCCGCGCAGGCGGCGACCACGTCGGCGGCGTCGTCGGCGCGGAACGGGCGCAGGCGGATCCCGTGCGCCTCGACGACGTGCCTCATTGTCACGTCAGGTCCTCGGCGAGCAGTGCGGCCACCCAGGCGTCTACCCGCTCACCCCGGTGCTGCACCCCGCCCCGGGCGGTCCCCTCGAAGGCGAAACCCGCCTTCTCCGCCACCCGGCGCGAGGCCGTGTTGCCCACGTTCGCCTTCCATTCGATCCGAGCCAGGCCCAGCGTGGTGAAGCCCCACGCGCTGAGCGCGGCCAGCGCGGCCGGCATGTAACCCCGGCCGCGGGCCGCCGGGGCGGTCATGAAGCCCACATCGGCCAGCAGCGGATCGGCGGGGGAGAGCCGCAGGTCGATCGAGCCGGCGTACCGGTCGTCCGGGTCGGCGAGCACGTAGCAGGCGGCGTCTCCCCGGGCCCAGGCCTCCCGGCTGAAGCCGCGGTACCACTGCGCGTCGGCGCGCTCGTACGGGTCCGGCACCGTCGTCCAGCGGATGGTCTCCGGATCGCGGCAGGTCTCCACCACGGCGTCCAGGTCCCGCTCCTCCATCGGCCGTAGCGGCAGCTCGCCGGCCCCGGCGGTGGCGAACAGGGTGGGCTGGGGGCGGCCGAAGACGGCGGCTCGCCGGGCAGCCAGGGTGCCCGGACCGGCCGGGCCGGTGGCCCCGGGGGCGGGCACCTCGCCGGGTAGCAGTGAACCGACCCAGCCGTCCGCGGCACCGCCGGGCGCCGGGTCGGCCAACCGCAGCCGGCCGTCGATCCGGAACCCGGCGCGGAGCGCGACCAGCCGGGACGCGTGGTTGCCCACCTCGGCCTGCCAGACCAGCCGGCGCAGCCCGAGCGTGTCGAAGGACCAGCGGGCCAACGCTCGGGCGGCCCGGACGGTGACCCCCCGGCCGCGCGCCCACGGGGCCGTCCAGTAGCCGATCTCACCGGTGCCGCCGGCGATGGAGACCAGCCCGCACGAGCCGAGCAGGTCGCCGGTGACCGGGTCGCAGACCGCGAGTGGCGCCCCGGTGCCCTCGGCCCAGGCCCGCCCGCTCAATTCGGTCACGAATCCGTGAGCGTGTTCCGGCAGATATGGGCGCGGTACGGTGGTCCAGCGCTGGATGTCCGGGTCCTGGCACGCGCGGTGCACCGCGTCGGCGTCGGTGTCCCGCCAGGGCCGCAGCAGCAGGCCGTCCTCGATGATCTCCACAGGCTCCACCCGTGCATCGTGCCGGAACGTTCGCCGACGGCGTAACCGGATAACCTGCGGTACGCACCCGGTGCGCGAGTTATGTCGGGTTCGGCGGGGTGGACCGCCGCCACCAGTGACCATCGCGCCGATGGAGCGCCTACGATGGTTCGAGACTGTCTAGGGGAGCGTTGATCCGTGTCGATTCTGGAAAAGGTCCTTAACGCGGGCGAAGGCCGCATGGTGCGTCGGCTCAAGGCCATCGCCAATGCCGTCAGCTCGATCGAGGACGACTACGTCAACCTCACCGACGAGGAGCTGCGCGGCATGACCGAGCAGTTCCGCGAGCGGCTCGCCGACGGCGAAACCCTCGACGACCTGCTGCCGGAGGCGTTCGCGGTGGCCCGCGAGGCGGCCGCCCGGGTGCTCGGCCAGCGGCCGTACGACGTCCAGGTGATGGGCGGCGCGGCGCTGCACTTCGGCAACATCGCCGAGATGAAGACCGGTGAGGGCAAGACGCTGACCTCGGTCATGGCCGTCTACCTCAACGCGCTCTCCGGCGACGGCGTGCACGTGGTCACCGTCAACGACTACCTCGCCCAGCGCGACGCGGCCTGGATGGGCCGGGTGCACGAGTTCCTCGGGCTGACCGTCGGCGTGGTGCTGCCCAACCGGCCGGCCAGCGAGCACCGGGCCGCCTACGAGTGCGACATCACCTACGGCACCAACAACGAGTTCGGCTTCGACTACCTGCGCGACAACATGGCCTGGTCGAAGGACGAACTGGTCCAGCGGGGGCACAACTTCGCGGTGGTCGACGAGGTCGACTCGATCCTGATCGACGAGGCCCGTACCCCGCTGATCATTTCCGGTCCGGCCGAGCACTCGGCCCGCTGGTACGGCGAGTTCGCCGGCGTGGTGGCCCGGCTCCAGCCCGGCACCGACGGCGAGGGTGACTACGAGGTCGACCACTCCAAGCGCACCATCGCGGTCACCGAACGCGGCGTCGCCAAGGTCGAGGACCGGCTCGGCATCGACAACCTGTACGAGTCGGTGAACACTCCGCTGGTCGGCTACCTGAACAACGCCATCAAGGCCAAGGAGCTGTACAAGCGCGACAAGGACTACATCGTCAGCGACGGTGAGGTCCTGATCGTCGACGAGTTCACCGGCCGCATCCTGCACGGCCGTCGCTACAACGAGGGCATGCACCAGGCGATCGAGGCCAAGGAGGGGGTGGAGATCAAGCAGGAGAACCAGACCCTGGCCACCATCACCCTCCAGAACTACTTCCGCCTCTACAACAAGCTGTCCGGGATGACCGGTACGGCGCAGACCGAGGCGAGCGAGTTCAACAAGGTCTACAAGGTCGGCGTCGTGAGCATCCCGACCCACCGACCGATGGTCCGCGAGGACCGGCCGGACGTCATCTACAAGACGGAGAAGGCCAAGTTCAACGCGGTGATCGAGGACATCGCCGAGCGGCACCAGATGGGCCAGCCGGTGCTCGTCGGCACCGTGTCGGTGGAAAACTCCGAGATCCTCTCCCAGCTGCTGCGCCGCCGCGGCATCCCGCACAACGTGCTGAACGCCAAGTTCCACGCCCGGGAGGCCGAGATCGTGGCCCAGGCCGGGCGCAAGGGCGCGGTCACCGTGGCTACCAACATGGCCGGCCGTGGCACCGACATCCTGCTCGGCGGCAACGCCGAGTTCCTCGCCGCCAACGAGCTGCGCCAGCGCGGCCTCGACCCGGTGGAGAACGAGGAGGAGTACGCCAAGGCGATGGAGGAGGTCCTGCCCAACTGGAAGCAGGCCTGCGACGCCGAGGCGGACGAGGTCGCCGCGGCCGGGGGCCTGTACGTGCTGGGCACCGAGCGGCACGAGTCCCGGCGGATCGACAACCAGCTGCGGGGTCGCGCCGGCCGGCAGGGTGACCCGGGCGAGTCCCGCTTCTACCTGTCGCTCCAGGACGAGCTGATGCGGCGCTTCCGGGCCGGCGCGGTCGAGGCGGTGATGGAGCGCTTCAACATCCCCGAGGACGTGCCCATCGAGTCGAAGATGGTCACCCGGCAGATCAAGAGCGCCCAGGCCCAGATCGAGGGCCAGAACGCGGAGATCCGCAAGAACGTGCTCAAGTACGACGAGGTGCTCAACAAGCAGCGCCAGGTCGTCTACGCCGAGCGGCTGCGGGTGCTCAACGGCGAGGACCTCTCCGACCAGGTCCGCAACATGATCGACGACACCGTCGAGGCGTACGTGCGGGGTGCCACCTCCGAGGGCTACGGCGAGGACTGGGACCTTGAGCAGCTCTGGTCCAGCCTCAAGCAGCTCTACCCGGTCGGCGTGACGATCGAGGAGCTGGAGGAGGAGGCCGGCGGTTCCCGGGCCGGCATGGACGCCGACTTCCTGGTCGCCCGCCTCAAGGAGGACGCGCACGCCGCGTACGACCGTCGCGAGGAGCAGCTCGGCACCGAGGGGGTGCGCCAGCTCGAGCGGATGGTGCTGCTCCAGGTGATCGACCGCAAGTGGCGCGAGCACCTCTACGAGATGGACTACCTCCAGGAGGGCATCAACCTCCGGGCGTACGCCCAGCGCGACCCGGTGGTGGAGTACCAGCGCGAGGGCTTCGACATGTTCGCCACCATGATGGACGGCATCAAGGAGGAGACGGTCGGCTTCCTCTACAACGTCGACGTCCAGGTGACCGAGCCGGAGCCGGCCGCGGAGTCGGACGAGGTCACGCTGCTCGACAAGCCGGTCGAGATCCGGGCGAAGGGCCTCAACCGCGCGCCGCAGCGGCAGGGCCTGCAATACTCCGCCCCCACCATCGACGGTGAGTCCAGCCCCGGTGCGGTGGCCGTCGAGCAGGCCGAGCAGCAGGCCCCGGCGCTCGGTGTGGGTCGACCGGCTCCGGGTGCCCCGGCGGCGCCGGGTCGGACGGCTCCGTCGGCTCCGCAGCGGCCGGCTTCCGGGTTGCGTGGCCCGGCGGTCCCGTCGGCTCCCGCCCGGCGGCCCGCGCCGAACCAGGCGGAGGCCAGCAACGGTCCGTCCCGTAACGCGCCGTGCCCGTGTGGCTCGGGCCGCAAGTACAAGCGCTGCCACGGCGCCCCCAACGGCGGCAACTGACCGACAGCAGAGCGCGACGGGCCCCGGCCGATCTGGCCGGGGCCCGTCCGTGTCTCCAGCGGGAGAGCCGGCGCAGACCGGGCGGGATCGGGGCCCGGCGGGGCCGCCGTGCCGGGTCCGCACGGGGTGGGATCGGGGCCCGCTGGACGAGGTGATCGACTCGATATCGGCGATGTCGTGGTGTCGTGGCGTCGAGATGCCCCGATGTCGGCGACATGGAGTCGATCAATCCCGGGACCGGCCGCCGGGCAGCCCTCCCCGGCCCCGACCGGGCGTCTCCGGTCGGCGAAGGCCTCGATCAGAGGACGTGCAGTGCCGTGCAGAGCCAGCGGCCTCGGCGGTGCTCGAGGCGGACCGCCATCGCCCAGCTCCGGCCGCCCGCGCCGGTGAGCACCGCGGCCGCCTCCACGGCGGCCTCCCGCGGCTCGCAGGCGCGCAGTCGGCGCAGCCGGACCGCCGGCCGTGCGGCGCGGCGGCGGGGTGACCCGGCTCGCCCGGACGCCCGGGCCAGCTCGGTGAGCAGGTCGCTGGCCTGAGCCGGGTCGAGCAGTGGCCGCAACTGCGCCGGCGACCGGTAGCCGTTGACCACCTCCAGGCAGGTGCCGACGAAGCGGTGCGCGACGCGGGTCGCCTCCGTCACGGTCGACGACGGCAGCGGCGTGCCCGGGTGGGTGGCCGGCCGGGTGGGCATCCGGCGGAGGGCGGCGCGCCGGTCCGACGGCCGGACCGGATCTGGCCGCGTCGAGGCGAACAGGTCGAGGGCGAGCTGGCCGTGGGTCGGCGCCGGCCAGTACGCCCCGTCGGCCTCGTCGGCGTACGGAGGGTCGATGGGCGGGACGGGCCGCAGCCGCACGGGTGGCCGGGACGGACCGGATCGCGACTCACTCATCGCTGCCCCTTCTGATCCTGCGTTTGCTTTCGTTTGCCTTCGACACGCACGATTCTGAGTGATGGAACGGCCCCGGTCAATGGCGCAAGAGGTGGCTGTGGCTACTCGCTGTCGCGGTCGACGAGCGGGTTGCCACGGACCCAGTCGGCGGTCTCGGCGTACTTGTGCGCGATGTACTCCTCCAGCCGGGCGCGCTCGACCCGCCACTGACCGCGGCCACCGATCTTGATCGCCGGCAGCTCCCCGCTGCGCACCATGTGGTAGACCTGCGAGTCCGACACGTTCAGCTCGGCGGCGACGTCGGAGAGCAGCAGGAACCTCGGCTCCACAGGAACTCCCGGTGTTGATGTCGTTTGCCTCAGTTTGCCATCGACAGCCCGGACCGCCCAGCACCCGTACGGCCCCGCGGCGAACCAGGCTCGGCGGGACACACCGGCGGGGAACTTCCACCGGCCGGAGGCGAGGTGTATGACGGTCACGGCGTGCGGCATGATCTGCGCCCGTGCCGGCGGCCGCCGGTGGAGGACTGAGCGGGGAGACGACCGGTGACCGACGAGCTTGTCCGGGTGTACGTGCCGGCGACCGTACCGATGCTGGCCCGCCTGCGTGAGCAGGGGCTGACCGCCGACCAGGCGCACGCGGTGACCCCGGCGCTGCGCGAGTGGTACGCCGAGGGCGATGAGGAGGAGTTGGAGTACGTCGCGTTCACCCGGGCCGCCCAGGACGCGCTGCACCTGCTCCGCGCCGACCCGGCCGCGCCCCGCCGCCGGGTCGTCGTCTCGGCCGACCTGCCGCGCGCCGCGCTGGGGCGGGGTGATGGTGAGCTGGGTTCCAGCACTGTGACGTTGGCCGACGCGGTGCCGGTGGGTGCCGTCGCGGCGATCCACGTGGACGGCACGGACGCGGTCGAGGAGGTCGCCGCCGCGGCCGACGTGGTGGCCGAGGCCGCCGCCGGTGACCCGGACGCCCAGTTCACCGTCGACGGCGCCGAGGACCACGAGCTGGAGTGGTACGACGTCAGCGAACTGGACCTGCTGCTGCGCGCCGCCGGCTGAGCCGCACGCCGGCCGGGGTCAGCGGGCCCGGTCCGCCTCGGCCGGGTCCGCGTCGGCCGGATCTGGCTGGTGGTCCGTGTCCGGTGCGGGGGAGTCGTCGGCCGCAACGGGTTCGTCATCGGATCGGGCCGGGCCGAGCGTGCGGCCGAACGCGATGAGCGCGGTCAGCGCCCCCACGAAGAGCACCCAGATGCCGTTGTCCACCCGCGAGGTGCCCAGCGAGGTCTGCGCCACAGCGTCCGCCTCGCTCAGCGCGCCGGCCAGGTCGAGCAGCGACCGGCCACCGATCCGGATGATCACCTCGGCGAGCAGCAGGAGCAGCCCCGGCCCGGCCCCGGCGAGCAGGTACGCGGGCCAGCGCAGCGCCGGCGCGTCGGGATCGCGTCGCACGGCCCGGCGCCGTGCCCAGCTCAGGTAGCCGAAGGCGAGCAGCCCGGCCAGCACGCCGGCGACGAGCGACTCGGTGCGCGACACCCACTTCGCCGCGTTGACCAGCGACTCCTGGCTGTCGCCCGCGCCGAAGAGGTCGAACAGTGGGTCCCGGGCGCGGCTGAACGCGACCACGAAGACCAGAGTGCCCAGCGCGGCGGCCGTCACCGCGCCGACCGCCGGTGCCGTCCGCGCGCCGGCCACCGCGCCACCGATGATCGCCGCGGCGGCGGTGGTGCCCGCGATCACGTTTGTGGTCGAGGTGTCGAAGTAGGTGAGGTTGATCGCGAGCGCGGCGGCCAGACCGACCACCATCCCCGCCCCGATCGCGCCGACGAAGCGCAGGGTGACCCCGTCGCCGTACCGGCGGAACAGGAGGTTGCCGAACGCCAGGGCGACGGCAGCCCCCGCCACCAGCGCGGCGGAGATCACGCCCGGCAGGGCGAACGCGGAGAGGCTGATCGCGGTGACCCCGGCCGCCGACGAGGCGATCGCCTCCCGGGTCGACCAGAGCATGGCGGCCAGCCAACCGAGCGCCAGCAGCGCGAGCGCGGCCGCGCCGGGCGCGGGCATGGACCGACCGCTGGGGATGGCCGGGTCGACCACCGGCTCGTCCGACTCCGCGGCCGGGACGCGGCCGGGCTGCTTGGTCATCGTCTCCCCTTCGAGGCGGCAGGTCACCGACCATTCAGGGTACGCGGGCCCGATGGACCTTCCGCCGTCACGGGACGGCCGCGACCGGTGCCGACCGGTGCGGCTGACGCCGGACGGGTGCCCGCTGTCCGGGCCGGACCACCCGCCCGCGCCTTCGCGGTAAGGAGAGGAGGGGTGGGGCGGTCCTTGGCGCGAGGGCGGTGGTGCAGGTGAGGCGGGCACCCCCGCATGGAAGAATCGTGGGAGGTCCCGCCGCTGCTCGGCCCTCCCGCGTGGCGTCCGGTGTCCGGCCGTCCGGTCGGTGCCCGCGGGTCCGGTTTCGCCACCGCTGTCGAGATCGCCAGGAGCCTTGATGGATGCCGTGTTCTCCGTACCCGAGCCGCGCAACGAGCCGGTTCGCAACTACGAGCCGGGCAGCCCCGACCGGGACCGGCTCCAGCGGCGGCTGACCGAGCTCGCCGCCGAGCGCATCGACCTGCCGATGACCATCGGCGGCGAGCAGCGGATGGCCGCCGGCGACCCGATCAACGTCGTGCAGCCGCACAGGCACGCGCACGTGCTCGGTGTGACCGCGCACGCCACCCACGATGACGCCCGCGCCGCGATCAAGGCGGCCAAGGACGCCGCCCCGATGTGGCGGGCGCTGCCGTTCGAGGAGCGCGCCGCGATCTTCCTGCGTGCCGCCGAGCTGCTCGCCGGCCCGTGGCGGGACACGCTCAACGCCGCCACCATGCTCGGGCAGTCGAAGACCGCGATCCAGGCGGAAATCGACGCGGCCTGCGAGTTCATCGACTTCCTCCGGTTCAACGTGCACTTCGCCCGGCGCCTGCTCGAGGAGCAGCCCAGCTCCTCGCCCGGCGTCTGGAACCGCTTCGACCACCGCCCGCTGGAGGGCTTCGTCTACGCGGTCACCCCGTTCAACTTCACCGCCATCGCCGGCAACCTGCCCTCGGCGCCGGCGCTGCTGGGCAACACGGTGATCTGGAAGCCGGGCCCGACCCAGCAGTTCGCCGCGCACTTCACCATGCGGCTGTTCGAGGCCGCCGGCCTGCCGCCCGGCGTGATCAACATGGTCACCGGCCGGGGCGAGGAGGTCTCGGACGTCGTGCTCGCCGACCCGGACCTGGCCGGCATCCACTTCACCGGTTCGACCAAGGTCTTCCAGCAGCTGTGGCGGACCGTCGGCGACAACATCGCCCGCTACCGGGGCTACCCCCGTCTGGTCGGCGAGACCGGTGGCAAGGACTTCGTGGTCGCGCACACCAGCGCCGACGTGGACGCCCTGCACACCGCGCTGATCCGCGGCGCCTACGAGTACCAGGGCCAGAAGTGCTCGGCGGCCTCGCGGGCGTACGTGCCGCGCTCGCTCTGGGAGGGTGGCCTGCGGGACCGGCTGGCCGCCACCACCGATTCGCTCACCTACGGCGACGTGGCCGACTTCAGCAACTTCGGCGGCGCGGTGATCGACGACAAGGCGTTCTCCCGGCACACCGCCGCGCTGGAACTGATCTCCGGCGACGACACCTGCCGGGTGCTGGCCGGCGGGACCGCCGACGACTCGGTCGGATACTTCGTCCGGCCGACGCTCTTCGAGTGCAGCGACGCCGCCCACGAGACGTTCACCACCGAGTACTTCGGGCCGATCCTGGGCGTGCACGTCTTCGACGACGCCCGCTTCGACGACGTGGTCGCGCAGGCCGAGTCGATCGCCCCGTACGCGCTGACCGGGTCGGTGTTCGCCACCGACCGCCGGGTGATCGACGCGGTCGGTGAGCGCATGCGGTACGCGGCCGGCAACTTCTACATCAACGACAAGCCCACCGGCGCGGTGGTCGGGCAGCAGCCCTTCGGTGGCGCCCGGGCCAGCGGCACCAACGACAAGGCGGGTTCCTGGCTCAACCTGGTTCGCTGGGTGTCGCCGCGGACGATCAAGGAAACGTTCGTTCCACCGACCGACCACACGTACCCGCACATGGGCTGAGCTGACCGGCGACGACCGCCGGCGGCGCGCGTGGCGCTGCCGCCGGCGGTAGCCTGGCCGGGGTGACGCACCCCACCCCCGCGCCCGATCCCCGCTTCGGGGAACAGGGCGGCCTGCTCACCTACAGCGACTACCTGCGGTTGGCCGATCTGCTCGCCGCGCAGGTGCCGGAGTCCGACCCGGCCTCCCACGACGAACTGCTCTTCATCACCATCCACCAGGTGTACGAGCTGTGGTTCAAGCTGTTGCTCGCCGAGCTGTCCGACGCCCGTGACCGGATGCTGGCCGGCGAGACCTACCTGCCCCGGGTGCGGCTGGAACGCTGCCACGTGGTGGAGCGGGTGCTGGTCGGCCAGGTCGACGTGATCGACACGATGACGCCGCAGGATTTCCTGGCCTTCCGCACCAAGCTCGCCCCGGCCAGCGGGTTCCAGTCGGTGCAGTTCCGGGAGATCGAGTTCCTCTCCGGGCTCAAGGACCCGGACTTCCTGCACCGGTTCCGCCGGTTGCCGCCGACCGAACGGGACCGGCTGGAGCGGCGACTGGTCGAGCCGAGCCTCTGGGACGGCTTCCTGGCCGTGCTCGCCCGGGCCGGGTTCCCGGTCGGCGACGCCGAGGCGCGCTTCGCGGCGTACGCCAGGATCGCCGCGGACCGGGAGCGGTTCGGGCCGCTCTGGGACCTCGCGGAGGCGCTGGTCGCCCACGATCAGGCGTTTTCCCTGTGGCGGGCCCGGCACGTGCTGATGGCCGAGCGGCAGATCGGCACCAAGCCGGGCACCGGCGGGTCGGCCGGCGGCGCCTACCTGCGGTCCCGGGTGGAGACGCGCTTCTATCCGGAGTTGTGGGAGCTGCGCAGCCGGCTCTGACCGGGTCGTCGCGACCGGCCCGCGCAATCCATCGATAGTCCTCAACGGACAGTCTGCGACCGACAGTGCACATAGGAAGTCCTGTCGGGTGGCAAACCGTCAAATCCTGGACGCCGCGAGCGCAAAGTGGCAGCGTAGTGGGCATGGCGGATTCCGGAGTCAACCCCACGGCGGCGGCCCTGCTCGGGCTGCTCCACGAGGGTCCCATGACAGGTGGTCAGTTGATGGCCGCCGCTGAGCGCCGGCTGGCGCCGTACTGGTCGATGACCCGCAGCCAGGTCTACCGCGAGTTGCCGGTGCTGGCCGAGCGGGGTCTGGTGCGGCTCGGCAAGCCGGGGCCGCGGATGAGCCAGCCGTACTCGCTCACCGCCAGCGGGAAACGGACATTTTCCCGCTGGCTGACGGAGAACCCGGGGCGGGACACCATCCGCAACCCGATAGCGCTTCGGATGGCCTTCGGCGAGTTGCACTCCGCCAGCCAGCTCAAGAGCCTGTACGCCTCCGCCAACGAATACCACACCGAGGCCCTCGCCCAGGTGCGGGAACAGGTGAAGAACGCCAAACGGGACGGGGAGACGTACGACGCCAGCGCGCTGGAGTTCGCCGTCGCCTACCACCGCGCGGCCCTGTCGTGGCTGAAGTCCGCTCCCGTCGGGTGACCAGCGGCGGGTTCGCGCATAGGGAACGAGCTGCTGCGCCCGCGACACAGTACGCTTGTCTGTCGTGACCGCTGCCGATTACGCCGAACAGCTCAAGGAACTCGACGCGACCCTGCGAAACATCGAGGCCGTCCTCAACCTTGACCGTCTGCACGAGGACAAGGCTCGGCTGGAGGAGCAGGCTTCCGCCCCGGACCTGTGGGACGACCAGGCCAAGGCTCAGCAGGTGACCTCGCAGCTGTCGTACGTCAACGGCGAGATCAGCAAGCTGGGCAGCCTGCGTTCGCAGCTCGACGACGCCAAGGTGCTGCTGGAGCTGGCCGAGGCCGAGTCGGACCCGGGCGTGCTGACCGAGGTCGAATCGGAGATCACCGGGCTGACCAAGGCCATCCAGGAGATGGAGGTCCGCACCCTGCTCTCCGGCGAGTACGACTCCCGGGAGGCGTTGGTCGCCATCCGGGCCGGCGCGGGCGGCGTGGACGCGGCGGACTTCGCCGAGATGCTGCTGCGGATGTACCTGCGCTGGGCGGAGCGGCACGGCTACCCGACCGAGGTCTACGAGACCTCGTACGCCGAGGAGGCGGGCCTGAAGTCGGCCACCTTCGCGGTGAAGGTGCCCTACGCGTACGGCACGCTCAGCGTCGAGTCGGGCACCCACCGGCTGGTCCGGATCAGCCCGTTCGACAACCAGGGCCGCCGGCAGACCAGCTTCGCGGGCGTGGAGGTCCTGCCGGTCACCGAGCAGACCGACCACATCGACATCCCGGAGAACGAGATGCGGGTCGACGTCTACCGCTCCTCCGGCCCGGGCGGGCAGAGCGTCAACACCACCGACTCGGCGGTCCGGCTCACCCACATTCCGACCGGCATCGTGGTGACCTGCCAGAACGAGAAGTCCCAGCTGCAGAACAAGGCCTCCGCGCTGCGGGTGCTCCAGGCCCGGCTGCTGGAGCGCAAGCGCCAGGAGGAGCAGGCCAAGCTCGAGGGGCTCAAGGAGAACGCGGCCGGCTCGTGGGGCGACCAGATGCGCTCCTACGTCCTGCACCCGTATCAGATGGTGAAGGATCTCCGAACCGAGCAGGAGACCGGCAATCCGAGCGCGGTCTTCGACGGCGAGTTGGACGGCTTCATCGAAGCGGGTATCCGTTGGCGCAAGCAGCGACAGCTCGCCGGCGACGGTGCGTGATCACACGCGGGCGGAGCGCGTCGTCGATCTCCTGGTTAAGCCCTAATTCGAGGACGCGCGCCGCCTGTGCGGGGCGTGGGGCTTGGCTCTGTCGTCACACCGCGTAGACTCACCACCCGTGATTCAGCTTGAGCAAGTGACGAAGACGTACCCGAAGGCGTCCCGGCCTTCGCTCGACAACGTGTCCGTCTCGATCGAGAAGGGCGAGTTCGTCTTCTTCATCGGTCCATCCGGCTCCGGCAAGTCCACGATCATCAAGATGCTGCTGCACGAGGTCGCCCCCAACAAGGGGCGCGTCGTCGTCAACGGCAAGGACGTCACCTCGATGCGCTCCTGGAAGCGACCCCACTTCCGGCGCTCGATCGGCTGCGTCTTCCAGGACTTCCGGCTGCTGCCGAACCGCACCGCGTACGAGAACGTGGCGTTCGCCCTTGAGGTGATCGGCAAGACCAAGGCGGTTGCCCGCCGGGTCGTGCCGGAGGTGCTGGAGCTGGTCGGGCTCGGTGGCAAGGAGCACCGCTACCCGCACGAGCTCTCCGGTGGTGAGCAGCAGCGGGTCGCCGTGGCCCGGGCGTTCGTGAACCGTCCGCTGATCCTCCTCGCGGACGAGCCCACGGGAAACCTGGACCCGGACACCTCGATCGAGATCATGCGTCTGCTGGACCGGATCAACCGCACCGGCACGACCGTCGTGATGGTCACCCACGACTCCAACATCGTGAACCAGATGCGCCGCCGCGTCGTAGAGATTGAGAGCGGTCGCATCGTCCGTGACCAGGCCCGCGGCGTTTACGGGTGAGCCGGCGCTCCACCCCTGCGCAGCCTGACGACGAACACTTCATGCCGGAGACCCGGAGGAACCCCCGATGCGCGTGAAATACGTCCTGTCCGAGGTACTGGTCGGACTGTGGCGCAACGTGACCATGACCATCGCGATGATCATCACGATGGCGGTCTCGCTGACCATGCTCGGCGCCAGCGGTCTCATGTACCGCCAGGTCGACGACATGAAGGACCTCTACTACAAGAACATCCAAGTCTCGATCTTCCTGCAGACCGACGTGACCGACGAGCAGCGCGAGCAGATGAACGCGAAGCTCGAGGCCGACCCGCTGGTCAGCGAGGTCATCTACGTCGACAAGGCCGAGGCGTACAAGCGGTTCCAGGAGATGTTCCAGGACGCGCCTGACCTGATCAGCGCCGTCAAGGAGGACAGCCTTCCGCCGTCGTTCCGGATCAAGCTGAACAACCCGGAGCAGTACAAGAACATCTACGACCAGTACAAGGACACCGAGGGCGTCGACGAGATCATCGACCAGAGCCGACTGCTGGACAAGGTCTTCAACATCCTCACCGCGATCCAGAACATCGCCCTGGCCGCCGCCATCGTGATGGCGGTCGCCGCGCTGCTGCTGGTCGCCAACACCATTCAGGTGGCCGCGTACAGCAAGCGGCGTGAGGTGGCGGTCATGAAGCTCGTCGGCGCGTCCAACTGGTTCATCCAGGCGCCGTTCGTGCTGGAGGCCGTGGTGGCCGGCCTGATCGGCTCGTTGCTCGGCCTGGTGGCACTGATAGCGGCGAAGTATCTGCTCTTCGACGGGTCGCTCAAGGCCTTGGAGGGCCTGCTCTCGCCGATCAGCTGGGGCGACATCCTGTTCATCTTCCCGCTGATGGCCGGCGTCGGTGGCCTGATCAGCGCCGCCACCGCCTGGACCACCCTCCGCTTCTACCTGCGGGTGTAGCGACCGTACGGGTCGTCCCGTCGTCTCCCGGGGACCCTCCCGCGCCGGAAATAAACGGCGCGGGAGGGTCCTTGTGATTCAGGTAGCATGATCGGTTGTCCGGCCGGGGTCACCCCGGTGGGCGATGATCAGGAGAGGGGGTGGCGCCGATGCCACGGGAAAAGGGGCGCAAGGTGGTCGCCTCCAACAAGAAGGCGCGCCACGACTACTCGATCCTCGACACGTACGAGGCGGGCATGGCGCTGACCGGCACCGAGGTCAAGTCGCTGCGGGCCGGGCGGGCGTCGCTCGTGGACGCGTTCGCCCAGGAGCGCAACGGCGAGTTGTTCCTGCACGCGATGCACATCCCGGAGTACACCCAGGGCACCTGGACCAACCACGAGCCCCGGCGTACCCGCAAGCTGTTGCTCAACCGTGGGGAGATCGACCGGCTGATCGGCAAGACCCGCGAGGGCGGCCTGACAATGGTCCCGTTGCAGGTCTACTTCTCCGACGGCTGGGCCAAGGTGGAGATCGCCCTGGCCAAGGGCAAGAAGTCGTACGACAAGCGCCAGGACCTCGCCAAGCGGGACGCGGACCGGGAGATCGCCCGGGTCAGCGGCCGTCGCGGCAAGGGCATGGACGACTAGTTTGTCCCGTTTGTCCGGGTCGGCACGCCGGCCCGGGGCTCGGGATGAAACCCGTTGCGGCAGGCGTTAGTCTTGTCAGTGCCGCCACATCGGCGGCCTGTCGAGGGGGTGACTGGTTTCGACTTCGTACGCAGCGACAGGGGAAGCGAGCCGAGGAAGCCGACGTCGTCTCGAGAATCGGTCGTCGGAAACTTATAAGCGCCAAGAACAATCGCGCTGACTTCGCTCTCGCCGCCTGAGGCGAGTAGCTAAGTCTGTCGGCCTGGGAACGCCTTCGTCCCAGTAGCCGGCATCAGCTAGAAGGCTGGCCAATCGGACCCGGTCGCGGGGTCCGTGCGGCGAGATCAATCAGCGACTGGGCCCGTCACACCAACTTGCTCGCGTGAGCGGTGGGGCCGAGTAGAGGCACAGCGAGCTGCGCTCGGAGAAGCCCTGACAAACCGGCGAAGGACCCGGGTTCGATTCCCGGCACCTCCACCACCTCGAAAGCGATGCGCCCCGGCCACCGGCCGGGGCGCATCGTCGTATCCGGGGGTCCCCGGGTGTTCGCACCCCCGGCGGACGCCGGGACGCGGCCGCAGCCCGGCTCGCCTACGCTGCCGACTGTGCGAATCGAAGAACTGCGCCTGTCGGTCGGCGCGTCACCCGGTCAGCGCACCGTCTCGGTGCTGGCCGGCGTGTTCATCGCCGCGGTTGGTGCCGCGTTCGTGCTGCTGCCCCTGGTCGCTGACGGGCTGCTGCGCCAGCTGACCGGCCCCGGCGACGGGTTCGCCTCCTATGAGCAGGCCCGCGACCTGCCACCGGGGATGCTGCCGCCCGAGCTGCAGGATTCCGGTGGCGGTGGCGGCTGGGACCAGCCCGGATCGGTCCGGCTCGTCGGGCTGTGCGGGCTGCCGTTCGCCCTGCTCGGCGTCTACCTGGTGCTGCGGGTGCTGCGGACGGCCGCCTGGCTGGACGGCAGCCGGGCGCGGGTGCGCGGCGCGTTCGGCAGCCGCACCGTCGACCTCGCCACCGCCCGGATCGACGCCGGGATGGTGCCGCACCGCGAGGCGGAGGGCCACGACCGGCCGGCGCGGGGGCAGCCGATCATCGTCGCCACCGACCGGACCAGTGGACGGCGGGTCACCATCCCGCTGCACGGCATGGGCCTGCCCCTGCCCCCTTCCGAGCTGCGGGCGCTGGCCGACGCGATCACCACCGGGCGCCCCACCGACGGCCGAGACGGCGACGCCCATGCCGTCGCCGGCGCACTGCGTCGCCTCGCGGAGCACCCGCTGGGCGGCTGAGCCGCGTACGGGTGGGGCCCGCGGGACGGGTGCGGCGGGTGGGGCAGAAGAGGCGGCCAGGGGCCCTGGACAGGGGCGGACGGGCGGGTTCACCATCGCGGTATGCGGTAGCAGCGCACGCGCGGGAGGTGCCCATGGTCACCGGTCCGGTTCAGCAGCCGTCAGTCGTCGCCCGGCCGCCCGCCGCGCGACCGCATCCGGCCAGCCTCCCCAGCGAACGGCAGTCCACCGGGCTGCCCGGTGACCCCCGCCCGGCGGGGCTCGCCGGTGACCTGCACGCGCTGGCCCGAGCCGTCGCCGCGGCGCCGAGCGAGCCGCACTGGCGTGAACGGGTGCTGCTGCGGCTGCACCCGGTAGGACAGGGCTTCACCGAGCACGTGCAGGTCACTGAGGGTCCGGGCGGGCTCTACCGGGAACTGCTCACCCACGCGCCCCGGCTCTGCCACGGAGTCCGGCTGCTGACCCGGGAGCACACCGCGATCGGCGCCGCGCTCCTGGCCGTGCAGCGGGTCGCCGAGCAGGCCGACGCCAGCCCGGACGAGCTGCGGCACCGGGCCGCGTACCTGCTGCGGACGCTGGCACGGCACCGGCGGCGCGGCGCGGATCTGCTGTGGCAGGCGTACCAGATGGATCTGGGCGGCGAGACCTGAGGGTGGGCCCGCCGACGGCGGGAACCGGGGCGTCGACGGAAGCGTCGAACCCCGCATGCGTCGATCGATTCTGCTCCTCGGTCTGCCCCTGCTGCTGCTCGCGGCCGGCTGCGCCCCGACTGGCGGCGGGCCGGCTGATGGACCCACCGCTCCGGCGCACCGGTGGGAGGCCTTCGACCAGCGGGCCACCGAGGTCGCGCAGGCGTGGCGGCCCGGCCCCGGGTGGCGCACGGGGTACGTCCCGTTGCAGGGGCCGACCGTGCTGATCGGTGACCCACGCTTCACCCCCGACACCGAGGCCGCCTTCCGGGCCGGCTGGTACCGGGAGCAGGTGCCCATCCCGCCCACCCGGGTCGGCGGGGAGATCCGCTTCCCGGACGGTCGACTGACACTGCCGTTGGTCAGCGCCGCCGAGGCGTACCGGCAGCTCGACCAGGGTGACCCGCTGCCCTGCCCCGGGCGGCCGAAGCGACCGGGACTGCCGACTCCCGGCCCCACCGTCGAACCCGGCCCGGACGGCTGGGTCAGCAGCGGCCCCGAGACCGCCTGCCTTCCGCTGACCGTCACCGGCGTCACGCTGGGCACCGTGCCGGTCCGCACCAGCCGGGGCGAGGCGCAGGTCCCGGCCTGGCTGTTCACCGTCGAGGAGCTGGCCGTTCCGGTGGCGCGGCTCGCCGTCGCGCCGACGGCGATCACTCCCGTCCCCGACCCCACCGCCCCGGCGCGACCGCTGCCGGACGGACTGCTGTCCGCTCAGGACCTGATGGCCGTCGACGGCGCGCGGCTGACCGTCCGGCTCGGTGTGGGCGCCTGCGACACCGGGATCACTCCACTCGTGCAGGAACGGCCGGACGTGGTGGTGGTCGGCGGCGGCTTCACCGCCCGGTCCACCGGCCCCTGCCCCGACCTGCTCAAACTGGAGCCGGTCACCGTCACCCTGGCCGCGCCGCTGGGCGCACGGCCGGTGTTGGACGTCTCCACCGGCACCCCGCTGTCGATCGCTCCGCGCTGACCGGCTGAGGTGGGCCGGACGTGCCGGTCAGAGGATGCTGGGCACGTCGGTGCTGATCGGCACCGGCAGCACGGTGGGACCGTCGGCACGCAGTCCGGCGGTGAGCGCCGAGCCGAGCTGGTCGGGTGACTCGATCACCTCGGCGGCGCATCCGTAGCCGGCCGCGATCGCCGTGATGTCCAGGCCCGGTAGGTCCAGTCCGGGCACCCCGGGCGTCTCCTTCAGCTCGGCGAACGCCTTGAGGATCGCGTACTGCTGGTTGACCGGAACGACCACCACCACCGGCAGGGACAGCCGGGCGGCGGTCCACAGCGCCTGCACCGAGTAGTGGAACGAGCCGTCGCCGACCACCGCCACCACCGGTCGGCCGCGCCCGGTGTCCCGTTCGGCCAGCGCCACCCCGACCGCGGCCGGCAGGCCGTAGCCGAGCCCGCCGCTGGCCATCGTGAAGTACGACGCCGGGCGGGTGATCCGCAGCCGGCGGCGCAGTGCGGACAGGTTGGACGGTGACTCCTGGACCAGCACCCCGTCCGCCGGCCAGTGCGCGGCCAGCGCGGCGAACAGGGCGTCGGCGCTCAGCGGTGCGGTGACCTCCGGCGGCGCCGGGACGGCCCGGGGTGCCGGTGGTGGCCGGTCGGCCGGCGGCACCAGGTCGAGCAACGCGGCCAGGGTCAGCCCGGGATCGCCGAGCAGGCTGTCCCCGACCGGGGCCCGGGCGGCCTCGTCCGGGTCGTCCGTGACGTGCAGCAGGCGGGCACCGGCGGGCAGATGATCGCCCGGCACGTGCGGGTAGTAGCGGAACACCGGAGCGCCGACCACCAGCACTGTGTCGTGTTCACGCAGCGCCTCGGCCAGCGGCCTGATGGCGAACGGCAGCACCCCGCGAAACTGCGGGTGGTCCTCCGGGAACACGGCCCGTTCCGGCGCGGGGGCCGACCAGACCGGCGCGGCCAGCCGCTCGGCCAGCGCGATCGCGGTCGACCAACTCCCGGACCGGTCCACCCCGGGCCCGAACACCAGGACGGGGTTCCGGCTGCCGGCCAGGGCTCGGGCGAACTCGGCCAGTCGCTGCGGGTCCGGTGCGAACCGGGTGGCCACCGTGCGCGGCGCGGGTGGGGAGTCGGCCGGTTGGTCCCAGTCGTCCATCGGCAGGGAGAGGAACACCGGCCCGGCCGGCGGCTGCACCGCTGTCGCGTACGCGCGCAGCAGCGCCGCCGGGATGTCCTGCGCCCGGACCGGCTCGTAGCCCCACTTCACGTACGGCTGGGGGAGCTCGGCGGCCCGGCGGCTGGTGAGCCGGGGTTCGAGCAGCAGCATCTCGCGGGTCTGCTGGCCGGCGGTGACGATCAGCGGCGTCTTGTTGTGCCAGGCGGTGACCAGGTTGCCCATGCCGTTGCCGGTGCCCGGGGAGGTGTGCAGGTTGACGTGGGCGGGTGCGCCGGTGACCTGGGCGTAGCCGTCGGCCATCGCGACGGCCGTCGCCTCGTGCAGGGCGTGGACGTAGTGGAAGTCGGCCGGGAAGTCCCGCAGGAACGGTTCCTCGGTGGAGCCGGGGTTGCCGAAGATGGTGGTCATGCCGAGGGTGCGGAGCACGTCGTACGTCGCGTCCCGGACCGTTGCCATCGCCACCTGCCTCCGTGTCGCGCGCAGGGACGACCGCGCCGCCCTCTCGATCAGCCGAATCTATCGGGATGTGACGGACCTTTCGGGCGTTTCCCGAGCGTCGTGACCGGGCGCACCCTGGCGTACCCCGAGGAGGGCAGCGCGACGCCGTCGATCGCCGCGGCCGCCGCAGTCGGTGCCGATCGGCCCTCCGTCTCAACTGTCCGATCACCCGCCGGTCAGACCTTAGCCAGCACCCGGGACGCAGGCTATGGTGCCAGGCATGGCGTTGACAGCACGGATGATCCCGGTGCACCGTGCGGATCCGGTGGGTGACGGATCCCCGGCGCGGGTTCACGGTTGACGGGTGTGTGGGATGCAGGGAGAGGGCCAGGCGATCGGCGGACGGGCGATGGAGTCGATGACCGGGCGGCTGCTGGTCGCGACTCCGGCCCTCAAGGACCCGAACTTCGACCGTACGGTGGTGCTGCTGGTCGCCCACGAGCCGGGCGGCGCGCTCGGCGTGGTGCTGAATCGGGCCACCGAGGTGCCGGTCGCCGACGTGCTCGGCGACTGGAACGACCTGGCCCGCCACCCGGCGGTGCTCTTCGAGGGCGGCCCGGTGCAGCCCGACTCGGCCATCTGCCTGGCGCGGATGCGCCAGCCGCTGCGCCGGGTCAAGGGCTTCCACCAGGTATCCGGGGCGGTCGGCACGATCGACCTCTCGGTCGACCCGGAGCGGCTGCGGGAGAGCATCGGCGGCATCCGGGTCTTCGCCGGCTACTCCGGCTGGGGCAGCGGCCAGTTGGAGCAGGAGATCGCCGACGGCTCCTGGTTCCTGCTGGACGCGCTGCCCGGTGACGCCTTCGTCGACCGGCCGGACGACCTGTGGCCGATGGTGCTGCGCCGGCAGGGCGGGATGATGGCCGCCGTCGCCCATTTCCCGCCGGACGTGGCGCTCAACTGACCGGCCCGGGGGTGGCGTCGGCGGGGACCCCGCGAGATGACCATGCCGGTCGGGATGTGTATAGTTTCCCAGTGCCCGGGCGACCGGGACACAGCAAGGGGCCGTGGCGCAGCTGGTAGCGCACCACACTGGCAGTGTGGGGGTCAGGGGTTCGAGTCCCCTCGGCTCCACCTTGCGAAACGCCCTGGTCCGGGATCTGATCCCGCGCCAGGGCGTTTGTCATTTCTGATCTTCTGTGGCCGCGCCCCCTAGCATGGCCTCATGACCGTAGACCTGTTCGCGGGCATCCCCGTCCGCGACCGCGCCGCCGCGGCGGCCTGGTACGAGCGACTCCTCGGCGCCCCACCGTCGTTCCTGCCGAACGACATCGAGGCGGTGTGGGAACTGGCCGACCACCGGTACGTCTTCATCGAGGTGCGGCCCGAACATGCCGGGCACGCCATGCACACCGTCTTCGTGAGCGATTTCGACGCCCGCATCGCACAGATCGCCGAGCGCGGCCTGGAGCCGTCCGAGCGCGAGACCTACGACAACGGGGTCCGCAAGGCCACCTTCCGTGACCCGGACGGCAACGAGATCGGATTCGGCGGTGAGCCCGTCTGAGGCCAGGCCGGTACCGCCCGCGCACGTGAAACGCCCTGCCCGGAAATGGTCCGGTCAGGGCGTTTTCGACGGTATGTCTGGGAGTGGGATCAGCCCTGGCGGCTCTTCCACTGCGGGTTCGCGCGGTTCACCACGAGCACCTTGCCGTGCCGGCGGACCACCACCGAACCCGGCTTCTGCTTGAGCGCGCGCAACGAGGTGCGTACCTTCATGTCTGCCTCCTCGGCCTGGGGGTTCGGCCTCGATCCGTACCGCGTATCGGAACGCCGTGGCCGGTGCCGCGATTCCCGGCCGTCCGGCGTCGAACCTTTGCCGCCCCGCGCCCGTACCACTGCGCGGGAGGTCACACCTTGACATCTTCGACCGCCGTGAAGGGCGGGGATTCCCTCGGTCACCCGAGGGGGTTCCTGTTTCACCGGGCCGTGCCTTCACCGCTTGCGCGGGTCGGGTCTTATCGTCCCTCCACAGGCGTTTTACCTCTCCGCCAGCCCGGCGGCGAGAATGTTGCGGGCGGCGTTGACGTCCCGGTCGTGCACGGCATCGCAGCCGGGGCACGTCCAGGCGCGGACGCCGAGGGTCATGGCGGTGTTGATCCGTCCGCACGCCGAGCAGGTCTTCGTGCTCGGATGCCAGCGGTCGACGGCGATAACCTGCCGCCCGTACCAGGCGGCCTTGTACTCGATCATGCTGCGCAGGTATGTCCACGCCGCGTCGGAGATGGCGCGGGCCAGCGAGTGGTTGCGCAGCATGTTGCGCACGCTGAGGTCTTCGATCACGACCGTTTGGTTCTCGCGGACGAGTCGAGTCGACAGCTTGTGCAGGTGATCGCGGCGCCGGTCGGCGATGCGGGCATGGATGCGGGCCACCGCAAGGCGGGCTTTGGCCTGGTTGGCGGAGTCCTTGGCCTTACGGGACAGGTTGCGTTGCGCTTTGGCCAGTTTGCGCCGGTCGGCGCGCTCGTGCCGCGGGTTGGTGATCTTCTCCCCGGTGGACAGGGTGAGCAAACTGGTGATGCCCGCGTCCACCCCTACCGCCGTGTCGACCGGCGGGAGCGGCGTGACGGTGGGATCCTCGACCAGCAGGGACACGAACCACCGACCGGCCGGGTCGCGGGACACCGTGACCGTGGACGGCTCGACGCCGTCGGGCAGGGGCCGGGACCACACGATGGTCAGCGGGGCGTCCATCTTGGCCAGGGTGAGTTGCCCGTCCCGGCAGCGAAACGCCGATCGGGTGTACTCCGCCGACGCCCGAGACTTGCGCTTGGACTTGAACCGCGGGTACCTGGCGCGCTTGTTCCAGAACGCGGCGAACCCGGCTTGCAGGTGCCGCAACGCCTGCTGCAACGGCACGGAACTGACCTCATTGAGGAACACCAGCTCCTCGGTGCGCTTCCACTCAGTCAGCCACGCCGACGACTGCACGTACGTGCTGCGCTGCCGGTCGACCGCCCACGCACGGGTGCGCGCATCCAGCGCCAGGTTGTACACCTTACGCACGCATCCGAAGGTGCGGTTCAACTGTTCAGCCTGCGGCGGGGTCGGATAGAAGCGGTACTTGTACGCTCGCTTCACCACCTCACCCACGCTTCACGTTCTGGCATTTGCCTATATGACTCTGCGCTTGAGGGGAGGAAGCGGCGTTTCCTCCCCCGCCTGAAGGCAGGGGTATCCACGCCGCGACACCGATGAGCGTGCGCCGAGTGCTCGCCGCCGTGCTGGTCGCCGTCGCGGCCGTGCCGTTCAGCGCCGCGCCCGCCGCCGCGCACGGCGCCCCGACCAGCCCGATCAGCCGGGCCGCGGCCTGCGGACCCGAGGGCC
Source organism: Micromonospora coriariae (assembly GCF_900091455.1). Classification (NCBI taxonomy): domain Bacteria; kingdom Bacillati; phylum Actinomycetota; class Actinomycetes; order Micromonosporales; family Micromonosporaceae; genus Micromonospora; species Micromonospora coriariae. The sequence continues at coordinate 1,677,394 of NZ_LT607412.1, read as the reverse complement.
GGTCCGCGGCCACCAGCGCCTGCCGGGCCGCGGTCGAGGCGGGTGCGGCGGTGCGCGAGTGGGACAACGTCCGGGTCGCCGCGATCAACGGCCGGGACCGCGAGAAGATCCCGGACGGTGAGCTGTGCAGCGGGGGACTCTCCGCGTACCGGGGGCTGGACCTGCCCCGGAGCGACTGGCCGAGCACCGAGCTGACCGCCGGCGCCCGGTTCACCTTCCGGTACCGGACCACAATCGAGCACCGGGGCACCTTCCGGCTCTATGTCACAGGGCCCGGCTACGACCCGCGCGCACCGCTGACCTGGGCTGATCTGGAGTCGCGCCCGTTTCTGACGGTGACCGACCCGCCGGTGCGGGCCGGGGCGTACCAGCTGCCGGGCCGGCTGCCGGCGGGCCGGAACGGTCGACACCTGATCTACACGATCTGGCAGAACTCCAACACGCCCGACACCTACTACTCCTGCTCGGACGTGGTGTTCCGCGCGGCGCGTGGTGGCACGGCGACGGGCACCCCGAAACCGGCCGCCGCGACGAAGGGGGCACCGGTGGTGCCGCGTACCGCCGCGAGCCGGCCGGCCGCCACCGAGCCGGCGGTCGCGGCGGCGGCCGACCCGGGCGTGCCCGTGGCGTCGGTGACCGACCTCCGAGGCCGGTGGCCGGTGCTGGCCGGTGCCGCCGCCGTGCTGCTCATCGCGCTGCTGGTCGGCGCGGGTCGGCTGCGCCGCACCGGTGCCGTGCCGGTCGGTCGGCAGTGCGGGGTGCGCAACCACCGGGCCGGGCGGCGCCGGATCTGGTGACCCGGGCCCGCCCTCGACCCGGCGGTTGCTCAGGCCAGGTGCCGGTCGATCTCGGCCAGCTCCTCGGCGCTGAAGTCGAGATTGTCCAGCGCGGCGATGTTCGTCTCCAGCTGCCCGACGCTGCTCGCCCCGATGATCAGGCTGGTCATCCGCGGGTCGCGCAGCGCCCAGGCCAGCGCGAGCTGGGCCAGTGACTGGCCGCGCCGCTCGGCAACCGCCCCCAGCCCCCGGATGGTGGCCATCTTCTCCTCGCTGAGGTCGCTCTCGTTGAGAAAGACGCTGGTGCGCACCCGGGAGTCGGCCGGGATGCCGCCCAGGTAGCGGTCGGTCAGCAGACCCTGGGCCAGCGGGCTGTACGCGATGCAGCCGGCCCCGACCTGCTCCAGCGTGTCGAGCAGGCCGTCGGCCTCCGTCCACCGGTTGAGCATCGAGTACGACGGCTGGTTGATCAGCAGCGGCGTGCCCAGCTCGCCGAGGATCGCGGCGGCCCGAGCGGTCTGCTCGGAGTTGTAGTTCGAGATGCCCACGTAGAGGGCCTTGCCGGAGCGGACGATGGCGTCGAGCGCGCCCATCGTCTCCTCCAGCGGGGTGTCCGGGTCGAACCGGTGCGAGTAGAAGATGTCGACGTAGTCGAGCCCCATCCGGCTCAGCGACTGGTCCAGCGAGGAGATCAGGTACTTGCGCGAGCCCCACTCACCGTACGGGCCGGGCCACATCAGGTAGCCGGCCTTGCTGGAGATCACCAGCTCGTCCCGGTACGGCTTCAGGTCGGTGGCGAGCATCCGGCCGAAGTTCTCCTCGGCGGCACCGGGCGGCGGGCCGTAGTTGTTGGCCAGGTCGAAGTGGGTGACACCCAGGTCGAAGGCGCGCCGGACGATGTCGCGCTGCCGCTCAAACGGGCGGTCCGGGCCGAAGTTGTGCCACAGGCCGAGGGAGACGGCGGGCAGCCGCAGGCCACTGCGTCCGCTGCGCCGGTAGGTCATTGTGTCGTAGCGGTCATCCGCGGCGAGATAGGTCACGATCATGAGGGTAACTCCGGCCCACCGTGCCGGGGATCGGGCGTGTGAACCGGGACATCGGGGTAGTTTCGGCACCATGCGTTTCATTGCGCTCGACACCCCCAAACCGCTTTCCAAGATCGGGTTGGGTACCTGGCAGTTCGGCTCCCGGGAGTGGGGGTACGGCCCGGACTTCGAGCGGCAGGCGGCGCAGATCGTGCGGCGGGCCGTCGAGTTGGGCGTGACGGTCTTCGACAGCGCGGAGATCTACGGCTTCGGGCGCAGCGAACGGATCCTCGGCGCGGCCCTCGGCGACGACCGGCCAAAGGTGGTGATCGCCAGCAAGATCCTGCCGGTGCTGCCGGTGGCCGCGGTGGTGCAGCAGCGGGCGGTCGCCTCGGCGGCCCGGCTCGGCGTCACCAGCATCGACCTCTACCAGGTGCACCAACCCAACCCGCTCGTCGCCGACCACAGCACCATGCGCGGCATGCGGGTCCTGCAGGACATTGGGCTGGTCGGCGAGGTCGGGGTGAGCAACTACGGGTTGCGCCGCTGGCAGGTCGCCGAGGCGGCGCTCGGCCGGCGGGTGCTCAGCAACCAGGTCCGCTACAGCATGCTGGACCGCGCGCCCGAGCATGACCTGCTGCCGTACGCCCGGGAGGCCGGCCGGGTGGTCATCGCGTACAGCCCGCTGGCCCAGGGCTTCCTCTCCGGCCGGTACGACGCGGGAAACCCGCCGACCGGCGCTGTCCGGCGGGCCAACCCGTACTTCCTGCCGGAGAACCTGGAGCGGGGCACCGCCCTGATCGACACGTTGCGCCAGGTCGCCGACGCGCACGACGCCACCCCCAGCCAGATCGCGCTGGCCTACGTGCTGCGCCACCCGAACGTGCTGGCCATCCCCGGCGCGTCCGGAGTGGAGCAGATGGAACGCAACGCCGCCGCCGCGGACATCGACCTTACCGACGACGAGTACGCCGCGCTGGTCGAGGCCGCCAAACGGTTCCGCCCGGTCACCGGCCTCGCCGCGATGCCCCGCATGCTGCGCGCCCGGTTCACCGGCCTGACGGGAAAGTGAGCACAGTGGACGAAATCACCGCACTGATCCTGGACGACCACGCCGCCTTCCGGCGCGGTTTCGCCCGCCTGGACGATGCCCGCGACGAGCAGGAACTGTTGGCGATCTGGGACGCACTCGCCCTGCACCTGGACATCCACGCCGAGGCCGAGGAGGCGATCCTCTACCCGCACCTGGTCAAGCACGGCGACGACGGCGAGGACGAGACCGCCGACGCGATCGGCGACCACAACAAGATCCGGGACGCCATCGCCGAATCCAAGCTGCACCCGGTCGGCTCGGAACGCTGGTGGGCGGCGGTCGGCACGGCCCGCCGGGAGAACAGCGAGCACCTGGCCGAGGAGGAGGACGAGGCCCTGCCCGACTTCCGCCGGCATGCCAGCAGTGAGCTGCGCGCCGAGCTGGGCCACCGCTGGCTGACCTTCTACGGCGAGCACAAGAACGGGCGTGACCTGCCCTTCCGGGACAAGGACCCGCAGTCGTACGTGGCCGACCACCGCTGAACGCGGTCCGATCTCCCCGGCACGGGGGAGTCGCGGACGCCTGTGACGGCAGCAGAATGGCGGGGTGACTCCCCGAGCGGCGCTGGCCCCACTGGTCGCCGGCAGCACCTGGCGGCGCGGCGTGTTCCTGCTGCTGGGCGGGGTGCTGGCGCTCCCGTACGGCCTGCTCGGGGTGACCTTCGTCCAGTTGCTCACCGGCTCGGAGATCCCCCGTCCGCTGGTGTTCGCCCTGCTGGTGATCGCGTTGGTGATCGCCGTGGTGCCGCTGCTGCTCGACGGCAGCCGGGCGCTGGAGATCGCCGCCGTGCGGGCGCTGCTCGGCGTCGACCTGCCCGACCCCGCGCCCGGGCACAGCGGCGACCGGGACACCCGGCTGCGCAGCGCGCTGTGGATCGCCACCCACCTCATCATCGGCGCGCTGGTGATGGTCGCACTGATCACGGCGGTGCCGATGGCGCTGGCCTTTATCGCGCAGCAGTTCGGCATCGGCGCCGACCTGGTCAGCCGGGAACGGTTCGGGCCACTGGACGGGCGGGACACCGGCTGGCTGACGCTGACCGGTGTGGTCCTGCTGGTCGGGCTCGGTTACGCCGTCGCCGGGCTCGGCGCGCTCGCCGGGTCGATGGCGCCGGTGCTGCTCGGCCCGGCCCCGGCGGAGCGGATCGCCGCGCTGGAGGTGCGGGCCACCCGGCTCGCCGAACGCAACCGGCTGGCCCGGGAACTGCACGACTCGGTCGGTCACGCGCTGACCGTGGCCACCCTGCAGGCCGGGGCCGCCCGCGAGGTGCTCGACACCGACAGGGAGTTCGTCCGGCGGGCGCTCACCGCCATCGAGGAGGCCGGGCGGACCGCGATGGACGAGCTGGACCACGTCCTCGGGCTGCTCCGGGAGACCGGCGGCGACCGGCCTGCGGTGGCGCCGCAGCGTACCCTCGCCGACCTGGACCGGCTGGTCAGCGACGCCCGCGCGACCGGCCTGGCGGTACACGCGCACCGCGCCGGCGACGTGTCGCAGGTGCCGTCGGTGGTCTCCCGGGAGGGCTACCGGATCGTCCAGGAAGGATTGACCAACGCCGCCCGGTACGGCCACGGGCCGGTGACGCTGCGGCTGGACCTGCACCCGGACGCGCTGGAGTTGGAGTTGGCCAACGCGGTGCGCCACGCTTGTCGCGCCGACGCGGGACGGGCCGACCCGGGCCGTGGCGGCCGCGGCCTGGACGGGATGCGGGAACGCGTGCTGCTGCTCGGCGGCCGGCTCAGCGTGGGCCCGGACGGCGGCCGGTGGCTGATCCGGGCCCGCCTGCCGTACGAGGGGACGCGATGACCACCGGTGTGCTGATCGTCGACGACGACGAGCTGATCCGGGTCGGGCTGCGCGCCATCATCGACGCCCAACCCGACCTCCGTGTGCTCGCCGAGGCCGCCGACGGCGCCGAGGTGCCGCCGCTGGTCGCCCGGCACCGGCCGGACGTGGTGCTGATGGACGTGCGGATGCCCGGCATCGACGGCATCCAGGCCACCCGTCACCTGCTGGCCACCTCCGCCGATCCGCCCCGGGTGCTGGTGGTCACCACCTTCGCCAACGACGAGTACGTCTACGAGGCGCTGCGCGCCGGCGCCGCCGGGTTCCTGCTCAAACGGGCCCGGCCGGCCGAGGTGGTCGAGGCGGTCCGGGTGGTCGCGGCGGGGGAGTCGCTGCTCTTCCCGGCCGCGATCCGCCGGCTGGCCGGCGCGTACGGGCCGGCGGGCGGTGACCGGCTGGCCGCCGCCCGGCTCACCGAGCGGGAGGCCGAGGTGCTGCGGCTGATGACCACCGGCCGGTCCAACCCGGAGATCGCCGCGCACCTCGTGGTCGGGGTGGAGACGGTCAAGACGCACGTCGGCAACGTGCTGGCCAAGTTGGGTGTCCGTGATCGCACCCAGGCGGTGATCGCCGCCTACGAGTCCGGCTTCGTCACCCCGTCCGGCTGACCGGTCCCTCGGAGGGGGGAGCGGATTCACCGCTGCCCGGGAGGGGCCCGACCGGCTGCCGGCCGAGGCTGGGAGCATGACGACGATCAATGATTCCAGACCCCGTACCGACTCCCGCTGGCCCGACCGGCTGGCCCCGCTGGCCGCCGGCTGGCTCGGCCTGTGGGGTGTCCTCGCCCTGCTCGGCACGCTCACCGGCGCCGGCTATCCGTTCGGCGTGAACGACCCGCACGGCGGCGACGTCAACCTGCTGCGCCTGGTGCCGGTGGAACTGGCCACGCCGCTCTTCGCCGGGGTGCTGCTGACCGCCGCGGTGGCCGCGCTGGCGATGAGCCGCCCGGCGGTACGCCCGCCCGGCCCGCTGCGGGCGCTGCTCGCCGGCTACGGCTGGACTGTGGCGTTCGTGCTCGCCGTGGTCGTTCCGGACGCCCGGGTGCTGGTCGTCCTCGGCTACCTGCCGATGCTGATCATCGGGGCGCCGTTCGGCTGGCCGCCGGTCGACTACGCGGAGATCTTCAACTGGGCGCTGTACGCCCGGTTCGCCGCCCTCGTCGGCGGGCTGCTGCTGGCCGGGGCGTTGCTCGCGTGGCAGCGCCGCACCACCGGGGCGTGTGTCGGCTGCGGTCGCGACGACACCGACCGGGGCTGGACCACCCCGGCCGCCGCCGCGCGCTGGGGTCGGTGGGCCGCCGGCATCGCCGCGGCCATCCCGTTGGCGTACGCGGTGACCCGGTTCGCCTGGGCTGCCGGCATCCCGCTGGGGATCTCCCGGGAGTTCCTGACCGAGATGCGGGACACCGGGCTGGTGTGGGCCGGGTTCGGGCTGGGCGCGTTCGCCACCGTCGGCGCGATCCTCACCCTCGGGCTGGTGCAGCGGTGGGGCGAGCGGTTCCCCCGCTGGATGCCCGGGCTGGCCGGCCGCCGGGTGCCGGTGAAGCTGGCCGTGGTGCCGGCCACCCTGGTCGCCGTTGCGGTGACCGCGGCCACTCTGGGGCTGCTCAGCAACCCCGAGTTCTGGCAGCTCACCCGCGGGTTCAGCCTGGCCGGGGCGCCGATGCTGCTCTGGCCGTTCTGGGGGGTGGCGCTGGGCGCCGCCACGTACGCGTACCACCTGCGCCGCCGCGGCGCCTGCCGACGCTGCGGTCACGCCTGAGCGTGTAAGGAGGGGACCCTTGTTAACGGATTTCGTTGTATAGGGGTCCCTTCTTAACGTGAGCTAGCGTGGGTCGGGTGACTGCGCCCTCCCCGGTAATCCCGGTTCCACCGGCCGACCTGCCCGGCACGCTCGGCGCGCTTCGGGCGGCCGGTCACCAGTACCGCACCGTCAAGCAGGAACTCCGCGACAACCTCCTGGCCCGGATGCGTGCCGGCGAGGCCCGCTTCCCCGGCATCGTCGGGTACGACGACAGCGTGCTGCCCGAGGTCGAGCGGGCGCTGCTGGCCGGGCACGACATGGTGCTGCTCGGCGAGCGGGGCCAGGGCAAGACCCGGCTGATCCGCTCCCTCGGCGCGCTGCTCGACGAGTGGACGCCGGTCATCCCCGGCTCGGTGCTCAACGAGCACCCGATGCACCCGCTCACCCCGGCGTCCCGCGCCCAGGTCGCGGAGGCCGGCGACGACCAGCCGGTCGGCTGGTTGCACCGCTCGTTGCGCTACGGCGAGAAGTTGGCCACCCCGGACACCAGCGTCGGTGACCTGATCGGTGACGTCGACCCGATCCGGATCGCCCAGGGCCGCACTCTGGGCGACCCGGAGACCATTCACTTCGGGCTGGTGCCCCGCACCAACCGGGGCATCTTCGCCGTCAACGAGCTGCCCGACCTGGCCGAGCGGATCCAGGTGGCGCTGCTCAACGTGCTGGAGGAGCGGGACATCCAGGTCCGCGGCTACCAGCTGCGGCTGCCGCTGGACCTGCTCCTGGTGGCCAGCGCCAACCCGGAGGACTACACCAACCGGGGCCGGATCATCACCCCGCTCAAGGACCGGTTCGGTGCGGAGATCCGTACCCACTATCCGCTGGACCTGGAGTTGGAGCTGGAGCTGATCCGGCAGGAGGCCGACCTGGTCGCCGAGGTGCCGGAGCACGTCCTGGAGGTCCTGGCCCGGTTCGCCCGCGCGGTGCGCGAGTCACCGTCGGTGGACCCGCGCTCGGGCGTCTCCGCCCGGTTCGCCATCGCCGCCGCCGAGACCGTGGCCGCTGCCGCGCTGCGCCGCGCCGGCCTGCTCGCCGCCTCCGGCGAGGTGTTAAAAGGGGGCCCCTCTACAACCGAAGGCGATAACAAGGGGCCCTTCCTTGCATCGGAGGCTGCCGTGGCTCGAGTCGGCGACGCGGTGTCGGTGACCAGCACCCTGCGCGGCAAGGTGGAGTTCGAGAGCGGCGAGGAGGGGCGGGAGATCGAGATCCTGGCCCACCTGCTGCGGACCGCGACTGCCGAGACGTTCCGGGCCCACCTGGCCGGGCTGGACCTGTCCGGCTTCACCGGCCTGGTCGAGGACGGCGCGGCGATCGAGACCGGTGAGCTGGTCGGGGCTGCCGAGCTGCTGCGCCAGGTGGGCACCGTGCCCGGGCTGGCGAAGGTGCTGGACCGGCTCGGCCTGGGTGACGCGCCCACCCCGGAGGAGGCCGCCGCTGGTGTCGAGTTCGTGCTGGAGGGGCTGCACCTGACCCGCCGGCTCGGCAAGGACGTCACCGACTCGGGGCGCACCGTCTACGGCGGCCGGGGCTGACCGTGGCCGGCAACCGGTTCCGGTACGGGCAGTGGCGCGGCGGCCCCGACCCGCTCGCGCCACCGTACGACGTGCGCGAGGCGGTGGACGCGGTCGGCGCCGAGGTGTTGGCCGGCGGCAGCCTGCGGGAGGCGCTGCGCGACCTGCTGCGCCGTGGTCCGCAGGGGCGTGGCGGGCTGGACGACCTGGCGGCCCGGGCCCGCCGGCTGCGCCGGGAGGCGCTGCGCCGGGGTGACCTGGACGGTGCGGTCACCCGGGCGCGAGCCCTGCTCGACCAGGCACTCGCCGCCGAGCGGGACGAGCTTCGTGGCCGCGACGACGAGGGCGCGCGGTTCGCCGAGTCGGTGCTGGACAACCTGCCCCGCTCCACCGCGCGGGCGGTGGAGGAGTTGGCCGGTTACCAGTGGGCCAGCGAGGACGCCCGGCGGTCGTACCAGCAGATCCTCGACCAGCTTCGCGGCGACGTGCTCGGCCAGCGTTTCGCCGGCCTGCGCGACGCGGTGCGCGCCTCCGCCGACCCCGCCGTCCAGCGGCGGCTCGCCGAGATGATGAGCGACCTGAACGACCTGCTGGCCCGGCACGGCCGCGCGGAGGACACCACCGACGCGTTCGCCGAGTTCATGCGCCGGCACGGTGACTTCTTCCCGGAGCGGCCGGAGACCGTCGACGAGTTGATCGACGTGTTGGCCCGGCGTTCGGCGGCCGGTGAGCGGCTGATGAACTCGCTCTCCGACCGGCAGCGCGCGGAGCTGGCCGGGTTGATGCGGCAGTCGCTCGGCGACCAGCTCGCCGGGGAGATGTCCGCGCTGGACGCGAACCTGCGGGCGTTGCGGCCGGACCTGCGGTGGGGGCGCGGCGAGCGGGTCCGGGGCGATCAGCCGCTGGGCTACGCCGACGCGGCCGGCGCGTTGGGCGAGATCGGCGAGCTGGACGACCTGCTGGACCAGCTCGACCAGGAGCACCCCGGAGCGACCCTGGACGACGTGGACGTCGACGCGGTGGCCCGGACGTTGGGCCGGAGCGCCGCCGACGATGTGCGCCGGTTGCGGGAGCTGGAGCGGGAACTACGCCGGCAGGGCTGGGTGAGCCGGGACGCGGATGGGCTCACGCTGAGCCCGAAGGCGCTGCGCCGGCTCGGCGGGACCGCTCTGCGGCGGGTCTTCGCCGACCTGACAGCCGGCCCGCGCGGCCAGCACGATCTGCGTTCGGCGGGTGCCGCCGGCGAGGTCAGCGGCGGGTCCCGACCCTGGCAGTACGGCGACGAGCAGCCGTTGGACGTGGTCCGTACGCTCACCCGGGCGGTGAGCCGGGCCGGGCCGAGTGTGCCGGTGCAGCTCGCGGTGGACGACTTCGAGGTGGTGGAGACCGAGAGGCGGGCGTCCGCGGCGGTGGTGCTCTGCGTCGACCTGTCGTACTCGATGATTTCCCAGGGGCGCTGGGGGCCGATGAAGCAGACGGCGCTGGCGCTGGCGCACCTGATGGAGACGCGGTTCCCGCAGGACGCCCTGCAGATCGTCGGCTTCGGCCGGGAGGCGATGACGCTCAGCCAGCAGGAGTTGGCCGCCGTGGAGCCGGACATGGAGCAGGGCACCAACCTCCAGCACGCGCTGCGGCTGGCCGGTCGGCACCTGCGTCGGCATCCGGACGCCGAGCCGGTGGTGCTGGTGGTCACCGACGGCGAGCCGACAGCTCACCTGGATCCGGACGACGGGGAGGCGCTGTTCTACTGGCCGCCGCTGCCGGAGACGATCGAGGCGACCGTCCGCGAGGTGGACCGGCTCAGCCGCTACGGCGCCACCCTCAACCTGTTCATGCTCGGCGACGACCCGGGCCTGCGCCGCTTCGTCGACGCGGTGGCCCGGCGCAGCCGGGGCCGCATGTTCACCCCGGACACCGACGACCTGGGCGAGTACGTGGTCAGCGACTACCTCCGCTCCCGCCAATCCCGCCGCTAACCCCCGCCCGGCGGGGTTGACTGGGGGTGTGGAGAGCGGGGGGCTGCGGCGGGCGTACGACGCGGTGTTCGCGGAGATCGACGGAGCGAGTTTCGGTCCGCCGCCGGAGGGGCAGCTCAGCGCCGAGCAGATCGTGGCGCACCTGGTGGCCAACGACGAGCTGATGATCCAGGCCACCGAGGCGTTGCTGGCCGGGTCGACGTTCGCGTACTACGACCTCGACGACATGCACCGTCCGCAGCTCGACGCGTTGGTCGCCGAGCAGGGTGGCCTGCGTGGTCTGGCCGCGCTGCTGCACGGCACCAGTGAACGCCTGTGCGAGCTGGTCGACCAGCTCGGCCTGGCCGCGGAGACCCCGGTCGAGACCCACCTGCGGGAGGGCTTCGACCTCAACGTCGAGGACACGCTGCCCTGGTCGCGCACCCTGGACCTGCACACCCGGGTCCACCTCCCCAAGCATCAGGCCCAACTCCACATGCTCCGCACCTGAGTCGCGTCAGCTCTTGAGCAGCTCGGCGCGAGGGTGGAAGGTGCGGCGGTAGGCCGAGGGGGCGACGCCGATGCGCAGGTGGAGTTGCTGGCGCAGGGCGGCGGTGGTGCCGAAGCCGCTGCGGTTGGCGATCTGGTCGACGGTGAGGTCGGTCGTCTCCAGCAGCAGGCGGGCGTGGTCGGTGCGCTGTTGGAGCAGCCACTGCGCCGGGCTCAGGCCGGTCTCCGAGCGGAAGCGCCGGGTGAAGGTACGCACGCTCATCCGGGCCTGTTCGGCCAGGTCCCGCAGCGCGATCGGCTCGTGCAGCCGCTGCCGGGCCCACTCCCGGGCGCCAGCGGTGCTGGTGTCGGTGGCCTTCGGCACCGGCCGTTCGATGTACTGCGCCTGGCCGCCATCCCGCCACGGCGGCATCACGCAGCGGCGAGCCGCCCGGTTGGCCACCTCGCTGCCGTGGTCATGGCGGATGACGTGCAGGCGGCGGAACCGCTCGGCGTACGCCCAGTGGGTGGTGGCGCGACGCCCGTCGAGCAGCCCGGCGGGTGGCTGAGGCCGTGCTGGTCGCCGCGACCGCACCCCGGGCCTGGAGTTACCGGGGCTGAGGCAACGCGACGAGAGCCGGCCGGACGGTAAGCCGAGGGCCACCGCGAGCCGGTGCCAGATGGCCGTCAGTCGACGACCCGGACGTCCTTCCAGAACGCCACCCGGTCACGCACCATCTCGGCGTCGGGCTTCGGCTCCGGGTAGTACCAGACCGCGTCCTCGCTGGTGCTGCCCTCGTGGGCCAGGGTGTAGTAGGAGGCGGTGCCCTTCCACGGGCAGACGGTGTGCGTCGCGGACTCGCGGATCAGATCGTCGCGCAGGGCGGAGCGGGGAAAGTAGTGGTTGCCCTCCACCAGCACGGTGTCGTCGCTCTCGGCGACGACCAGGTCGTTCCACACGGCTTTCGGCATACGACCAAGACTAGGCCCTGGCGCCGACGGCGGCAGCGGTCGCCCCGGCGGCTCAGCGGGTCGGCTGTGGATCGGTGACGTCGGCCACGGTGGCGTCGAGGGCGGCGATCGCGGCGTCGGCGTCGACCGCGACGGCGAGGCCTCGCTCGCCGGCGCCGAGGGTGATCTCCCGGCCGCGCAGCCGCTCGTCCGCGACCACCGGCCAGGCGGTGCTCGCGCCGAACGGGGTGATGGTGCCGCGCTCGTAGCCGGTGGCGGCCAGCGCGCCCGCCGCGTCCGGCATGGAGAGTCGGTGCACGCCGAGCAGGGCCCGCAGCTTGGGCCAGGAGATGACCCGGTCGCCGGGGGTGAGCACGAACAGGTGGTCGTCCGCGCCACGGCGGACCACGATCGTCTTGACCACGTCCGGGACGGCCACGCCCCGGACGGCGGCCGCCTCCGCCAGGCTGCCGACCGCGCCGTGCGAGATCAGCCGGTAGGGCAGGCCGGCGGCGTCCAGGGCGGTGATCGCGGGCGACGGCATGCTCGCCACGGTAACCGCCGGGCCAGGCACCGGACGGGAAATGGCCACCGTCGACATCCCACGGTTCCCGGGGGACGGGCGTAAGGTGATCACATGCGCGCTGAGCGTGTGGATCACTCGATTGACCATGATCAAGCGGTGGACACGTTGCGGCGGTCGTACGCCGCGGTGCCCACGGGCGAGCCTGTCCGGCTCGCCAAACGGACCTCCAACCTGTTCCGACCCCGGTCCGCTCCCCGGACGCCGGGGCTCGACGTGAGCGGCCTCAACCGGGTGCTGTCGGTCGATCCGACCGGGCGCACCGCCGACGTGCAGGGCATGTGCACGTACGAGGACCTGGTCGACGCGACGCTGCCGCACGGGCTGATGCCCCTGGTGGTGCCGCAGCTACGCACCATCACGCTGGGTGGGGCGGTCACCGGCCTCGGGATCGAGTCGACCTCCTTCCGTAACGGCCTGCCGCACGAGTCGGTACGGGAGTTGGACGTGCTCACCGGCTCCGGCGAGATCGTCACCGCCCGGCCGGAGGGCGAGCACGCGGACCTGTTCACCGCGTTCCCCAACTCCCTGGGCAGCCTCGGCTACGCCACCCGGCTACGCATCGAGCTGCAACCGATCGGCCGGTACGTGGCGTTGCGCAACATCCGGTTCACCCGGCTGGAGGCGCTCACCGACGCGATCGCCGAGGTGACCGCGACCCGGTCCTGGGCCGGCGAACCGGTCGACGCGATGGACGGGGTGATGTTCAGCCCCGGCGAGGCGTACCTGGTGTTGGCCACGTTCACCGACGCGGCCGAGCCGCCCAGCGACTACACCGGCCAGGCGATCTACTACCGGTCGCTGCGCCAACGGACCCGTGACGTGCTCACCGGGTACGACTACCTGTGGCGCTGGGACACCGACTGGTTCTGGTGTTCGGCGGCGTTCGGCGCCCAGCACCCGGTGGTGCGGCGGCTCTGGCCGGCGCGCTACCGGCGCAGCGACGTCTACCACCGGCTGGTCCGGCTCGAGCACCGGCACCAGGTGGCGGCCCGGATCGACCGGCTGCGCGGCCAGCCGGCCCGGGAGCGGGTGGTGCAGGATGTGGAGATCCCGCTCGAACGTACCGCCGACTTCCTGCGCTGGTTCGCCGGCGCGGTGGGGATGAACCCGGTGTGGCTCTGTCCGTTGCGGTTGCGCGAGCCGGCGGGTCCCGGTTCGGCGCGGTCCTGGCCGCTGTATCCCCTCCAGCCGGGGCAGGACTACGTCAACATTGGGTTCTGGGGGAGCGTGCCGATCGCGCCCGGCGCCGCCGACGGCGACGTCAACCGCACGATCGAACGCAGGGTGTCGGAGTCGGGCGGGCACAAGTCGCTCTACTCCGACGCGTACTACGACCGGGACGCCTTCGATCGCCTCTACGGGGGCGACACGTGGCGCGCGGTGAAAGACCGCTACGACCCGGACCACCGGCTGACGGGACTGTACGAAAAGGCGGTAGCACGAGCATGAGCCTGACCGACCGAGATCAGGGGGCGGCGAGCGTCCCCGCCACCCCGCCGGCGGGGGGCCGGCGAACGGGTCCGACCGTGGCGGATGTCATCCGCGCGGTCACCGCGGGGCCGCTGCCGGTGCGGATCACCGGGTACGACGGCAGCGCCGTCGGCCCGTCCGACGCGGGCATCACCCTGTCGATCCGTTCCGAGCGGGGGTTGTCGTACCTGCTCACGGCCCCCGGCGACCTGGGCATGGCCCGGGCCTACGTCAGTGGTGACCTGGCGTTGCAGGGGCTGCATCCGGGCGACCCGTACGAGGCGCTGCGGGTGCTCAAGGACGAGCTGAAGCTGCGCCCACCGTCGCTGGCCGAGGGGTTGGCGCTGGTCCGGGGGTTGGGCTGGGAGCGGCTGCTGCCGCCGCCGGCTCCGCCGCAGGAGGCGCAACCGCGTTGGAAGCGGGTGGTGAACGGGCTGCGGCACTCGCGCATCCGGGACAGCACGGCCATCTCGCACCACTACGACGTCTCGAACGCCTTCTACGAGAAGGTGCTCGGCCCGTCGATGACGTACACCTGCGCGGTGTTCCGGTCTCCGGAGGACACGCTGGAGCAGGCCCAGGCGGCGAAGTACGACCTGGTCGCCGGCAAGCTCGCGCTCAAGCCGGGGATGCGGCTGCTGGACGTGGGCTGCGGCTGGGGCGGCATGGTCCGGCACGCGGCGCGCGAGTACGGGGTCAAGGCGCTCGGGGTGACCCTGTCCAAGGCGCAGGCGCAGTGGGCGCAGGCGGCGATCGAGCGGGAGGGGCTGACCGAGCTGGCCGAGGTGCGGCACCTGGACTACCGGGACGCGCCGGCGGAGCAGTTCGACGCCATCTCCTCCATCGGATTGACCGAGCACATCGGGGTGCGCAACTACCCGGCGTACTTCGGGGCTCTGCGGGACCGGCTCCGGCCGGACGGGCGGCTGCTGAACCACTGCATCACGCGGGCGGACAATCGGGCGCCGCACCGCTCCGGCGCGTTCATCGACCGGTACGTCTTCCCGGACGGGGAGCTGGCCGGCCCGGGTCGGCTGATCAGCGAGGTGCACGACGCCGGGCTGGAGGTGCACCACGAGGAGAACCTGCGCCAGCACTACGCGCTGACGCTGGCCGCCTGGTGCCGCAACCTGGTCGAGCACTGGGACTTCTGCGTCTCGGAGGTGGGTGCGGGCACCGCCCGGGTGTGGGGGTTGTACATGGCCGGGTCGCGGATGGCGTTCGAGCGCAACGGCATCCAGCTGCACCAGGTGCTGGCCACCCAAAACGGCCCGGAGGTTAGGAGCAGCTATCCGCTGCGGCCCGACTGGCTGCCCTGATGGTCTCGTGACCGCCGTCGCCTGAAGCCGCGCCGAAAAGTCGGCGCGGCTTCTCGCGAAGCCATTGACAAACAAATTTTGTACGTACAAACTGATTTTGCCATGAGAGACGTCCTGTACCTGGAGCAGATCGAGCAGGCCGAAGTCCTGCTCAAGCCGCAGCGTGTCGAGGTGCTGCGGCAACTGGCCGAGCCGCGCACCTGCACCGAGGTCGCGGCCCGGCTCGACCAGACGCCGCAGCGCGTCTACTACCACGTCAAGCAGCTCGTCGCGGCCGGCCTGGTCGAGCTGGTCAACGAGCGCAAGGTCCGCGGCATCACCGAGGGCATCTACCAGGCCGCCGCGCGCTCCTACTGGCTCTCGCCCCGGCTGGTCGGCCGGATCGGGCTGCGCCGGGCCCGCGACGAGCTGAGCCTGGGCTACCTGCTGGACCTGATGGAGGAGGTGCAGGCCGACATCGCCGCCCTGGACCGGGCGGCGCCCGAGCTGCCCTCGATCGGGGTCTCCGGCGAGATCCGGGTGCCGGCCGAGCAACGCCAGCAGTTCCTGCACGACCTGCAAACCGCACTTCAGGACCTGTTCACCCGCTACGGCGGCAGCGAAGGGGATGCCTTCAAGCTCGCCGTGGCCTGCTATCCGAAAGGGAACAACCATGAGTGAGCCGATGAAGGTTCAGGCCCGCCTCTCCGCGCCCGTCGGGCGCGTCCGCCAGGCCCTGACCGACCCGGCCGAGCTGCGCCGCTGGCTGGCCGAGCACGCCGAGGTCGAGCTGCCTCAGCGGTACGAGTTCTGGGGCCGGTACACCCCCGAGGGCGACGCCGCGCACCAGCGGCTGGTGCACGCCGACGACGACACGCTGCGCTTCACCTGGCTGCTGGACGGGGTGGAGACCACCACCGAGTTCCAGCTGACCGCCGAGGGCGCCGACAGCACAGTGCTGACGCTGACGCAGAGCCACTTCGACTTCGCCGAGGCGATGAGCGGCTCCAGCATCCGCGGCGTGCTCCAGACCTACTGGGCGCTGGCCATCGCCAACCTGGCCGCCCACCTGGAGGGCCGGCCGCCGCTGCCGCGCACCGACTTCACCTCCGCCGACCTGCGCGGCGAACTGGTCATCGCCGCCCCCGCCGACAAGGTGTGGCAGTCGCTGACCGACTCCGAGCAGGCCAGCGCCTGGTTCGGCTTCCCGATCGGCATCGAGCCCTGGGTCGGCGGCCGGTACGCAATGGGCGGCTTCGACGCCGGGTACGCGGCCAAGGTGGTCGACCTGGAGCCGGGCCGCAAGATGTCCGTCGACTGGGGGCCCACCGGCGTCTCGACCTGGGAGCTGGCCGAGTCCGGTGGCCGGACCACGCTGACCTTCGTGCAGAGCGGCTTCGACGAGGGCAACCCCCCGTACGCGGCCTGGAGCGGGTCGGTGGCCGGCCTGGCGGAGCTGCGCCGCTTCCACGAGGTGCCCGACTGGCAGCCGATCTGGCTCCCCGCCGAGGTCCCCGGCCTGGAAACCGAGGCGACCGCAGCGGCCAGCTGACGCGGTAACGGCCCTTACGAGCGCCGGCCCACGCACCACGGGCCGGCGCTCGCCGCGCGTCGGCCCATGCGGGGGTCAGGGGTCCGCTGATGGCTCAGGCGATGGCGGCGATGTCTCCGTCATCGAAGTAGATGGCCTGGTGCAGCCGGCCGCCGAGTGCGGCGGCGTACCTGGCCACGACGTCCTGACCGGAGATCCGGCCCTGCTCGATCTGGGACACCCGGCCCTTGGTCACGCCCATCCGCTCAGCGATCTGTTGCTGAGTGAAACCACGGGCCCGTCGCACCTCCGCGAGACGGTGCCCGACGACCTGCGAGAGCAGCTCCTCCTTGCCCGCTTGGACAGCCGCCTCGCCGCCAGCGCGCTGCACGTACTCCGCCCGGATGTCCGCCCACCGCACGTGACCACTCACCGCCGTCCCCCCTCCTGATGTGCGCGTTCCTTCAAGTAGATCTCGTAGCGTTGCTCGGCGAGCGGGCGGGATGGCCTGTCGATACCAACTCGACCACTGGCCCGCCTTGTCCCCGGCAACGAGCAAAATGCTCGCGCGCCAAGGGTCGAAGACGAAGAGGATGCGGACTGTGCCCGGCCGCAACTCCTTCAGGTTCGCTATCGACGACCCGGTGATCGTGTCGACCAACGGCCGGCCCAGCCCTGGTCCGGCTTCGGCGAGCGCGTCGATCGCCTGCACAACCCGGGCGAACGTCGCCTGGTCCAGGCTGTCGATCCAGGCCCGAACCTCGTCGACGACGAAGACCTCCCACTCCTCCTGGCGCACCTCATCAGTATACCAATCACTAAACCTGTCTGGCTGCGATCAGCAGCTCACGGCTGTGACGATTCGCTGGCCGGATTCGGTGACTTATCCGGCTGGAGTGGGTACTGGCGTGCGATGTTCTTCATCTTTGGTCTACGTACCAAGGTCGACCGTTCGGGTGTCGTGCAGGAGGTCTGCCGCAACTGCGGCAACCACGCGGCGCAGGTGATCACCCGACGGTCGACCAGGTTCACCCTGTTCTTCATCCCGCTCATCCCGATCCGCACCAGGTATGCACAGCAGTGCACGTTCTGCGGGGCGCAGTACGAGATCTCCAAGTCCGACGCCGACCGTCTCCCGGTCGGCTGAGCCGCCGATGGCCCGCTTCCTGTGCTGGCTGATCCGCCGGCCGCCGCCGTCGTCCGGCCTCCCGGTGCACACCGCCCCTCGTCCGCCCTGCACCCCGGGGCGACGAAAGCACCGCCGCGTCCGCCGTCCGCTGGCCGGCACCAGGCTGCCCCGCTCACCCTGGAACCGCTCCGCCGGCCGCTGACCGCACCGGTCGCACACCTACCGCCGCCGACGTGGTGGTGCCCCCTCCCGGGGGCCGGCGAGCACCTCGCGTCCAAAAGGGCGTCGGCCGCGCCGGTGCTCGCCGTGTTCTGGCGAGGGGCAGGTGTCACCCTCGCGTCCTGTCGAGCTGCCCCGAATGTGGGGCACCGGGCACGACCTGCCCGGCCCCACGCGGACAACCACCGGCGGGCCCAGCGGAGCAAGCCGGGCGAGCCTTAGGACACATGGCGAACCTGAGGAACCCGGGCCAGCCCGAGCGACCCGGGCCATCCCGACCAGAAAAGAGCCCGCCCCCGGCACTCCGCTTGCCCCATTCCTGGGGCAGCTCTACAGGGGCGCGTACCAGAGGAGGCCCGTCCCGACGCGGTCTCCTTTGTGGCCGGACCGGCTCGATTTGCGCGCGTCCGGTCCCTGGCGGGCACCTCGGACGCTGACTAGGCTTTCGGGGTTTGCCGTGGACCGGTCCGCCGAGGGTGCACGCACGACGAAGAGCCGGAGCGACCGTGTCGCGACAGGACGTGAAGCAGACTGCGGGGGAGCGCACTCCCGCGGAGCTGAACGGCGTGCCACCCGCACCCGGCGACCCGACCATCCCGGCGCCGGCCGCAGCAGCGCCAGCGACCGGGGCGGCCGCGGGCGGACAGTCGATGGGCGTCGCGCTGGCCGGATCGGGCCGCGCCGGGTTGCTTCTCGCGGGCGCGGTCCTGGTCGCGGAGTCGTTCTGGCTGGTCGCCGCGCTGCCCGGCGTCGCGCTGGTCAGTGACCTGGGCGCGCTGCTGGTCGCCGGTTGGGCCACCGTTGCCTGCGTCGGGGCCGCTCGCCGTCAACCAGTTCCACTGCGCCGGTTCTGGACGCTGCTCGCGGCCACCATGGTGCTCGCCGCGCTCGGCCGGGCGATCTGGACGGCGCAACGGGTCGTTGGCGGCGACCTGCCGCACACGCCGCTTGTCGGGGCGGTCTTCACCGCCGGCATCCTCACCGGCACCGCCGCGCTGCTCTGTTCGCCCTCCGCGCCCCGGACCGCCGTCGGGCGGGCCCGGACGCTGCTGGATGGGGTGATCGTCGCGCTGGCGCTGGTGCCGATCGGTTGGGTGCTGGTGTTCCGTGGCGTCGCCGCCGCCGAGCTGGCCGACCCGGACCGCACGCTGGGGCTGCTCTATCCGATGTTCGACCTGATGCAGCTCACCATCCTGGTCGCGGTGGTCGGTCCGGCCCGGCCGGTGTGGCGGCCGTTGAGTGTGCTCGCGGCCAGCCTCACCATCCGGGTGGTCGCCGATGTCGGGTACGTCTCGCTGGTCGCGCGCGCCGACTACGCCGCCGGCCACCTGATCGACCTGTGCTGGCCGCTGAGTTACCTGCTGATCGGCCTGGCCGCCGGGTACCCGCCGCCGCCGGACTGCGACGGCACCGACGACACCGCCGAGTCGTCGCCGCCGCCGTGGTGGCGGGTGGCGCTGCCGTACCTGCCGGTGGGCGGGGCGATCATCGCGGTGGTGCTGGCCCGCCGGCCCACCGGGCAGACGCCGCCGCTGGTCTTCGTGACGATGATGGTGCTGCTCGCGGCTCTCGCGGTACGCCAGGGGTTGGCCGCCAACGAGAACCTGCGCCTGGTGGCCCGGCTGCGCCGGCTCGCGTACGGCGACCAGCTCACCGGTCTGCCCAACCGGCTGTTGTTCAACCGGCGGCTGCGTCTGGCCCTGCGCGACGGCCGGCCGGTGGCCGTCCTGCTGCTCGACTTGGACGGGTTCAAGCAGGTCAACGACAGGTTCGGGCACGCCACCGGGGACACCCTGCTCACCGGGCTGGCAGCCCGGATGCGGGCCGCGGTCGACGGTGACGGCACCATCGCCCGGCTCGGCGGCGACGAGTTCGCGGTGCTGGTCCACGGCGACCGACCGGTACCCCCGGAGCGCCTCGCCGAACGGCTGCTGGACGCCCTGCAACCCTCCGACGGGGACGAGGACGTCGGCGTGCACCCGTCGGCGAGCATCGGCATCGCCGAGTACGGGCCGCAGCACGCCTCCCACACCGACCTGCTGCGCGACGCCGACATCGCCATGTACGCGGCCAAGGCGGCCGGGAAGTCCGCGTACCGGACGTGCACCCCGGCGCTGCGCGAATCGGCCGTCTCCCGGGCCGAGCTGATCGCCGACCTGCGTCGGGCCGTCGACGAGGAGCAGCTGCGCCTGGAGTTCCAACCCATCGTCGATCTGGCGACCGGCGCGGTACGCAGCGCCGAGGCCCTGGTGCGCTGGCGGCATCCCCGGCTCGGGATGCTGGCGCCGGCCCGGTTCCTGCCGCTGGCGGAGGAGACCGGGCTGATCCTGCCGATCGACCGCTGGGTGATCCACGAGGCGTGCCGGGCCGCGGCGACCTGGCGGGACCGGGCGCCGGAGGCGACCGTCGCGGTGAACATCTCCGCGGCGCACCTGCGCCGGCCGGACCTGATCGCCACGGTCACCGAGGCCACCGCCGGCGCCGGGCTGGCGCCGCGCGCGTTGACCCTGGAGCTGACCGAGTCGGCGCTGATCGAGGGGACCGAGGCGGTGCTGGAGCGGCTGCGTCAGCTGCGGGAACTGGGCATCGGCATCGCCATCGACGACTTCGGCACCGGCTACTCGTCGCTGAGCTACCTGCACCGCATCCCGGCCACCGAGCTGAAGATCGACCGTTCGTTCGTGGCCCGGCTGGGAACGGACGACCGGGCGTACGCCACTGTGGAGATGGTCACCCGGCTGGCCGGCGCGTTCGACCTGGCCGTGGTCGCCGAGGGGGTGGAGACCGAGCGCCAGCACGCGGCGGTCACCGCGATCGGTTGCCCACGCGGTCAGGGCTATCTGTACGGGCGCCCGGACGGCCCCGGCACGGTGGGTCAGAATCGGCCTTGACCCTGACGTAGCGGCAGGCGGGAGCCTGGTTTCCGGAAGGGAGGGGAACCATGGCGTACACGGTGGGTCAGGTGGCGAAGGTCGCCGGCGTGACGGTACGGGCGCTGCACCACTACGACGAGATCGGGCTGCTCTCGCCGAGCGGGCGGACCACGGCCGGCTACCGCCGCTACGACGACGCGGACCTGGAACGGTTGCAGCTCGTCCTGTACTACCGGGAGCTGGGTTTCCCGCTTGAGGAGATCGCCGCCATCATCGACGACCCGGCGGCCGACCCGGCCGCGCACCTGCGTCGCCAGCACGAGCTGCTGACGGTACGGATCAAGCGGTTGCAGGAGATGGTCACGGCGATCGAGTTCGCGATGGAGGCGAGCAAGTTGAACATCCAACTCACTCCGGAGGAGCGGTTCGAGGTCTTCGGTGACTTCAACCCCGAGGAGCACGAGGTCGAGGCCGAGCAGCGTTGGGGTGACACCGACGCGTACCGGGAGTCGAACCGGCGGGCGTCGCGCTACACGAAGGACGACTGGCTGCGGATCAAGGCGGAGAACGAGGACTGGGGCCGGCGGATCGTCGCGGTGCTGGCCTCGGGCGCCCCGGCGGACGGCCCCGAGGCGATGGAGTTGGCCGAGGAGCACCGGCAGATCATCGGCCGCTGGTTCTACGAGTGCTCGTACGAGATGCACACCGGGTTGGCCGACATGTACCTGGCCGACGAGCGGTTCACCGGGCACTACGAGAACATGGCGCCGGGGCTGGCGGCGTACCTGAACGAGGCGATCCACGCCAACGCGATCAGCCGCGCCTGATCGGCCGGGAGGCCGACCGGAAACAGCGGTCCGTGCGGTCCGGCTAGTCTGGCCGGACCGCACCGCGGTCAGCGTCGATCGGCCACCGGCCGGCGGGCGCGCCGCTCGGGGGAGATGACCGTGAACAAGCCGAAGCTGGTCGCGGCGGGCGCCGTCCTGGCCGTGGCGATCGCCGCCGGAGTGTGGGCCCTGGCCGTCGGGGGCGACGAGCCCGACGCGGGTCGCCCGGCGGCCGGCGCGTCACCCGCCCCGGCCGCGACCGACCCGGTCAGCGTGCTGGTCGCCGCGGCGGCGAAGATCGACCAGCAGACCTACAAGCTGACAGTAGGCGCCGGCGGTGAGGCGGGCGGGGACGGCACTGTGGTGCTCTGGGACCCGAAGGCGCGGCGCGGCCTGGAGACCACCTCGCTCAAGGTGCCGACCGGTGAGGTGAAGATCGAGCGGCTGACCACCGGGCCGGACGTCTACGTGCGGGTCACCGCCCCGGACCGCCGGGTGCCGGTCTGGGACGGCCGCACCTGGTGGCACGTCGGCGCCGAGGGATCGCCCGCCGCCAAGCAGGGCCTGGACAACACCCGGCTGGCCGGCACGTTGACCGCGCCGGCCCAGGTTCGCCAGACCGGTGTCCGGGAGTACGCCGGCACGTTGGACCTGCGTGCGAGTGGCGCGGTGCTGGGCAGCGGGGTCGGGGCCGTGCTGGGCGACAGGGCGGCGGCGGTGCCGTTCACCGCCACTGTCGACGAGCAGGGGCGGCTGGTCCGCTACCGGATCGAGCTGGCCAGCGAGCAGTCGCAGACCGCGCAGCTGGACCTGACGTACTCGGACTTCGGGCAGCCGGTGACGGCCGAGCCGCCGGCGGCCGACCTGGTCGGCGAGGACCCGCCGGCGAACATCCCCGGCGCCTGAGCCCGGCTCACTCCTCATAGGCCCCGTCCGTCGGGGTGACCAGGTAGTCGTAGACGGTGCGGGCCATCCGGCGGACCGTCTCGTCGCCGGTATCCATCGGTCCGGCGGTGAGGAACGCGACGGCGGTCTCCGTGCCGGGGATCAGGTAGTAGCCGACGTCGTGTGAGGCGTCGGGCAGGTCACCGGTCTTGTGCGCCACCGGCACCCCGGGCGGCAGCGCCGCGGGGATCTTCGTGTTGAGGGTCTGCTCCCGCATGAAGCCGATCATCAGGTCGCGGGAGGCGGGGCTGAGGATGTCGCCGTCCCAGACCGCGCCGAGCAATGACACCACGTCGTCGGGGCTTGTGTAGTTCTCCTCGCCGCGCTGGGCGGCGGCGCTGTCGAGCATCCGGCGGGCCAGGATGGTGGAGCGCTGGTTCATGGAGTCGATCAGGGCGTTGACCGGGGCGAACCCGCCCAGGTAGGTGATCAGCACGTTCGCGGCGATGTTGTCGCTGTACTTGATCAGGTACTGGGCGAGCCGGTGCAGGGTGACCACCTGCGGGAAGGTCTCGAACTGCAGCTGGCCGGTGCCGCCGACCACGTCGGCCGGGGTGACCAGTACGCCGTCGTCGAGGGAGGCCTGTCCACAGTCGACGCGGCGGAGCAGTTCGACCAGGATCCACAGCTTGATCACGCTGGCCGCCTTGGGGCGGAGCGAGCCGTTGACCGCGATCTGCTGATCGCCGTACCGGCCGGACAGGTCCCGGACGGTGACCCCGGACGGGTTGAGGCTCGCGTCGGCGACCACCCGGGCGAGCTGCCCGCTGAGTGGGAACAGCCGGGCTCCCGCGACCGGATCGGTGGGTGGCTGCGGGCTGGTGACCACCTCGCCGGTCAGCTCGGTCAGCGGGTGGTGGCGGCGGATCACCGCGAGCGTGCCCTGGCTCCGCCCGATCAGCGGCACCCGGTAGCGGTAGCTCCTGTCCTCGACGGTGACCTCGCCGCTGGCCACCCCGGCGGCGACGATCATGTCCGGGTCGGCGACCCGGCCGGTGTCGCCGTCGCAGGCCCGGTACCGCACGGTGTGCCCGAGCGGGTCCACCGCGAACACCCCACCGGGGAACGACAGCCAGGACACCTCGCTGGTCGGCGCCCGCTCCGGCGTCGGCTCCACCCCGGGCTCGTCCCCCGGGCCGGGACCGTCCGCGGTGGCCGGCCCGGTCGTCGCGACCATGATCAGCGCGACCGCCGCGATCAGCCACTTCAGGGGTACGCGGGCCAACTGAGAAGATGAGTGCTGCTTGTCGCTTTTTTTCACGTTTGCACGATATGAAGTGCGGGCGGTGGCTGGGGTCGTCGCGTTCGGCGTCACCCGTCCGGGCGGTCGTCAGATCGGTGGCGCCGCGGGGAAGCGCTCCGTGGGCAGGCCGGGCGCGAGCCGGCGCATGGAGAAGAATGTGGGCGCCAGCGCGTCGTACAGCTCGGCGAAGAGCGGCAGCAGCGCCGCGTACGTGGCGGCGGCGGCCGGGTCGGGGCGGACGGTCTCCTCGATGCGCGCCAGGTCGGTGGCCACGTCGATGCTGGGGATCAACCCCAGCGCCTGCATGCCGAGCAGGGCCGCGCCGAAGCCCGACCCCTCGTGCCCGGCCGGGAAGCTCACCGGCAGGCCGAGCACGTCGGCGAGCATCTGCCGCCACAGGCCGCTGCGGGCGAAACCACCGCCGGCCCGGATCTCGCGGACCTCGTTGCCGGCCGCGCGCACGGAGCTGAGCACCAGCGCGAGCTGCTGGCAGACTCCCTCGAGCGCGGCCCGTACCAGGTGCTCCCGGCGGTGCGCGTGGGTCAGCCCCACGTACGCGCCGCGCGGCAGCGCGCTCCAGTGTGGCGCCCGTTCGCTGTGCAGGTACGGCAGCATGATGAGCCCGCCCGAGCCGACCGGCGCCCGGGCGGCCAGTGCCACCAGCTCCTGCTCGGAGCGCTCGCCCAGGTCCGGGGCGAGCGCCTCACCGGCCCAGCGCAACACGATGCCACCGTTGTTGATCGCGCCGCCGACGACCCAGCGGTCCTCGGTCAGCGCGTAGCAGAACACCCCGCCGAGTGGATCCACGCCGGGCCGTTCGACCATGACCCGCATGGCGCCGCTGGTGCCGATCGTGCAGGCCACCATGCCGGGCTGCACCGCGCCGAGGCCCAGGTTGGCCAGCGGACCGTCACCGGCGCCGACCACCACCGGGGTGCGCTGCGGCAGGCCGGTCGCCGCCGCGGCCCGTGCGGTGAGCCCGGGCAGCACGGTGGTGGTGGAGACCAGTTGGGGCAGTTGGTCCTCGGTGATGCCGGCGATGGCCAGCGCCTCGCTGTCCCACTCCAGCTTGTGGATGTCCATCAGGCCGGTGGCCGAGGCGACGGAGTGGTCGGTGACCAGCGCGTCGCAGAGCCGCAGCAGCACCCAGTCCTTGATGCCGACCCAGTGGGCGACCCGTTCGAAGAGCTTCGGCTCCTGCTCGGCGAACCAGAGCAGCTTGGGCAGTGGCGACATCGGGTGCATCGGTGTCCCGGTCCGCCGGTGCAGGGCCAGGCCGGACGGGACCGCCCGCAGCCGTTCGGCCTGCCTGGTGGATCGCGCGTCGGCCCAGGTCAACGAGGGGGTGAGCGGGTTGCCGGCCGGGTCGAGCCCGATCAGGCTGTGCATTGCGGAGCCGAACGACAGTCCGGCCACCGGCTCGTCCAGCTCGGCCACCACCGCGCGGATCGACTCCAGCACCGCGTCGAGGATGAGGTGCGGGTCCTGCTCGGCGTACCCGGGCTCAGGGTTGTTGAGCGGGTAGCCGACCGATTGGCTGGCGAGCTGCCGTCCACCGGTGTCGTACGCGACCGTCTTGGTGCTGGTGGTGCCGATGTCGACGCCGACCACCACCCCGAACCGGGTGCCCTGCGGCACGATCGTCACCCCCTTCGCGCAGCGGTGCCCCGGCGTCGCCCCCGGCTGCGGCTGACGTTACCGAGACAGCGACCGTCCCCGCAGGACACGGGGGAAGGTGCACCATCGCCCAATCGTTCGGTTTACTCCACCGATCGGTTACTTCGCCCCTTTCTAGCGTGTCCGGGTGGCGCGCCGCCGCTGTTAACACGTGTGACACCCCGGTTGGTGGCCTGCGCGGCGAAGGAGTCGGCGTGGCAAAGACTGATTCGACGGGTTCCACATGGCGGTACCGGTGGGCGCACCGGCAGAACGTTCGGCGGGTCAGCACGTTCCGTGGCGCGGAGGCGGCGTGGCGGCGACGCGACGACGAGTTGCGGCGGCTGCGCGCACTGGCCGCTGACTTCCAGGGCTCCGTGGCGGCCGGTGCCGGCCTGCCGCTGGAGCTGGCCGCCGACGAGGTGGTGCTTTGGGCGCTGCCGGCCGCGCAGCTGGTCGAGGTGCGGCACACCACTGTGCTGCCCGCGCCGGATCTCACGGTCGCCCCGCCGTCCGGGCCGCTGCGCCCGCGCCGCCCCGACGGCGTCCGGGTCGCCGACGCCGGCATGGCGGTGATCACCAGCCGTCGGTTGGTGCTGCTCGGCGGTCGCGGTCGGCGCGACTGGGCGTACGGCCGGATGACCGGCCTGGCCCACGACCCGGCGGCCCCGGTCACCCTGATCCAGGTGCTGGACCGGCGGCGTACCTCCGGGCTGATGCTGCCCACCGACGCGGCGGCGGACTTCCGGTTCAAGCTCACCCTGGCGTTCGCCGACGCGATCGAGCAGCGTCCCGCGGTGCTCGCCCAGCTCGACGAGCTGATCGCCGAGCATGCACAGCTCAAGCCGTTCCGGCCGGCCGCGGCCACGCCCGCGCAGGCCCGGCTCTCCGCGCTGGTGCCCGGTGGTCGGCGGACCGTCGCGGTGGCCGCGGCCGTCGCGCTCCTGGTGCCGGCGGCGCTGATCGAGTCGGACCCGTCCGACCCGACCGGTGGCGCCGAGGTCGCGGTCGCCGCGACCCCCGCGCCCACTCCCAGTGTGGTTCCCGCGCTGGTCCGCCCGGCGGCCACACCGCCGGCGCCCCGCACGTCGCCCAAGCCGGCGAAGTCGCCGCGCCCGTCGCCCACCACGACACGCGACCCGCGCTGCGGGGCGCCGGTGAACCCGCTGGGGTACGACTTCTGCGGCGGCACCCGCATCCGCCGGCCGGCCGCCGAGGTGTGCGACTGGTTCGACTGTGTGCCGCAGTTCTGGGCCGGCCGGGGCTACCTGGTGCAGTGCCGCGACGGCTCGATCAGCCTGACCGGCGGCCGGTCGAACGCCTGCGCCGAGCACCGAGGCGTGCGGCGAACCGTCGCGAAGTGACCGTTTAATCCGGTTTTGGCCCGCCCGTCGGGTTCGATCGGCCAGAATCACCGGGTGGAGATCCGGTCTGACGACGGTGCGCGGGTGCGGATCCGCCCGGTCGGCTACCAGCCCGGCATCGACCCGCCCGACGACCCCGACCGGGCCGCGCCCGGTTGGCACGACTGGCTGCTCATCGAGGTGGACGCCCGCACCGCAGACGGTCAGACCTGGTCGCACCACTACCCGAGCCTGATGGTCGAGGAGGCCCGCGCGCTGGGCGGCTGGCTGCGCGGGCAGGCGAAGGCAGCCGGCGGGCCGAGCCCGACACCGGCGATGGTCCGTTTCACCGAACCGAACCTGGCCCTGCGGAGCCGGGTGATCCGCCGTCGCCGGCTGGAGTTGATCGTGGAGTTCTCCGCCGAGTCGCTGCCGCCGTGGATGCGCCGGCCGTCCACCGCGATCTACCCGTTGATCCTCACCGTCTCCGCGGACGTGCTGGCCGTCGCCGCCGAGCAGTGGACCGAGCACTGCGAGGCGTACCCGCCGCGCGCGCCGTCCCGATTCCCGGCCCGGGGTCCGATGCTCGGCCCGTTCGGGTAAGGTGATCTCCGTCAGCCACGAGAGGAGGTGAGCCCGGTGACCACCAATCGTCATTCCTGGGCGCTCTTCTCGGCCGTCCCCCTCAGCTGACCTCTCGCGTCGGGGAGCGCCCTCCTTAATCGGAGGACCAATGTCTTTCTCCTCGTTCCGCATCGACGTGTCCGATGCGGTCCTCGACGATCTGCGGGCCCGGCTGGCCCGTACCCGCTTCACCGACCGCAGCGGCGACCAGCCGTGGCAGGGCGGCGCCGACCCGGACTACCTGCGGGACCTGGTGTCCTACTGGCGCGACGGGTTCGACTGGCGGGCCCGCGAAGCGGAGCTCAACGCGTACCCGCACCACCTGGCCGTCGTCGGCGGCCGCAAGCTGCACTTCCTGCATGTCCGCGCGGTCCGTCCGGCCGGCGCGCCCACGACGCTGCCGCTGATCCTGAGCCACGGCTGGCCCAGCAGCTTCGTCGAGATGCTGCCGCTGGTCGACCGGCTCACCGACCCCGGCCGGTACGGCGGCGACCCGGCCGACGCGTTCGACGTGGTGGTGCCGTCCCTGCCCGGGTTCGCCTGGTCGGAGCTGCCGAAGGAACCGCTTACCCGGGCGGTGCTGGCCCGTACGTTGCACGAGCTGATGACCGACGTGCTCGGCTACGAGCGTTACGGCGCCTTCGGCGGCGACATCGGCGGGGTGGCCACCGGCTGGTTGGGTGCCCTGTACCCGGAGCAGGTGGCCGGCATCCACATGATCCACCCACCGTTCCCGGCCAGCTTCGACGCCCGTCCGCTGTCCCCGACCGAGCAGGCCTACCTGGACGCCGAGGCCGCGTACGACGAGACCGACGGCGGTTACAGCGCCATCATGGGCACCCGGCCGGACACCCTCGCGGCGGCGCTTGTCGACTCCCCGGTCGGGCTGGCCGCCTGGCTCGTCGACAAGTACCGGGACTGGAGCGACAACCACGGTGACCTGGGAAACAGCTTCGACCGGGACACCCTGCTCACCATCATCACGCTCTACTGGGCGACCGGGACGATCGGCTCGTCGTTCCGGCAGTACTTCGACTTCGACCTCAACACCCCACGACCCGACATCACCGCGCCCGCCGCGTTCACGGTGAGCACCGAACCCTCGCAGGCCGACATGCCCCGCTCCAGCGCCGAGCGGGCCTGCACCGACATCCGGCACTGGAGCGAGCCCGGCCGGGGCGGGCACTTCATGCCGCTGGAGGAGCCGGACCTGCTCGCCGGTGAGATGAGGCAGTTCTTCACCTCGCTGCGCCCGTAGTGACCGCTGGTGGAGCCGGGCCGTTCGTCGGCCCGGCTCCACCCTTGGCCTGTCACGCCCGGCAGCGTTGCCTCGTCAGGTCTGCATGAGATCAATCGTGCGACCCGCCGCCGCCCTGCTCGGCCTGGCCAGCGTCATCGTCGGGGTGTGGGCGCTGCTCGCGCCGGCCTCGTTCAGCGCCTGGGCCGACTTTCCGCCGCACCGACACTTCGTGCACGACGTCGGCGCCTTCCAACTCGGCATCGGCGTGACAGTGCTGCTCGCCACCATCTGGGCCGACGCGTTCACCGTGGCGCTGGCCGGCTACGCGGTCGGCGGGACGGCCCACACGGTCGTGCACGTCGCCGACCGCAACCTCGGCGGCACCACCGGGCAGACCCTCGCGATCGCCGGTGCCGTGGTGGTGGCCGCTGTGGCGTTCGCGTACCGGTGGCGGGAGCGGGGCTGGGTACTGGGCACGATCTCGCCGTCCAGCGTGCCGGAGCTGACCCCGTTCGGCGGGCAGAAGACGGTCCTGCTGACCACGTACCGCCGCGACGGCCGCCCGGTCGCGACGCCGGTGAGCATCGCCGTGGCCGGCGAGCGGGCGTACGTGCGCAGCTTCGAACGGGCCTGGAAGACCCGGCGGATCGGCAACAACCCGACGGTCACCGTCGCCGCCTCGACCGCGCGCGGCGTGCCGACCGGCCCGGCGATCCAGGCCACCGCCCGCCGGCTGACCGGCCCGGAGTACGGCGACGCCGCCCGCACGCTGCGCCGCAAGTACCCGCTGCTGCACGGGGTGCTCGTGCCACTGATGCACCGCCTCGGACGGCGCAGGACCGGCCGGACCGTGCACTTCGCGATCGTCCCCGCTGAGGCGACGGCACGGCTTGAGGTGCTCTAGTCTGTCAATTCTCGCCTTTCGGGAACAAAGGGAAGCATCGATCCCGTCCGCGTTGCCTGTCCCGTAGATGAGCGGTTGTACCGCGTGTGACCGTGACCTCACTGGCATGTTCCCCCTGGCGGATCGCCTGGGCCGAGCGCGAAAACGAGCGGCGACGACGCGAGTACCGCACCGAGACCGACGCCTGGCTCCGGCGCAACGACCACCTGAGCCGGCTGCGGATCGAGGCCGCCGGGTTCCTCGGGTGCACGCAGCCGCGCACCGGCCTGCCCGTGGATCTCGCCGACGACGAACTCGTGTTCCGCGTACTCCCCATGGCAGAGCTGGTCGAGGCCGAGGCGCGGCACGTCGCCGGCCTGCCGACCCCGGGCCCCGTCACCTTCGCCGACACACCCGACGGCGCCCCGCCGACCGGCCTGCGGGTCGTCGACGCCGGCGTGGCCGTCGTGACCAGCCACCGGGTGGCGTTCGCCGGGGGCGAGCACCGGCGCGAATGGCGGTACGCGGACCTGGCCGCCCCCGCCCACCACCCCGACGTACCCCTCACCCTGCTGCACACCACCGACCGCAGCCCGCTCGGCGGGCTGCTCGTGCCGGCCACCGCCGCGGTGAACGCCCGTTTCTACCTCACCCTCGCCATCGCTGCCGCCGCCGGGGAACGCGCCGCCGTCACCGCGCAGATCGACGCCCTGCTCGACGTCCACCAGGGCGCACGGCCGACACCGCCGCCGCTCGTTGGACCCCAGGAAGCGCCGTGGACGGCGCTGCGCCCCGATCGCCGGGGGGTCGCCGTCGCCACCGTCGCGACGGTGGTGGTCGCGACACTCGGCCCAGGAGCGTTCGGGCCGCAAACGACCGGCCCAGCGCAACGGGCCGAAGCGGGCATCGTCGTGGCCGCGGACGTGCCGAAGGCCGTCGGCGACCTTCTCCCGGTCCTTCCCGTCGGGCCGGTGGCACCGGAGCGGGGCTGGGCCGGGTCGGTCGGCCGTACGCTGCCGGCCCGAACCACCGGCGGCGCGCCGTACGCCGCACCGAGCACGACTTCCGTGCGGCCGACGGTGCCGGTCGCGCCGGCACCGCCCACCGCCGTTGGCCCGCCGACCACTGTGGGGCCGCCGAGCGCGCCGGTCCCGCCCACCAGTACCGCGCCGACACCCGGGCCGGCTCCGACCACGGACCCGCCCCCGGTGAACCGTCCCATCATGCCCACCGCGTCGCCCACACCGACCGCTCCGGCCTCGCCCAGTCCATCAGCGTCGCCGGAGGCCGCGGCCCTGATCACGCTCTGCCTGGATCCCCTGCAACTACCGCTGCTGGACCGGCTGCTCTGCCCCACGACCGGACCGTGATCGTTCTCCGGCTCAGTCCGTGGTGCCGAAGTCGGGGACGGTGATGGTGCCGTCCTCGGCGAGGGGGAAACCGGGGTTCCAGGCGATCTCCCACACGTGACCGTCCGGGTCGGTGAAGTAGCCGGCGTAGCCGCCGTAGAACGTCTCCCGGGCCGGTTTGGTCACCTCGGCGCCGCCGGCCACCGCCGCCGCGATCACCTCGTCGACCTCGACCCGCGAGCGGACGTTCTGCGCCAGGGTCACCCCACCGAAGCCGCCGGTGCCCGGATCGTCGACGCCCGCGTCGTCGGCCAGCTTGTCCCGGCCCCACAGCACCACCGCCAGGCCGCCGGCCTGGAAGAACACCGTCTCCTCGACCTCCTGGCCGCGCCAGCCGAGGTGTTCGTAGAACGCCTTTGCGCGCGCCACGTCTGCGACTCCGAGGGTGACCAGGCTGATCCGTTGTTCCACGTCGGTAGGTCCAATCACTCGGGGGTGTGGCAGACGACCTCGACGTTGTTGCCGTCCGGGTCGCGGACGAACGCGGCGAAGTAGGTCGGGGGGTACTCCGGCCAGACGCGGGGCGCGTGCAGCACCTCCGCGCCGGCTTTCACTGCGGCGTCGTGGAACGCCTGGACGGCGGCCCGGTCGTCGGCGGTGAAGGCCAGGGGCTGACGCCACGCTAGCGACGGGGTACGACGCGCCCGCGTAGCGGCTGGCCACGGGACAGCGTCCCGCCGTTCCGCCCGAGTCCCGGCCGAGCCGCGCGTCAACCGGCGGGTGCGCCGGATCAGCGGACGCTCACCTCCCTGGGGGCTGGTACTCCTCCTTGCGCTGGGTCGCCTCGTCGACCTCCTTCGGGGTCAGCACCGGCGTGATCCTCGTGTCCACGCCGCCCGCCGCTCGGATCGCGATGGCCAACCCGGCCGCCGCGCTGTTGTCGGGGAGGTCACACAACACGAAGGTGTCGTGATCACCGAACCCGAAGTGCATCGACTCCATCTGCCCGCCGGCCGCCTCGATCGACTTGCGGACGACCTCGGCGCGCTTCGTGCCGCCGTCGTTGGCCAACCCCTTGACCCCTTCGATGGTGTAGGTCGATCTCAACAGGAACTTCGCCATGCGTGTGCCTCCTGCCAGAGGGTGTCAGCACTGCCCGGTCGCCACCACGGTCGCGCGTACCCGTTCCCCGGGCGGCTAGTCATGACCCCGGGGCTGGTCGCCGAAGCGGGGACGGATTCCTCCCCCGCCCGATGTAACGACGCGTCGGCGACCGTCGCCAAACGTCTGGAAGTATCGGTGATCTTGGGTCTGTCCGGATTGCCGCGGGGTGGCCACAGCAGGCCACCGTCCCTACAGACAGGGAGTTGCATGAGCATCCTCCACCGACGGGTCGGCGCGGTACTCGCGCTGGCAGTCCTCTCCACGACCCTCGGGTCAGTGGGCGTCGCGAACCCCGCGTCGGCCGCCGTGCATCGTGCCGACCTCACGGTCGGGCTCACCGTCGACCGGTCGCGGATCCCCGTGCAGGGTGAGACCGTGATGACGGACATGACGGTCGCGAACGCGGGGGTCGCGACCGCCGACGGGGTCACCGTGACCGTCGACCTGCCCGCCAACGCGTACGTCGACGGCGAGGGCCCGGCGGCGGACGGCTGGCAGTGCGCGCTGAGCGCCAGCCTGGTCTGCACCCACGCCGCGCTGCCCGCTGGGCAGAAGGCCGCCCCGATGGCCTTCGGGGTGCGGTTCCGGCCCGGCGCCGACGGCGAGACGGGCGACATCATCGCCACCGTCTCGTCGACCAGCAGGGAGTCCAGCACCCGCAACAACACCACCCGGCAGACCGTCACCTACGACGCCGGCGTCGTCTACCCCGACCTCTACGTCTCCAGCGTTGTGCAGATCCCCGGGTACGAGGTACTGGCCGGGGACTGGGTCAAGCACCCGATGCACTTCGCCAACAACGGCACCCAGACCGCCGAGGACGTTCGGGTCCGGGTCGTCGCTGCCGCCGGCCTGTTCGGGGGCGTCGGCAACCAGTCCGACCCGTCCTGGAAGTGCACCACTGTCGCCACCGATCAGGAATGGGAATGCGTCAACGGCCCGCTCGCGCCGGGCGCGCAGACCCCGGTGCTCTCATTCAGCGGCCAGGTGCCGGAGGGCGGCCAGCCCGGCGACCCGCTGCCGGTGACCGTCACCCTCTCCACCAGTACTCCCGGCGAGGACCCGCGCGGCAACACGTACCAGGGCGGCTTCGTCTACGGCACCGCCGCGTACCTGACCGGCCGGGTCTGGCTCGACGCGGACGCTGACGGCCAGCGCGACCCGGAGGAGACCGGGCTGTCCACCGGTGAACTGGCCCTGTCGGTGCTGCCGTCCGACGGCCCCACGCGGAACATCACAGTCAACGCGGACGGCACCTACCGGGTGGCGCTGCGCGACGGGCAGCACGAGCTGCTCGCCGAACTCTTCTCTACCACGTACCGGTTCACCACACCGGACACCGGTGACGACGCCACCGACTCCGACGTCTTCGTCACCTTCGACGGGCCGGACCAGCAGTCGGCGCAGTCCGAAGTGGTGCAGCTCGCGCAGGGCGCGGAGACGGTCCTCGACATCGGTCTGGTCAGCGTCGGCTGACCAGGTCGCCCACGGGGCTCTGACCGGCGCGCTGTCGCCGGTCAGGGCCCCGTCTCCTGCGGGATCTCCTACGCCGCCGGTGCCCGCTCGACCGGCGGCGCCGCGACCGGCCGGAACGTTGGCCGCGCCAGGGCGCTCGGCCACCAGGTGCGGGGGCCGATGTGCAGCGCCAGCGCCGGGACGAGCAGGCTGTCATGGAGCTGCCGTGCGAGTTGTCATCGCGGAGGACCTTGCCCTCCTCCGGGACGGACTGACGCACATCCTGCACGCGAACGGACACCAGGTCGTCGAGGCCGTCGCCGACGGGCCGTCCGTACTGCCGGCGCTGACCCGGCACCGCCCCGACATCGCCGTCGTCGACGTACGCCTCCCACCCACCTTCACCGACGAAGGCCTGCAAGCCGCCCTCGCGGCCCGGATGCAGATGCCCGGGCTGCCGGTCCTCGTGCTGTCCCAACACGTCGAACAGCTGTACGCCCGCGAACTCCTCGCCGGCCGCAGCGGGGGAGTCGGCTACCTGCTCAAGGACCGGGTGTCCCACGTCGGCCAGTTCATCGACGCGCTACGCCGAGTGGCTGGCGGCGGGATGGTGATGGACCCGGAGGTGGTCACCCAACTGCTGGCCCGTAACTCCGGCATGCAGCCACTGCGGGACCTCACCGCCCGGGAGCGGGAGGTGCTGGGTCTGATGGCCGAGGGGCGGTCGAACGCGGCGATCGCGGGCCGGCTGTTCGTCACGGACAAGGCGGTGAGCAAGCACATCAACAACATCTTCAGCAAGCTCGGGATGCCACCGTCGGACGACGACAACCGGCGGGTGCTCGCGGCGCTCGCGTACCTGAACAGCTGAAACTCACGTACTCCCCGGAGCCCAACCATCCGAGAAGGAGTGCCGGGCGACGGTACTCTGCACCACGGGTAGCGAGGACTGCCCGCAGAGTGACGGGCGGGGTGCCCTGGGCGCTACGGGCCCAGAGTCGGTGGTGCCGAACACGCGGGGGAAACCATGTTCGAGCGGCTGGGCAGGTTCGTTGTGGGCAGAGCGTGGTGGGTGATTGCCGGGTGGGTGCTCGCGGCAGCCGCCATCATCCTCACCACACCGTCGCTGAGCGACATCACCTCCGCCGATCAGGAAAGCTTCCTGCCCCGCTCGTACGAGTCCGTGCAGGCCACCGAGCTCGGGCAGAAGGCGTTTCCGCAGCAGGCCACCGCAACGGCGATCATCGTGGT
The DNA here is from genome assembly GCF_900091455.1 of Micromonospora coriariae. Classification (NCBI taxonomy): domain Bacteria; kingdom Bacillati; phylum Actinomycetota; class Actinomycetes; order Micromonosporales; family Micromonosporaceae; genus Micromonospora; species Micromonospora coriariae. The sequence goes on along the minus strand of NZ_LT607412.1, from coordinate 1,642,860 downwards.
CAAGCGCGCCGACGGGCAGAAGCTCACGCCGGCGGACGAGGCGAAGGTGGGCCAGCTCGCCCAGTCGCTCAAGGGCAAGAACATCCCGCACACGTCCGGCTACCTGACCGGTCCGCCAGCTGTCGCGCCGGACAAGTCGGTGCAGATCATCAACGTCGGGCTCGACGCCCCCGCCCCAGACGATCCAGCGCTGCTCGACGCCGTACGCGATCTGCGCGCGGACATCGGCCCGGAGCTGGCGAACAGTGGGCTGACCGCGGGCGTGGCCGGCGACGTGGCGAGCTTCGTCGACAACGAGGACACCTTCAACAATGCCTTCGCCGTGGTCGGCATCGCGACGATCATCCTGATCATCGGACTGATCCTGATCATCTTCCGCAGCCCCATCGCCGCGCTGCTGCCCGTGGTGGTCGTCGGCGTCGTCCTGAGCATCACGACCGGTCTCGTCGCCGCCGCCGGCAAGGCATTCGACCTCAGTGTCAGCCAGGACCTGCAGACGATCCTGCTGATCGTGCTGTTCGGCATCGGCACCGACTACATCCTGTTCCTGCTCTTCCGCTACCGGGAGCGGCTGCGCGCCGGTGACGACAAGCGCACCGCGATGATCGTCACCGTCCAGCGGGTCGGCGAGGTCATCACCTCGGCTGCCGGAGCGGTCATCGTCGCGTTCCTCGTGCTGCTCCTGGCCTCCCTGGGCTTCTTCGGCTCGCTCGGCCCGGCGCTCGCCATCGCGGTCGGCGTCATGCTGATCACCTCACTCACTCTCATCCCGGCGGTCGTCTCGCTGCTCGGCCGATACGTCTTCTGGCCGTCGAAGGCGTGGCAGCGTGCGCCCAAGGCCACCATCTCGCACCGGCTCGGCACGCTCGTCGGGCGCAGGCCGGCACTCGTCGCGGCGGCATCGGGCGTCCTGCTGGTCGCGCTCGCCGCAGGCGTGCTCGGCTACAAGGCCGACTACGACTTCAGCGCCGGCTTCCCGCAGGACACCGAGTCGGCCAAGGCCGCGCAGGACCTGCAGCGCGGGTTCGCCGCCGGCGCGCTCGCCCCCACCGAGGTCTACCTGACCACCGGTAACGGGTCGCCGCTGACCGAGCAGCAGGTCAACGACTTCGCGGCGGCCGTAGCGAAAGCCCCGGGTGTGGGCCAGGCACAGCCCCCGGAGCGCAGCACCGACCCGAGTGTGGCCCGGGTCAACCTGCTGCTCAACGAGAACCCGGTCTCCAACGAGGCGATCACCCTCGTCCGCGAGGACCTGCGCGATGCCGTGCACGCGGCGGCACCGCCCGGCACCCGGGCGCTGGTCGGCGGGACCACCGCGATCTTCGCGGACATCAACTCGGCGAACAACCGAGACCTGTCGGTGATCCTGCCGGTCGCGGCCGGCCTGATCGCGCTCATCCTCGCGCTGCTGCTGCGCAGCCTGGTCGCGCCGATCTACCTCGTGATCGCGGTGCTGCTCAACTTCGCCGCCACGCTGGGCGCCACGGTCTACCTCTTCCAAGGGCTGCGGGGCGAGCCCGGTGTCACCTTCCAACTGCCGATCATCCTCTACCTCTTCGTGGTGGCGATCGGAACCGACTACAACATCCTGATGATCGCCCGACTACGCGAGGAAGCGCGCGAAGGCAACGCGCCCCACGAGGCTGCCGCCATCGGTGTGGAACACGCCGGCCCGACCGTCGCGGCGGCCGGACTGATCCTGGCCGGGACGTTCGCGGTGCTGCTGCTCGCGCCGATCTCGTTCCTGCAGCAGATGGGCTTCGCGGTGGCGATCGGCATCGTGCTGTCGGCGTTCGTCATGTCGATGTTCTTCGTTCCGGCACTGACCGCGCTGATCGGGCACAAGGCGTGGTGGCCGGGGCACGGCGACGAGCGGCCGGCCGGCGGACCGCGCACCCCGCCGGAGCCGGCGACCGTGGCGAACGGGTAGCGCGAGTTGTCAACGCCGACCGTGCCAGTGCCGATGGAGGAACCGTGACCGGGCTGCGTACCGACCTGTACGAGCTGCGGATGGCGGCCAGCTACCTGCGCCGGGACATGGTGGAGCGCGCGACGTTCAGCCTGTTCGTCCGCCGCCTACCGCCGCAGCGTGGCTTCCTGGTGGCCGCCGGGCTGGCCGAGGCGCTGGCGTTCCTGGAGGGTTTCGCGTTCGACGAGGGTGAACTCGGCTACCTGCGCGACACCGTCGGGCTCGACGAAGCGACGCTTGCAGCGCTCGCGGGGCTGCGGTTCACCGGTGATGTCTGGGCCGTGCCGGAGGGCCGCGTGGTGTTCGCCGACGAACCGCTGCTGGAGGTCACCGCGCCGATCGCCGAGGCGCAGCTGGTGGAGACCGGCGTGCTGAACCTGATCACCTTCCACACCACGATCGCCAGCAAGGCCGCCCGGTGCCGCGTCGCGGCCGGCGACGCGCAGCTTGTCGACTTCGCATTCCGCCGCACGCACGGCATCGAGGCCGGCGCGGGCGTGGCCCGGGCGTCCGCGATCGCCGGCTTCGCCGCGACCAGCGACGTCGAGGCCGCCCGACGCTACGGACTGCCGCCGTCCGGGACCATGGCCCACTCGTACGTCGAGGCGTTCCCCGACGAGCGTGCCGCGTTCCGCGCGTTCGCGACCGACTTCCCGACGAACCCGGTGTTCCTCGTCGACACCTACGACACGCCCGCCGGAGTACGAGCCGCCGTCGAGGTCATCGCGGAGCTGGGACTGACCGGCCCGATGGGCGTGCGGCTCGACTCCGGAGACCTCGCCGCGCTCGCCGTGCAGACCCGCGCGATCCTCGACGACGCCAGGCTGACCCAGGCCCAGATCGTGGCCAGCGGCAGCCTCGACGAGAACGTCATAGCGGCCCTCGTCGCCGCGGGCGCACCGATCGACGCGTACGGCGTCGGCACCCGCATGGGCGTCTCGTTCGACGCGCCGTCCCTGGACAGCGCCTACAAGCTGGTGGCCGTCGGCGACCGGCCGGTGCTCAAGCTCTCTCCCGGCAAGGCCACCCTGCCCGGTCCCAAGCAGGTCTTCCGCGATCCCACCGGCGCCGACGGCGACGTGGTGGGGCTGCGCGACGAACCGCCACCGGGCGACCGCGAGCCGCTGCTCGTCCCGGTCATGCGCGGCGGCCGTCGCCTGGCCGACACCGACCCGGCCGGTGAGGTACGCGCCGCGCGCGGCCGGTTCGACGCGGACCTCGCCTGGCTACCGGAGCCGGCGCGCCGGCTGGCGGACCCGGAGCCGCTCACCGCCGCCGTCAGCCCGGCCCTGACCGCGCTGCACGAGCGGGTGTCCGCGCAGGTGGGGCGGGGCGGAACGTACTGACAGCCAGGCCGGGCGGACTTGTCGGGGCGGTCATCGCGGCGGGCCGGCGGCAACTCCGGGCTGGCGCGTCGGCGCCAGCCCGGAGCAGCGTTCGCGCTACTTCAAGGCCAGCACGGCCAGGTAGCCGAGGTGGTCCGATGCCCACCGGCCGTCGGGGGTCTGCCGCTCGGTGCCGAAGATGAGGCTCGAGACGGGAACGACCGCCCCCCGGAACAGGACCATGTCGATGCGGTGCTCGACCGCGTCGGCGGGTTGGTTCAGGTCGTCGCCCAGACCCGCGGTGTAGCCCGGTTCACCCGGATGCAGGATCTGCCACGTGTCCCGCATCCCACCGGCCACCAGCGCGGCGTAGGCGAGCCGGTTCTCGGCGACGGGCAGCTCGGGGCCCGTGTTGAGGTCCCCGACGAGGATGACGTCACCCGGTGCTGTGGCGAGGGGGCCGGCCAGCAGCTCGCGCGCCTGCAGCACCCGCACACCAGGGTGGAAGGCCTCCAGGTGGGTGTTCACGAACCGGAACGGGCGTCGCCCGTGCACCACGTCCACAGCGGTCCAACCGCGGGTGCTGGTCACGGTCCCGTTCGTCGCCGCGAGCGTGAAGGTGAGGTTGTTGACGAAGGTGCCGGACGAGGAGTCGGTCACCTTCACCCGGCCGCCGTGACGCACCAGGATCACGTCGCGCATCGTGAGCCGGACGTCGAGCAAGTGCGGCGCGCCCGCCGGCGCCTCCAGATCGGCCTCGGCCTGTACGACCGCGACGTCGTACGCGTGACCGGAGCGGCTCAGCTCGCCCATCAGCAGGGCCAGGTAGTCGTACCGGATCTCGGTGGCGGGTGCGGGGTCACCGAACGTGCCGGTGCGCCACAGGGCGACCTCCTGCAGTCCGACCAGGTCCGGCTTGTTCTTGGTGATCTCGCGGGCGAGCAGCTTCGCCCGGGCGGGAAAGTCGACCAGGTCGACGTGGCTCAACAGCGCGGAGTTCGCGGCCAGGAACGCCCCCGGCGTCGGCGCGCCGATGGATGGCGTCAGATCGCCGCCCAGAAAGAGGTTCCGGGTCATCACGGTGACCTTGGATTTACCTTCGGCGTGCACGGGTGCGCCGAAAACGCCGAGGCTGACCAGGGCGATGGCGGCTGCGAGCGTGACCCTCGCCGCTCGCCAGGAGGTGGTGGGTGTCGGGAGCATCCTTGTCGATCCTCTCTCCCGGCGACTACGCCGGCGTCGGACGTGAGATCGATCCGGTGGTGCGGATGGGGACGCGGAAGGCGGCGTCGCGACCTGTCGGCGGGGCGCGGCCCGAGGCGGTGTGCGTGCACCGTATCGCCGCGAGGCGGTCGGAGACAGCCGTGGATATCGGCGGTTCGGCCCCACCCGCCAACCGGTACGGGTACTCGACGCTGACGTCGGCATCCGCGTCGGGCCGGCGGACGCCGATCAGGGCGGCGGCTGTCGGAGCGGAGCCCGGTCCGGTCGGCTGCCCGCCTGCGTCGGCGGCGACGCTCGGCTCGTCAGTCGGGCAGACAGGTCCCGTCGGGAAGGAGGCCGACGATCTCCTCGCCGCTCACACCGCTCGGCACCTGCTCGAAATGGCCGATGACACAGACGTCATCGAGGCGAGCCGCGTAGAGCAGCCCGCCCACATGACCTGGATCGCCCGGACGAGCCAGCCGTGCCGTGCTCGCAGAGGCCTCCGTCCGGCTCAGCCACAGCCGAGCCGCGTCGACATCGTGCTGGGTCGGTTCGTGTGACGCCGGCTGACGGGCACATTCCGGCTGGGCGCCGGTCATGCACCAGCCGGCGTGCGACGCGGCGAGGCGAATGGCCCTGGCCCTGTCCCTGACCGCCGTCCGCTGCCCCTCGGTCACCGGTGCGCGGCGCGGGTCCAGGGCCGCGGGCGGACCGCACTCCTTCGGAGGACCCGGGTCCGAGCCGAACACGGGGCAGCCGTAGCCGATCGACCGCTTCCCACCCGCGGCCGGATCGGGTTCGCCGACGAACCACCTGACACCCGCGGTGGCGGCCACGACGGCGACGACCGCGCCACACAGCACCAGGACCAGCCGGGTACGGCCCAGCCACCGCCGACCCGAACCGTCCTGGCCCGCGGGGAGCTCACCATCATCGCGCACGACGTGCATCTTAGAAGTCGATCGATCACCGTGGAGGAACTGGACGTGACGAACAGCGCCGCCGCCCGGTGCGTCGTGGGGCTCTTAAGCGATGGCTCGCAGAGATGCCGATCATGGGCGAGGGGACCGAGTGATGGATGATCGGGCCGACTGGGACGACCTGCGCGAGCGCCGGATGGCGGAGCCGGGCGCCGCCGAGGCGTACGAGGCGGCCCGGATCGCGTTCGAGCTGGGCCAGACGGCGCGGGAGCTGCGGGAGCGCGCCGGTCGCCTGGTTCTCCGCCGGCGCGACGCGCTGGTCGCCAACCGACGGATACCGCCGGCGGCACCGGTGCTGGTCAGCGCCACCCTGGCCCCGGGTACCACCTCTGCACCGGGTTACCCGAGCGCGACCTGAACGGCGACGTCGCGCTTCGGGTAATGCGCCTGCACCTGATCCGCGCCGTACTTGTCGCAGAACATCTCCACGACGTGGTTGACCCGGTCGGCGTCGGTGATCGCGGTGGCGCTCGTACTCAACGCCGTGCCGTTCGAGGCCACCTGGATCATCGGTGTCCGCTGCACGTTCTTGTACCAGTCGCTGTCCGAGCCGGTGATCGGGACCAGGAACAGGCTCTCGTCCTCCTGCACGAACCACACCGGGTGCGAAATCTGCCGCCCGGTCTTCCGGCCGGTCACGGTGAGGTCGATCTCGCTGACGCCCTCCAGGGCGTCCCTGATGGCTTCGGTCACGGTGTCCTCCGTCGATCCTGCCGGAAGTGCTCCCGCTTCCCAGGCTATGAGCCTTGGCGGGCGCTCGCGGCGGATCCGGGACACCCGCATTGACGAGGCGGATCCAGTCGCTGCGGCTGCGGACCTGCTCCGCCACGACGTGGTGCAGAGCTGTCCGACGCCGAGGCGGATATGCGCGCGGCGCTCATCGCCGAGGAGGAGCGGAAGCGCGCTGAGGCATCACCGCCCGCGACGACCGCCTCCTCGGCTGGCTCTACGACCATGGAGTCCTCACCACCGCCCAGATCGCCGCCGCACTGTTCCCGTCCCTGGACTTCGCCCAACGCCGGCTACGCCGCCTCACCGTCCTGCGGGCGACAGACCGGTTCCGACCCAACCGGGCCTACGGCGGCTCCTACCCGTACCACTACGTCCTGGACCAGCTCGGCTACGACCACGTCCACGCCCAACGTGGACTCGGACGACCACGCCGGGACCAGGCCCGCCGCCGAAAGCAGTCCCTGACCGCACGGCCGGACCTGCCGCACCTGCTCGGCGGCAACCAGGTCTTCATCGGCCTCGCCGCCCACGCCCGCACCTACCCCGACACGGCCCTGGACCGGTGGCAGCCCACGTCGGCCTTCCACGAGCCCGGCGTGTTCTACCGCCGAGGCGGCAACCCGCAGATGATGGTCCACGGACCGACCGGACTGCCCCGCCCCGACGGCGCCGGGGTGTGGACCGAGCACGGACGGTCCGTGCCGTTCTTTCTCGAGTACGACACCGGCCGCGAACGCCTCGACATCCTCACCGAGAAAATCGCCAAGTACGAACGGCTGGTCCGCCTGAGCAACTGGGCGTGGCCAGTCCTGTTCCATCTACCCTCCGCCCGGCGGGAGGCGAACCTGCACCACCGCCTCGCCGAGGTCGGTCCGCAGGCGATCATCGCCACCACCACCGCCGAACTGCGCGCCGCCACCGGCGCCAGCCCCGCCGAGCAGGTGTGGCAGCTGTCCGGCTTCGGCGCCTGCCGGCACCGCCTCATTGATCTGCCCTACACCGACACCGCCCACGACGCCGAGTTACCCAACCTCGCCGAGCCCGCCCGAGCGGGCGGGCGGGCCCCCTGATGGGGCGGCGGGGCAGACGGGACGCGTCGCGTGGTGTAGGTGGCCCATACGCGGCCCCGCGCGCCCACACCCGCCACCTAGTACGCAGCGAAAGCCGCGCGTCGTATGGCCCCGAGGGGCGGGACAGGGGCGCGGGGCTGCAGGTCGCCCGTGCAGCGCCCGGCGTACCTCAACAGCTCTCACGGATCTGTCAGGGTCGGCCTCCGGCGACAGAACTGGCGACCGCCCCGACACTCACACCAACCACCCCGCCGTGACAGATCCCATGAGCGGCATACGACGTCGCGCTTCGGGTAGTGCCGGTCCACCTGATCCGCGGGAACGCTATCCGGCGTCCCGCTTGTCGTTTTTTGGTTTCCAGAGATCTGTGGCCCATCTCAGATGAGCCACCAGGTACTCCTCGCGCGGGCGGACCTGGGGCGGGATGGCCAAGTGCCTTTCGCCGAGCTGAGCCAGATCTGGAAACGGGTCGAGAGAAGGGCTCAGCCGCACCACCCAGTCCGAGGGATCGATGGCGAGGAGGAAGCCGTCGAACAGCGAGTGGAGATCTCGGCGAAGGAGGACGCCGCCGGCGATGTCATGCTTCGGCGTGTCGCAATAGCGGTATAGGTGGGCTGCTTCGATGGCTTGCGCGGGTTGCGGTCCGGTTATGAGACAGCGGTCCCCGAATCGTTGGCGCAGTACCTGCCGGAACTGAGCTTGGCCGATGCGAACATGACCCAGTCTGGGGCGATGGCCAGCCGGTAGCTGCGGGTCGGTGGCTTCAACCCACCATCGGAGGCTGGGATCGTAGGCCTGTCCGAGCAGCCGGGTGATCAGTTCAGGGTCCAGTGGCCGTATCGATTGCTGGGCCGAGCGATTGAGATATGCAGACGCTACATTCGTCACCCGGACGTCTGTCGTCGGCCTCCAGGTGCGAGCGTAGTCGCACATATAGACAGTGGCATTTATCTGTTCCTGAGAGGGCTCGTCGAACAGGTTCTGGCAGGGCGAGCACTTGTAGCGCGGGGTCAACTGCTTCCGTGTCTTGAACGCGGTATTGCCGCAGCTTGGGCAGCGACGCCTTACCTTCGTTGCTGTCTCGGTCTGCACGTCGTCGATCCAGCCGACGCCGAGCACATGGCTACCGTTGCGCAGGACGGCTAAATCACCCGGTTGAACAGCGCGGTGGTTCGGGACGGTGCTGTCCCAGGCATACCTGCTGCCCAGAACGTCGGTGTACCCGAGGTTTCCGGCGAACTGCCGCTCCGACTCGTCGATGGTCAGCAGACTCCATGCACGGTTCATGGCAGAGGTTTCTACAGCAGCCGCACGAGCTTCGCTGCCCCTCGGTAGTGAACTCATGGGGCGCTTCGGGCAGTCGATCGTTCCTGCTCAAGCCGTCGTCCCGCTTGAAGTTCTGACGGTTGGGGGATCCCGTCTGCAGGACCGGTGCAGGTAGTGTGCGAGGACCGCCACCGGGGAGGTCGGGAGTGATGTGCGTCGGGCTTAGGTGTGAGTGAAGGCTGGCGATATCAAGTAGCAGCGCCGCGATTGAGCCAAGCCGCGTACGAGGTGCTCTGAACAGGCGATGGCGCCGGGCTGGGTGCAAGCTTTGGCTTCGATATCGATTTCCTCCCCAGCACGACTGGATAGCCGCCAGATGAGGTCTGTCGGTTTGTCAGAATCCACATGTTGCAACCAGCGAAGGTGATCCATGCTCTCCCGCTCCACGTCCTCCGCCGAGTCGCCCAAGCTGATCCTCGACCGGGCCACCTCGCTGGTCGACTACCTGATGGCCGTGCGGGCGCAGATGGAGAAGCCCGCCCGGACGGTCCCCACCGTCGGCGCCTTCTGGCAGCATGCGTTCCCCGATCACCCGGCCTGCGAGGTCGGTGTCTCCGCCGACGGCGCCAGCTGGCTGCGGGTGGGGCTGCCGGCACCGGCCCGTCCGCTGCGGGTGCCCGCGCAGTTCGCGCCGTACCTGAACGGCCCTCTCGGGTACGGCACGGAACCCCGACTGGTCGGCGCGGAGGAGGAGATTGAGCCGCTGCGGGCGCGACTCGAGGCGTGGCGGGAGCAGGAGTGGCGGCCATGGGCCGAGCAGGCCCGGCGCATCGAGGAGGTACGCCAGCTGCACCGCAGTCTGTTCGACCTGAAGCATCGGGTCGACATGAACGCGGCTTCGGACGAGCTGGTCTGGGGTCACGGTGTCATCCGGACGGAGGTCGCCGGGCACCGGGTGCAGTACCCGCTCATCGTCACCCCGGTGGCGATCGAGTTCGACGCCGACCGGTCCCTGGTGACGGTGGTCCCCCAAGGCGCGGCCCGGCTGCAGACCGACCCGCTGAGCGGCCTCGACGAACGCTACCTCGCTCAGCTGCTCGCCCTCGCCGGCTCCGGCGGCCAGCTCGACCTCGACGTGTGGGACGAGTTCACCCGCCGGGAGTTCCTCGAACGTGCGCTGCGCCGCCTCGGCCAGGACCCGGTCGTCCGGGACGCCGACCAGCCCGCCCCCACCGGCCCGCATGTGCACGACACCGGCGTGCTGTTCACCCGGCCGCGGCAGCGGATGCTGCGCCGCTTCCTGGAACAGCTGCGCGCCCGGTTGCTCGCGGGCGACGACGCCAGCATCGGCGCGCTCGCCGCGATCCTCGCGCACGAACCCAGCAAGCTGCAGATGCCGCAGGACCAGCCGGAACGTTGGACGCCGCTGGGTGAGCGTCTGCTGATGCCGCTGCCCACCAACGAGGCGCAGGAATCGATCGCCCGCCGGCTCGCCCAGCACCGCAACGTCGCAGTGCAGGGCCCGCCCGGCACCGGCAAGACGCACACCATCCGCAACCTCATCTGCCACCTGATGGCCCACGGCAAGCGGGTGCTGGTGGTCGCGCAGAAGGAGGACCCGCTGCGGGTCCTGCGCGACGGGCTGCCGCAGGAGATTCAGTCGCTGTGCCTGGCTGTGCTGGGCCGCTCCACCGACCAGCTCGTGCAGCTCCAACTGGCTGCCCGCGAACTCTCCGACCGCGGGGCGACCCTGGACAAGCGGAGCGAACAGCAGCGGGTGGACCGGCTGCGCCGCCAGCTCGGGGAGGCCGAACGCGATCTGGGTCAGGCCCTCGGCGGCCTGCGTACCATGGCCGAGAATGAGGCCGCCCACCACGAGATCGACGGCATCGGGCTCTCCCCGAGCGACGTCGGCGTCTGGTTGCGGGAACGGGCCGAGCGCTACGGCGACATCCCCGACGACCTGCCACCGCACCTCAAGGCGCCGCTGAGCGCCGACGAGTTCACCGAGCTGCTCGACATCGCCCGCCGTACCGTCAAGCAGGATCGGCTGCAGGCGTTGCGCCACCTGCCGACGGCGGCCGACCTGCCACCGGCGGCGGCCGTTCTCGGCGACCGACGGCGGCTGGACGAGGCAACCCGCGAGCTGAACCAGCTTGCCGCCGCCGGCGCGGCCCTGCCGCAGGTCCGCGCATTCGGCCCGCAGCCCCTCGACGACCTCGCCGCGCAGCTGCGCGAGGCGCTGACCGTGCTGGCCGCCCGGGAGGGTTCCTGGACGGACCGGCTCGGCACCCTGCTCCAAGCCGACCCCAACTGGCAGCAGATGTGGCACGACCACGTCGAGGCCTGCCAGCGGGCCCTCGGCGAACTCACCGCCGCCACCCGGGTCATCGCCGGCCACCAGGTCACCGTGCCCGACGCTCACCTGGCCGAGCCCCGCCGCCTGCTCGCGCAGCTCGGTGAGCTGCGGCAACGCTTTGCCGCCGGCAAGGGCGTCAGCCGAGTCTTTCAGGGCACCCTGGCCAAGCTCGCCGCCGACTGCCGCATCGACGGGGAGATCCTGCGGACCACCGACGACGTCGATATCGTCGTCGCCTACGTCGGACGGCAGCGGCTGCGCCAGGAGCTGACCACCCGCTGGCAGGAGTGGACCCAGCCGCTCGAGCTCACCATCCCGGTCGCGGCGAATCCCGAGACGTGGGCCGGCCGGCTGCTCGCCGAGGCCGAGTCCGCTCTCGACTGGGACCGCCGCCGCTGGCCGGCGCTGCACGCCACCCTGCGCGGGCTGCTCCCGGCCATCGCGACGACCGTGGACACCCAGCGGTTGACCACCATCGCGGACCTGGTCACCCGCTGCGCCACCGTCTTCACCCATGACCGCCTGGTCGCCGCCGAACGCGAGGTGGCTGCCGCGCTTCAGGCCGGCATGTCGGGTACGGATGCCAGCGAGTTGTGGCGGCTGCTCGACCTCAGCCGGCAGAGCGCCGACCTCGATCGCTGGGACTCGTACCTCGACGAGGTGCGCCGGCTCGCCGCGCTGCGTCCCGACGCGCGACGCTTCCGTGAGCTGTCGGCCCGGCTGCGGGAGGCAGCGCCCGCGTGGGCAGCCAGCATCGACGACGGCACCGCGCCCACGCTCGCCGACAACGGCATGGACTGCCTGCACCGGTGGCAGTGGCGGCAGGCGCAGACCTGGTTCGACACGGTGGTCGGCAGCGTCGACCCGGTCGCCCTCGGCCGGCGCGTCGAGCAGATCCGGGAGCGCATCCGCCGCCTCACCCAGGAACTCGTCGTCGCCTCCTCCTGGCTGGAGGTCTCAAAGGCCCTCGACGACCGCCGCCGGGCGGCGCTCGCCGACTGGACCACCGCGCTGCGCAAGATCGGCAAGGGTACGGGGAAGAACGCCGCCCTGTGGCAGGCCCACGCCCAGCGGGCGATGAGCGCGGCGGTGGACGCCGTGCCGGTCTGGGTCATGTCCGTGGACCGGGCCATCGAACAGTTCGCCGGTGGCGCCCACTTCGACGTGGTGATTGTCGACGAGGCGTCCCAGGCGGACGTGTTCTCGCTGCCCATCCTCAGCCTCGCCGAGCGGGCCGTGGTCGTCGGCGACGACCAGCAGATCGGTCCGCAGCTGTCGTTCGTCGGCGCCGTCACCGGTTTGATCAACTCGCATCTGGTCGACGTGCCATCGGCCGAGCATTTCGACCCGGAGAGCAGCCTCTACGACCACGCGGTCCGCCGCTCGCCCGAACGCATCCTGCTCACTGAGCACTTCCGCTCCGTGCCGGCCATCATCGGCTTCTCCAGCCAGACCTACTACGGCGGCGAGATCGAGCCGCTGCGCACCGACCGCCCCGCCGGGATCGGCGACCCGGTGATCGCGGTGCACGTGCCCGATGGCATCCGGCAGGACCTCACCACCTACGGCAACGTCAACGTCGCCGAGGCCGAGGCCCTGGTCGCACGGGTCGCAGCGATCGTCGCCGACCCCGTGTACGCCGGCCGGACCATCGGCGTGGTCAGCCTGCTCAGCACCAGTGGACAGGCCCTCTACCTGCTCACCCGGATTCGCGAGACCGTCGGCGAGGAGGAGATGGAACGCCGCCGGCTGCGCGTCGGTGACTCGTACACCTTCCAGGGCGACGAACGTGACATCGTGCTGGTCTCCCTGGTCGTGTCCCCGCACCAGGGACCCGTGTCGGCATTCACCAAGCGAGACCACCACCGCCGAGTCAACGTGGCCGCGTCACGGGCCCGCGACCAGCTCTGGGTCTTCCACTCCGTGCAACCCGCCGACATGCGCGAGGACGACGCCCGCGGCCTGCTGCTCACCTACTGTCAGAACGTCACCGTCGCCGACGAGGCGTATGACGACCTGGAGAAGCGCTGCGACAGCGACTTCGAACGTGCGGTGCTGCGCCGCATCCTGCTGCGCGGCTACCGGCCGCTGCCGCAGTTCCGCATCGGCAGCTACCGGATCGACTTCGTGCTGCCCGCCCCGAACGGCCGCCGCCTCGCCATCGAATGCGACGGCGACGCCTACCACGGGCCGGAGCAGTGGGAGAGCGACATGCGCCGCCAGGCGGTGCTGGAGCGGGTTGGCAACTGCGTGTTCGTGCGGATCCGGGGGAGCGTGTTCAGCCGAGATCCGGAGGCGGCGATGGAGCCGCTGTGGCAGCGCATCGAGGAGCTGGGTATCGGCGTCGCCCCGCCCGTCGCCGCCCCCGCACCTGCCGTGGACGGGGCAACGTTCATCGACGCCACGCCGGTCATCGACGTGCCGTCCCTGCCTCAGCAGGATCGGCTGGTGGTTGTCGTGGATCGGCACTGGCGCGACGAGGTCGGATCGGTCGTTGACGCCGAGCCGGTGAAGGAGCGCACTGAGCAGGAGGCATCGGTCGAGGATCCGACGGTGGACGGGTACGAAACACCTGCATCGCAGCCGGTTCTTGGCGTTTCCGTACGAGACGACCCATCAGAGCTTGAGACGGCGAAGACGCCTGCTGTCCCCAAGCAAGCGGAAGCACCTGCGCCCGGGTCGCCGACAGGGGCCCGGCAGGGCAGCGACGAGCCGCAAACGGCTTCCTCGCCGACGGGTGTCGGACCTGCCACCGCCCTGTCCGACTCACGGCCGCTAACCCGGGACCGGGCCGGGAGCGAACAGCAGGAGACGGAGGATGATCCGGACGCGCCGGTGCCGGCCGGCTATCGAAGTGTCGCCTGGCTGCGTCCATATGAGGCGGGAGCGGTGATCAGCAGCTACCGGCATCGCCAGGACGTGCCGGTCCGGCACGACGGCAAGATGCTCGGCTGGGCCAGATTCCACCCCATCACGTCGGCGGAGGCGCGGAAACACCGGGCCAACGTCCGGATCGACCGGGCGGAGCCCGGCGGGCCCCGAGTGGTCTGCTGGGTACGCCAGAACGAGGCCAAGGCCGTCGTGGAAGCGGCGAGAAACCGACAGGACAGCCCGGTCGAGGACCGCGACGGCTCGCCGGAAGGAATGGTCCAGTACTTTGCCCCGGGTAGTGCTGCGGCGAACCGGTACCGGAGTGTCACCCGGCTGCTGAGGCTGATCGCTCAGGGCGGAAGTACACAGAGGCTCTCAGCCGAAGCTGTGACAGGACGTCCACCGGCCAGACAGGCACCGTCCAGGGCTGAGCTGGAGGGACGGGAGCTGGAAGCGGTCTTTCACGCGGCGATGGTGAAGACCTACGAGCGGGCGCGGGACGAGGCGAACTACAACGCAGGTCTGCTGCTCAGGATGGTTACTGCGAAGGGCGGATTGGCGACGGCCCGACAGTTGCTGGCCAACCCTGCCGTCTCTGACGGGTTCACGGCCCTCTGGGAGCGGGGTCGCGTGGATCTGACAGCCGAGGCGGTCGTACTGCATCCGCAGTTCCGATCGCTCTTCACCGCCGAGGAACTGGCTGTTGCCAGCAGCCGGGTGGCTGACGCATCTTCCAACCACTCGTGACCGGACGCCGAGGCGGCCGTCACCTCCACCTTCGGATGGGGTCACGGCCGCCTCGGTCGTCGCGAGCGACCAGCGATCGGGCCGCCAGCGGCCCCTTGCGTCGTCTCCGTCAGCCGTGTTGCCGTTCGCCTTACGCACGCAGGAGCCGGGTCGTGCTCCTGTAGCGTTCAGCCGCCGCGCTGCCCGGCTCGAAGTACTCAACGAGGCCCGCCGTCGTGTCATCAGGGCCGAAAATCGACACCGAACGCATCTCAGCCGCAGCCTGGGTGATGCTGAACGCTTCATGCTCGCGGATCCAGCAGACGATCCGCTCCCCATGCGTCCGGGACCTGCAGACTGTGACGTTCGCGCGGAACCTTGAGGCGTCCACAGAGCTGTCATCGACGTACCTGGCCCAGCCCGTGATCTTTTCGCCGTCATGCACGGGAACATCGGCGTGCAGCTGGTAGGCCAGCACGGCCGCCTCCGCCTCGTGCGGCCGAACCCAGCCGACACTGCGATAGCCCGTCGGCACCGGCACCCAGCCTTTGCCGGCCAGGAGTTGATCGTCGTCCTGATCCACGGATCCGCTCTCGGTCAGCTCGTCCGTGCCTGTGCTGTGGTTGTCTAGGTCGTCATTGGCCGTTGTCTCGTTCCCGCCATCTGCCTCGCCGGGTCCGCTCTGCGCTGTCTCCGCAGCGGCGCGATCAACGACCTCAGCCTGGTTCGCCCACTGATGCCGGGGGCGTGTCCAAACCTGCTCCAGGAGCCCCGCGATGTCGTCGTCGCCGCGCTGCCGGTAGGCCGCAAGAATACGACGAGGCTTCGCATCGAGCGGAAGACCAGCCGCGTCGGCGAGCGCCATCGTCGCCTCTTCCGGGGTCCCGACTCCCTCGGCGCCGATCAAGGCCACGGCCTGGTCGAGCTGGTCCGCCTCCGGGTCGACCGGATCCTCGATGGAGAGGTTGAAGCGCTCGTACGGACCGAACTCGAGGAACGCCATCTGTCCCTCGCGCGCTTCGAGCCGATCCAGGAACCTCTTGATGGTGCCGCTCGCAGGCTGGAGCCCTGTCCATCGGATGCTCTGAGTGCCGAGATCCGACTCCAGCTCCACCACCTCCCCTTGAGCGCATCCGACGAGGTTTGCCACGCCAGAGGGGACAGGGAAGCCGGATCCGCGAAGGTGGTCCCGGGTGATGGTGATGCGGAACTTCCACCAGTCGTCGTGTCGGAAGAGTCGGCGGGTGGCGGTTGGGGCCTTACGCGGTGCCACCGGCGATTCACGACGTCGCACGACGCCCTGTGCGATCTCGTAGTCGCCGTTGCCGGCATAGGCTTGGACACTGCTGGGAGATACGTCGAAGCGGCTGGTGATCGACTCGATCAGGCGGCCGATCTCGATTTCGCCTCCCGTTGCTGCAAGCTCCAGGCCGATCTGCTGCCGGATGGACGTGTACTCCTCCATTTCCCAGCTGGCGAGCCCCCACGTCGCCCGGTCGGTCCTGACGAAGCGCTCGTCCTCGCCCAGCTGGTTGGCGAGGCTACGGATGCTGTTGTCCCGGCCCATGTGCAGCTGCAGCTCGTCGATGTGGAGAGGCTCGCCCGTCGCTGCCAGCAGCCCTGCCGCATGGTCGCTGAGCGATCGGATGCGGGTCAGGATCTGGTTGTTGTGCAGCGTGTAGCCGCACCAGGTCAACCAGGCGAGCAGCTCGGTCCTGGGCATGGTGGTGGCTGCGGTGACCGCGGCGAGGTCAACCAGACCGTGCTCAGTTGCGAAGTCCTCGAGTAGCGTTCGCGTCTGCTCGCGGGCTGTATTCACGTCGGGCGCGGCGGCCCACCCGTCGGTGACCTCGAAGTAGTCATCGAGGCGGTCGAGCACCAGCCACAGCGGCACGTCGACGCCGGGAACGTCACGGGCGAGATCAGGGTGCAGCGTGATCAGGCGGTCCAGCGCGGCGATCGGTTGGATTTCAGCTCGGAGACTGGCGAGGAGATTGCCAATGCTGGTGCCGAAGTGGAAGCTCCCGGCGAGCAGGTCCCTGATCTTGTTCTCGATCTGACGCACACGCTCGCGCGATAAATCGAACTCGCTCGCAAGTTGGGCGAGCTTTTTCGGGGGTCTGCCGAGGAATCTGTCCCGCAGGATCCGCAACTGTCGATCATCGAACTCCGACAGGAGGGCGGTGAACTCGAGGACGGGATCGGAGCTGCCGCTGTCTGCGGCGATGTCTCCGGCGGTCAGGGAGTTCAGCCGAAGCGCCACCTCCTGGATTTGCTCGGGCGCACCGTCGTCGATGACGACCTTCAGCAGCGACTGCTCGCCGCGTTGTCGGATGTGGCGCCACGCTGCCAGTTGCCCGAGGTCCTCGAGCAATTGTGCCTGCGCCGGGGGCAGCACTGCTGCCGACGCAGTCTCCGCTTGCTCCTCGCTCTCGAAGCGGTCGCTGGCGTTCGGATCACCCGAGCGGATGATGGCGGCGGACACGAGCGCGGAGATGACCTCCTCGACCGTGCCCTGTCCCGTGCCGCGGACGTCATACAGGTCCCTGACCGACAACGACTCAAGATCAGCGAAGTTCTGCGCCTGAAGTCTCTGGAACGCGGTTCTGGCCCGGGCTCCGCTCGACAGGGTGGACAGGGGCAGGCTGCGGGGGACGGTCGGGAAGCTGGGTCCGAAAACCTCCTCCGAGTGCCGTACCAAGAAGAGTCGGGCGAGGTAACGACAGAGAGCGTCATGCTGGGCCGTCATCGTCGTGACCGCAGGCGACTCCGTGAGCCACCAGTCCGGCGAGGGCGTGAGCTCGGTGAGTTCCCGTGCGGTTGCGGGAGTGTGGTGAGTGAGCCAGGGCAGCACCTGGATCCAGGACGCGTCGTGGTACGCCTCGGGAGGTAGATCCGCGAATGCCGCGCTGGTCACAGTGTTCCTTTCATTCTCGTTCGGTGCGCGCCACGACGTCAGGGCGCGCTCTTGAACCCGAGCCGCTGTGCCTCGGCCATGACCCGCAGTACCTGCGATGCCTGCTTTTCGGCAACCGGCCAGCTGTTGTTGATATAGCGGCCGACAGTCTCCGCCAGTTGTCGCTGCCAGGGCTGGAGATTCCTCGTCTCCTTGGCCCATTTGGCCAGAGCGAACCATCCGGGGGCGGAGACAGCCATCACCAGAGCGACATCGCCTGCGGTGGTTTCATCCGAAGCTGTCGGAGCGCTGTCCTCCAGCGGCTGGTCCGCCAGTTCGGCCGCGAGATCGTCGGGGACCGTCCATGGGATGGCGAGCACCGACTCCCAGCAGTCCGGACGCTTTGCCCATTCGCCGATGTTGGCGCCTCCTCGGAGCGGGTTGACGATCACCTCGCGGACGGGCGCGCACAGGTCGTCGAGAGCAGCGGCGAGCGCGGGCGACAGCCCCTGCTCCCGCCAGATGCGGTCCAGGTCCACCCGCCGGTTGGTGGCCTCCACGAGCCGAGCTATCGAATATGAGGTGATGTTGATTTTGTAGCCGCCGAAGTCTCGCGCTGCAACGATCTTGTCGGTGGCCTTGAACAGCATTGCCTTGGCGAGCAGACGCTGCGCGTAGCTCTTGTCAACCTCCGGGGCATTGTCACCCATCCGCATCATGAGCTCGCGGAAGTTCTTCTCAGCCCCTCGACTCACCAGGTAGGGAAGTCCGGCCCATGAGTGAATGAACTTGGCAGCATCAGCCTTGGTGAACTTCTGCGCGGTCGGATGCAGGCTCTTGAACTTGCGCTGATTGGCTGGGGTGCGTTCGCGGGCTAGGGCGTCGGTGTACTGCCCTCGGGCGCGTTCGTAGAACCACTTCGTCTCCTGCCCGCTTCCGTCCGCAGCCGGTGCCCAGAGTGATCGCGTGACCTGTTCGATGGCAACGTGGAACGGGTGGTTCGAGCTGAAGTCGACGACCGTGACCTTGTTCTGGGTGTTCGAGTACTTGGAGATCTCCGGAACGATTTCCTGCAGGCGGTCGGGGGAGACCCGGGTCAGCTTCATCTGTACATGGACGCGGCTGAGATCCGCCTTGTCACGCGTGTGCGCGTAGTGGATCGAGGCCGTGGTCTGACCGCCGTTGACAATTTGCAGATCATGGATCTTGCTGACCGCCTGACCGCCCTCGGGCAGTTCAGTGAACTCGACGGTCGAAGCTGTGGCGGTGATGCCATTGTTGTAGGCCAGAAAACGGTCCGGGTTGTGCAGAAGGGTGTCCCGGATCCCCTTGTTGACCCCACCCTTGGTCTGCAGGAACGACCGGACATTCAGCTCCAGCAACCGTGTGCCGTGCCGGCCGTAGAGGTCGGCCAACTCCTGTCCCGGGATGATCGCTAGGAAGACGGAGTAGTTGCGGTCGGTCTCGGGCGTCGCGAGGCAGGGGAGCGGTGGATCGAACTCGACCGCGATCGGCTCGCTGAGCGTCCCCGAGGAAGCCAGCCGGTGGAGCCGGTTGATGTCCCAGACCTCGTGGGTGACGGTGAGACCGTCCAGCTCGCCGGGCGGCAGCGTCGAAACCGCGCTGACGGTGTCCGTCAGGAGGAACAGTCGGATCCGCGGAGCGTTGGGCAGAGCCTTTTCAACCGCGACACACATGTCATGCACGTCCGACGACTCATCAATGTCCCTGGCGAGACCGTCACGGCACTTGCGCACGAAGGTCAGCAGCCGCTTGAAGTGCCCCTCAGCTTGGCTCCGAGTCAGGCGAGCTTCCTCCGGCTGAAGGCTGAACTGGGTGATGAACAGATCCAGGGTCCCGAGGGACTCGTTCATTCCGTAGCCGTTGACCTCAAGACCGAGGGCCTTGTGGTACGCGGTGAAGGTGTTCTCCACCTCGCCGGCCTGCTCCAACTCATCCAGAACACGTCGGGTGAAGGTGTCCGGAGCGGTGGCGTTCTCCGCCTCGGCTGTGGCGAGCACGTCGGCGACGAGTTCCTGCGCGTAAGCCGACAGGCTGGTCTGGCTCATGCCTCCCCCTTGACAATCCTGGCGACCCGCTCGGCGGATACACCGTACTGGTCCAGTCCGACAGTGCTGATTCGGTAGCGGCAGCCCCCGACCCCTGGCCGTAGGTCAGCCTCCGTGATGCGCGGAAAGTCGTCGGTGACGTGCCAGAAGTCCGTTCCCCGGACGGTGTAGCGGAGCTCGTCGTACAGATGCCGGTGTTCGGAAAGGTAGCCGGCACGGATGAGCCGATCATCAAGTTCTGCTCGTACCGCCGCGGACGGTGACGCCTGACGCAGGGAGTCGACGACGGCATTGAGCGACTCGCCCGAGCCGCCCCGACGTTCGTCCAGCGACAGGTGGGCCAGCAGCAGGTGGTCTGTCCCGGTGTCATCGAGCTGACGCTCGCTCGCGATGACGATGCTCCGAGGGTTTCTCCCCGTCCCCGTTTTGACCTCGATGGCACAGTTGGCCAGCTCGAAGTCCTGATTCGTCCCGATCGGCCCACGCCAGGCCGACACCGCCTCCTGAGGCGGCAGGACCGGACAAAGGTGGTCGCGTAGGACGATCAGCTCCCCGAACAGACCGCGTCGTGCCTCTTCACTGAGCCCCGTGTCGCGGATGGACTGGAGGAGATGACGCCAGTGTTCGAAGCGCTCGATGGCCGCAGTCAGAGCCTCAACGGGGCCCACCGCTGCCTGTGCGGTCGCAGCCATGTCGGCGATCAGCGGATTGAAGACCTCGCGCCGCTCGTCCACGGTGAGGACGACCCGAAGCTCGGTGCTGCCGTCGGGCGCCGTCGCGAACTCGATCACAAGACCGCGGGTGCTGGGCAACGACGGAAACTGATCGACCACCGTCTGACCGGCAGATGCCGGCACCCGCAGAAGGAGCACCCGTCTCCCGGTTGGCTGCTGAACCGCCAGGAAGATGTCGTGCGGCGATTGTGGAAAAAGCCGTCGGGCGACGATGCCGTACGGGTGGTGTTCAGCCTCGAGGGGCCCCCAGTCTTCTTCTCGGATCGTCACTCGTCCGGATCCTCGTCATCGAAGAAATCGATCTCGAGTTGCCTCCAGACGTCATTGACAACGTACTCGGTCTCGGTCGGGTGCTCCGAGAACGGGAAGCTGATCGCGAAGCCGACCAACGGAGGAAGGTTGGCGTCGTTCTCAGCCTCGGGGTGTTCGATCGGGTAGATCAGGAGTAACGGCTCCTGCACGGGCCGGAACCTCCGGAGTGGTTGCCCGGTGGGGATGTTCGGCTCCTTGAACTCCTTCCCCTTGCGGTCGGCTTCGAGCCGACGCGCTGCGCTCGTCGCTTCCAGCGCGCGTGTTCGGAGCTCACCGGAGAGATCCCTGCTCTCGTCCGCTGGACTGAGCACGCGCTTGATGGTGTGCCGTCCTTCTTCCGGTTGCAAGCCATCCGGACGGGAACGGGTCACGAGGCGAAGTCGCTGAGTGCCAATCTTGCGCGGCCTTCCGGTGGGCGTGCCCACCAGTCTCACCGTCCAACGCGACAGCTCGCCCACCGAAATGCAGCCACGGATGTACTGCGCGATGAGCGCCGGGCGCACCCGGTAGGAGCCGCGGTCGGAAATGTATCCGTCGAGGAAACCGTCAATGATCTCGGTGGGCGGCACGCCCTGCCAAACCAGGCTGGTCCCGTCGAGTACAGGAGCGTTCTGCTCGTCCAAGCCGGTGATGAAGCGTTCGAGGATGTCGAAGTTCCGCCGGACAGCCTCGGCATGCAGGCTGAAGACCGTCGTCTCAGGAAGCTCGCCGGAGTAGCTGAGCCGCACCTTGACGCCGCGTCGCATCTTGTTGGCGGCGGTGACCGCCAGCCCGGCCGGAGAAGCGCGCACGCGCAGTCCAAAGCTCTCCGGCGTCTGGCCGAGGCGCGCCATTTCCGCGAAGTCCTGACGGAGCTCGTTGTCCGCTGCCGTGATCTCACCGTACGAGTTGAAGAGCTCGGGCGTCGTGTACAGCCGGCACAGGTCCTCGTAGCCGGGGCGGTAACCGAACCAGCGGCCCATCTGCAGCAGCGTGTCGTACATACTCGACGTGCGCAGGTAGTAGCTGACGCTGAGGCCTTCCAGCGTCAGGCCGCGGGAGAGCTTGTCCGCACCCACGGCGATGACGGACAGACCGGCCTTGCGGTTCTCGTAGTACTCGAGCGCGTCGCGGGAGGTGCCGTTGACAGCCCGGACATCGATCTTCCGGAGAGCCGGTCGCAGCTCCTTCTCTACGTCGGTCCACTGGACCGGCGAGGCTTCCTCCGCCGAAAACGTCGCACTGGTGGTGGTGAAGTCCCTCTCCCACAGGAGTCGGAGTCGGGCGAGCACGTGGGTGGCTTCGCCGCCCATGCCGTCGCGGAGTCGGTCACGCGTCAGGCTGACGTGCTCGTCGATCTGGTCGCGGATCCGGTTCTGCACGCTGACGAACCGCGTGACGTGGACGAGCATGGAGTTGTGCTGCGAACCCTGTCCGCGTACCCGACGGGCGGCGCACGTCAGAATGAAGGAGTCGATCGCCTCGCGGAGTGACGGGGGAAGTTCCTCCGGCGGCACCCACTCCTTCTTGTGCCGCGGACGCATCCAGGCCTCGTGGTCATGGACGGGGCGGAAGATCGGAAGAGCTCTGATCCCGTCGTCATCCGGGTCCGTCGCGTTCAGCCCGAACACGCGCTCCGGGCCGAGGTAGTTCGAAGGCGCAGGCAGGCTCTCGATGAAGCTCTCGGGGAACAGGTCGAGCCCGAACGTGTCGTGGTCCGCCTTCGGCTTGATGTAGATGTTGGCGAAGGGCGTCGCGGTGTATCCGACGTATGCAGCCTTGTCGAAGCTGTTGAGCAGATGCCTGATCGACCGGTTGATCGTCGAGGGGTCAGTGTCATCGTCCTTGGTCGTGTCGACGGACGCGTGATCCGCCTCATCGTCGATGACGAGGAGAGGAATGTCCCGCACGACCTTGGACTTACCGTCCCCGACGGGCACGCCCTCAACCTCGACGATCCACTTGCGGACGTTCTCAAGGATGCTTTTGTGCTTCTTGATTACGAGAACGACCGGGTAGTCACCGATCGGCAGATTGAGGTTCCTGGCTATCTGCTGCTTGAAATCCCCACCTTCCGCGCTGTTCGTCAGTGAGGCGATCTTCAGCCGCTTCACGCCGGGCATCACGCCGACGCCGATGCGTGCGGTGTTCGTGGCTTCGTCATAGCGCTGCTGGTACTGCGTGTCGAAGCCGAGCAGGCCCTCATCGACCCGGAGTTGGGTCTGACTCCGGAGGCTGTTGTGGATGCCGGCCAGGATCACGATGAGCTTGTAACCGGCATCGGCCGCCTTGCTGGCGAAGCCGATGTAGTTGCCGGTCTTGCCCGACTGCACCTGGCCGACCACGAGGCCGGTACGACGCCAGGCGCCCGGACGTCGGGGGTCCTCGATCTGGCGCAGGATGCGGTCCGTGCTCTGGTCCAGTCGCCGGACGACCCGCGGCGGCATCAGGCGGACATCCTCGAGATACCGGCGGTAGCGGTCCCAGAAGTCCCAGCTGCGCTCCAGCTGAGCCTCGGTGAGCCATTCGATGTGGTTGCGATCGTCCTTCAAACCGACCGAGTCGTCCTGCCACACCGCAACCCGCGACTCGATCTCCTTGAGCAGGACGTCCCGGTCAAGCAACTGGCCGCGGGACTGCTGCATCACCCAGATCGGATCGACGCTCTCCGCGATCTCGTCGTGCGTTGCCTGACGGTCCTGAGGAAGCAGTGCGAGCACGAGCCGGATCGCCTGCTGCATCGCGTCATGGTTGTCCTGCGTCTGCGCGGTCATGTGGCCCTCCCCGTTGATCTGATGTGCGGTCGGCGGCGGTAGGGCCGTCAGCGTTGTTGCCAGAAGCCGTCGAACTGGTCGAAGGGCGGCATGAGCGCGAGGCGCTCCTTCGCCTCGCGAGGGGTGCGGCCCTGGGCGACGAACGCGGCGTAGATGCGGTTCGCCACGTCGCCCACTTCCTTGGGTGCCGCTCCGAGGAAAGGCTCGGGGTCATCCGCCACGTCACCGTCGTGCATGATCCGCAGCGCGGCCACCGGGACGGTCTCTTCAAGCAGCCTGATCAGCGCCTTGGCGTCGACGGCCGCATCGGGGCCGCCCTGCATGACCTCCCGCACCAGCGGATGGTCGCGGTTGATGCGGCATCGGATGCTGCCGTCGCGCTTGTCCACCCGCCAGGCGTAGATGAACTCGGCGCCGTGCTCCCGGGCGGCGATCCGACCGCGGTGGCTGAGCACCTCGGCGGCCCTGCTGCGGGTCGCTGTGCCGATGCGCTGGAGATGGCGTCGAACACCTACCGGAGGCACTGCCGTCGACTTCCGCACGTCGATGGCCCATTCGGCGTCCGCCTCAGCCGGGACGTCCACCACGATCCGCGCCAAGTTGTACCGCTCGTCGCGGCGGAAACCGCGGATGCCGAGCCAGTCGCCAGCGACGATCAGCCGGTCCCGCCGGTAGACGTAGAACCCTTGCTGGTCGAGCCAGCCGGCTGGACCGGCGGCCTGTTCCTGCTGCTCGGAGTCGAGCTTCTTGGGATGGGGCAGGATGAACGGCTCGATCCGCACGGTGTGCGAACCGACGGGCAACTCTTCGGCGGGAAGTCGCTGAACCGAAGGATGGCCGCTCAGAAACGGATCCCACGCCTTTACCGGAGTGCCGTTGACCGCCATCGTGATCCGGTTCCGGCCAGTCAGGAAACGGGCGAAGACCATACCGAGGTGCTCCTCGACGCGGGTCACCTCGGTGTAGAACTGCTTCTGCGCGCGGGTGTCCTCCACCGCCAGGCCGTCGACGTCGAACCGGTGCAGACTTCGCCAGATCACGGTTGTGCCGACACCCCCGTCCGGTCGCAGCCGGGCCAGAGTTTCAGCGGTTTCGTCATCGGTGCCGTGCAGCAGGCGCCACTCGCTGGTGGCGGACACGACCGCCAGGTCCCAGGTGCGGACAGCCTCAGCTGCGCCGGCCTCGGGGCTTGTCGCAACCGTGAGTCGGGCGGCCTGCGAGAACGATGCGCTCTTCAGGCCCATACCGAACCGGCCCAGATCCTCAGATGCGCGAGCCTTGAAGGAGCCGCGGGCGGCGACCGTCATCGCGCTGACAAGGTCCTCGGTCGTCATGCCTCTGCCGTCATCCACGACCGCCACCCACGAGGCAGGGCCCGCCCAGGTGAAGTAGACGTCGATACGCCGGGCGCCGGCCGAGACGCTGTTGTCAACGAGGTCCGCCACGGCGGCCTCGACGCTGTACCCGAAGGACCGGAGGGATGTGATGGTTCCGGCGGGATCCGGGTTGGCGATGTCGTAGCTCAAAGCAGGTCGGCTCCAGTCGGGCACGGAGCTCGGGGGCGCCGCACAGTTGCGTTCGTTGCTGTCCGACCGGATCAGCGCCTCCCCGATGTGCGGGCGCAACGTTGGACCTGGATACAGACAGCGCGAGTATAGGGAGGTGATGCTCCTCTCACGCGGTGCGCCAAGATCGTTTATTGCGCTTCCGGTCGTTACATGCCTTTTGCACACGATGCTTCCAACCGTATGGATGGTTGGTTGCTCAGGTCAACGGTCGGGTTGACAGCAGCACGCAATGAGTCGGCGGTGTGTCGGGATGGGCGATCGTCGACACAGGCGACCTGGCGGTAATCTGCCTGATCGTGACCAGTGAAGACCAGCCCCCAGCCGCCCCTGTTCGTCGCCGCGGGTACGGGGTCAAGCTGGTTCGCGGTCCTTTCCTTCGCCTCGCTCCTCACCCTGACGCCTGCTCGGAGCCCGAGGAGCTCGTCTCCTTGGCATCGAGGCTCAGGGCCAGTGGCGGCCGTTTGGCCGCCGACCTGTTCAGCGGTGCTGGCGGTCTCAGTTTGGGACTCGAAGCCGCTGGATACCAGGTCGTGATCGCGGTCGACCATGACGAGGAAGCGATCGAGACCCACCGACATCACCACGGCGGGATGAGCGTCGACTGGGACCTAGGGGATCCGGAGCGGGTTCGGCAGGTGGCTGAACTGATCAAGGCGGCGGGAGTGGAACTCCTCGCTGGCGGCCCTCCCTGCCAGCCGTTCTCAAAGGCTGGGCGCTCGAAGATCAGGCACCGGGTCCGTCACGGGCTGCGTGACCCGTACGACGAGCGCCGGGACCTGTGGCGCTCCTACCTTGAGATCGCTCGCATCGCCCGCCCTCAGGCTGTTCTCATGGAGAACGTGCCGGACATGGCACTGGACAAGGAGATGTTCATCCTCCGGACCATGGTCCATGAGCTGGAGTCGATCGGTTACTCGGTCGAGGAACGCTCGGTGGAGACCTTCCGCTATGGCGTTCCGCAGTTCCGCCAACGACTCATCCTGGTGGCGCTCCGCGACGGCGCGGCTTTCACATGGCCTCAGGAACAGCGCGAGCGGGTGACGGTCTGGAATGCCATCGGCGACCTCCCGGAAGTGGAAGGCGGATGGCGGCCGGCGGGTGGCGCGGAGGGCTGGACCGACTACGACCGACCGCAGAGCGAGTTCCAGCGGCGCATGCGGAAGTCGGTGCCCGAGGACGACGCAAACAAGATCTTCGACCACGTCACGCGGCCCGTCCGCGAAGACGACGCTCGCGCCTTCGAGGCGATGGACGCCACCACTCGGTACCGGGATCTCCCGGACGACGTCAAGCGATACCGCGAGGACATCTTCGACGACAAGTACAAGCGGCTCGACGAAAATAACCTGTCGCGCACGATCACGGCACACATCGCCAAGGACGGCTACTGGTACATCCATCCGCGGCAGAACCGCACCATCACGGTTCGCGAGGCGGCGCGGCTTCAGACGTTCCCGGACTGGTTCCGCTTCGCCGGGCCACCGTCTGCGGCGTTCCGCCAGATCGGTAATGCCGTTCCCCCGCTGCTGGGGGAGCATCTCGCCGGCGCTGTCCGCGCGGCTCTGGACGATCCGCGACCGGTGCCCGCGACGACGCAGGACATCGCTGCGCTTCTCGCCGCGTGGTTCGACAGCGCTGCGGTCCGCGGCCTTCCGTGGCTGAGGGCGGAAACCCGCTGGCAGGTGATTCAGGCCGAAATGCTTCTGGACCGCGCGCCGGCCGAGGTGGTGCGCTTCATCTGGCCACTCCTGGCCCGCTGGCGTGAGCCGCAGGAGACCGTCCTCGCGGAGGCTGAGCTGCTGGAGATCAGCAAGTGGGCTGGGCGGCCGGGCCGAGCCGGGGCGATTCTGGAACTGGCCGGCCGGCTCGCCGACAACCCGGAGCTGCTCCATGACGACGACCAGCTCCGCCAAGTCCCGGGGCTCACCGAAGCGGTGGCCGATCTCGCGATTCTCGTGGTGCCCGCACACAGCGAAGAGGAGTCCGAGGAGCCCGTTCTTGTGACGAAGGGCGTACTCCGGGTTGCCGCCCGCTTCAGCGGTGATCCTGTCGATCGTCGGAACCGGCTCACGGACGGCCGCTTGGAGATCGCCCGAATGATCGGCGCTGATTCGGACGCCCGGCGAGCCCATCTGGGTCTGGTCGAGCTGGCCAACAGTCTGTGCCGACCGGTGGATCCGGAATGCAACGCCTGCCCGCTCCAGAAGCTCTGCTCGGAGTCCCGCGCGGACCCGCTACGGCTCTTCTGAGCCGGGTCCGTCAACGGCTCACGGCTCCAATCCCAACGACTGGGCGATCTCCGGGGCGTCCTTGCGCAGGGTCGCCGCGATTCGTTGCCAGGCGGCCCACTCGCCGGACTGCATCGCCGCCGCTCGCAGGGCGAGCCCGGTGGTCGTCGCCGCCTGTGTGGCGGACCGCACGTCGGCTGACGCGCTGAGGTCCAGGGGCAAGGGCTTTGCCTTCACCCGGGCGCTCTTGCGGTAAGCGTCGTTGGCGTAGCCGCACAGCTCGTTGACCGGCACCTCCAGCATCTGACGCAACTGGGCCGGTAGCGACACCCGCATCTTCGCGACGTTGATATTGAAGGCCGAGTCGAGGTCCGTGCTGAAGTCGAGCGAGGCCCGGGCCATCTTGGTGTGCTCGTCGATGCCGCGGATGGCACTCCAGCCGCCCCACTGAACCAGTCGGTCGGCCCGGTAGACGTAGAGACCCTGCTGCCGGTTCCAGTTCAACGGCCCCGACAGTCGCTCGAACTCGCTTGGACTGGAAAATCTGTCACGGGACGGCAGGATGAAACGGCGAAGGTCAACATGGCCCGAGACATCGCCGGCGGCGATCTCAAAGCGCTGCGCGGGCAGCTCGGAAAGGCAGTCCTCGTCAGGAGCGAACGGGTTCCATGCCCGCACTTTCTGACCGTTGACGGTGATGACGAGCGGAGTGCGTCCGCCGACGCCTTCGAGGAATCGATGGAACACGATTCCGAGATGTTCCGCCGTCTTTGTTGCCAGCGCTTCCAGTCGCCGGCGTGCCCAGCCCCCCTCGGGACGCTTCTCCGGCAGCACCCGGTCGAGGTTGCGCCAGAGGACGACAGTCCCGGTGCCCTCGGCCAGCCACTGACGGGCTCTGGCGATATCCGGATCCGCGCCGGGATCAATCACGATCCACTGATCCCATTCCTCGACCACGTCAAGGTCGAGGACTCGGGCTGAGGTCCGCACAACGTCGGGGGTGCTGCGGGAAATCACTGCAACCGAACGGCACTGCGACAGGGACGCGGTCTTGAGACCCAACCCGTAGCGGCCGAGATCCCCTGTCTTGTAGGAGCGACGCGTGCCCAGTCGGAGCCCCTCCAGCAGCGCACCGGGAGACATGCCGCGTCCGTCGTCGGCGATGTAGACCCGGGTCTTCGACCCGGCAAATTCGATCATCACCTCCACGCGCAAGGCGCCGGCGGCGACGCTGTTGTCGACGATGTCGGCCACTGCGGTCGGGAAGTCATAACCGATGTCGCGAAGCGAGTTGGTCAAGCGTGCAGCCGAGGGTGCGACGTCGAACCACGCCTTGCCGGGCATCTGCCCACCTCCGTCAGCTCGTCCCTGGTGACGACCAGGATGTCACAACCTACGTCCTGATCTTGAAACAGGCGCCGGCGGTGTCCGTAGATGTCGCCATGTCTGCTCCACCTCATCCGCCACGGCCACCGGGTCCTCGTGTTCCCAGAAGTGCCGAACCTGCCAGCCCAGCGCCGTCAGTGCCGCGTCCTTCTCCCTGTCCCGTTCGACGTTCCGACGCAGCTTCGCCTGCCACCACTCACGGTTGTTCTTCGGCATCACCCCGTGCTTCGGACACTGATGCCAGAAGCACCCATCAACGAAGACCGCGAGACGTGCTCTGGTGAAGGCGATGTCAGGTCGTCCCGGCAGTACAGGATGGTTGATCCGGAACCTCAGGCCGCGGCGGTGCAGTTCTCGGCGGATGAGTAGCTCCGGCTTGGTGGAGGCCCGGCGCATTCGCTTCATCTGGTTGGAGACCGCTTCACTCAACGGAGCTGGCCGACGAGCGGCCGACTCCCCAGAGCCGCTGGTCATCGTCACGCCCCCACGCTCCGTCGCAGCGACCATGTTTGCTGCACGCGTCATCCCTATCACTCGTGTCGGACAACCCTAGCGCTGTCAGATTCCGGACAGTTGCCGCTTCCGTCGATGGAATGCAGCCTTCAGAGGCAGGGGGGTGACTCCTCGTTTGCGAGCCGTCATCGTGCCAGTGCTGCAGCTCACAGGGTTGAGCCTCTCCGTGCTGCCAATTCAGAGGAGGTTGTCGCTCCAGGCAACATCGTTGGTCCAGTCCTGAGTGCGAAGGCCCTGGTCCAGCTTGCCGGAAAGAGATCGGGGGTCCCGCTAGCAGGAATTTCGCCGGTAGTGTCCGGGGACGCCTTTGTGGGGAGGTGGGACCGATGCTTGCCGGGCTGGAAGACCGCCCGCGGTCGAGGCGGGACGGGTGATCAAGGCCGTGCTGGCCGATCTACTCTCCGGTGAACACCGTGGGATGGTGGTCGACTCGCCGCCTGGGGCCGGCGCGACCCTGGTGGTGCGCGCCGCCCTCGATCTGGCCGCCGCCGGCGAGTGGCTGATCATCATCGCGCAGACCAACGAGCAGGTCGACGACCTGGTCGACCGCCTGGCCGCACGGCGGCCGAGCTACGCATCGGCCGGTTGTCCGCCGCGGACGACAAGCCGTCCGAGCTGGTCAGGGCCCCAGACCCCCTCGTGGCCCTGGCCGATCCGGGACAGTCCAGCAGGAATCCCGGCTGGGGGAGCGCCGCGGCGGCGACCGCCTCCACGCGCCCGGCGCCGACCCAGGCCACCCAATCCCTGATCGCCTTCGACCACTGACCGTTCGACCACTAACCGGCAGTCGGAACTACTCGTCTAGGACAACGTACCTGAACAGTGGACTGCAACAACCACCCTGAAGATCATCATAGGTGGCACGTGGGGTGGTTCAGGGACACGAGGGGGAAGCTTGCTAGACGGAAACGTTCCGTCGGACGCCGGGAACTTCGGGTTCGAGGCGCGTCCGAGCGCGGCAAGCCTGGTAGAGAGCCTGCGCGATTTTGGCTACAGCTTGGAGACCGCCCTTGCCGACATCGTCGACAACTCCGTATCTGCCGACGCAACGCGTGTCGAAATCTTCGCCAAGTTCGATGGATCCGACTCCGCCATCGGGATTTTGGACGACGGGTACGGCATGGGCGCTGAGCAACTGCACCTGGCGATGCGCCTCGCGAGCACCAGCCCCTCCGAAGGACGCCAGCCCGACGACCTAGGACGATTCGGCATGGGCATGAAGACTGCATCGTTTTCCCAGTGCCGACGGATGACGGTGCTGACAAAGCAGTCGGAGGTCATCAGTACCGCCCGGTGGGACCTGGACGAGGTCAGCCGCCGAGACGAGTGGTACGTCAGCCGGCCCCCAGCCACCGAAGTCCCCTGGTCCGACCGTGTCGGCGAGACAGGCACGCTGGTGGTCTGGCAGAACTTGGACCGCATTGTCAGCGGAACTGACGATGGAAACGACTCTCGAACATTTGCAAGGCGCGTCTCCGAGGCGGCATGTCATCTAGAGATGGTCTTTCACCGATTTTTGGAGCGCGAGGGCGGTCATCGCACCATACGAATCTCAGTCAACAGCCGAGAGCTCGCTGCGTTCGATCCTTTCGCCCGCAAGTACGCCGCGACCATCGCCGGACCCGTGGAGAAAATTTGGACCAAAGCCGGCGCCGTAACGATGCAGCCCTTCACCCTCCCACATCACAGCAACGTGGACCAAGACGCGTGGGAGCGCCTAGGTGGACGGGATGGATTCATCAAGAACCAGGGGTTCTACCTCTACCGGGCTCGTCGCCTGATCATGTGGGGGACCTGGTTCGGTATCGCGAAGCAAACTGAGAGGACCAAGCTGACCAGGGTCCTACTCGATATTCCGAGTTCACTGGACGAATCTTGGAAGATCAACGTCTTGAAGGCCAGTGCAGAGCCGCCGGACTACGTGCGACGACGCCTCAAGACTCTGATCGAGGCGATTGTCGCGACATCGAAAAGAATCTACACACATCGGGGAGTCCGGAAAGCTGCGCTGGCAGAGATTCCGACATGGCAACGAATTCACACTCGCACCGGGATCCGCTATCAGATCAACTCCGAGCACCCTCTGATCCAGTCGATGCTCGCGGATCTCCCCGCCGACCGCCGCACCCAGCTCCTGACTGTCCTGAACGTGTTCTCGCGGACCCTGCCAGTGGACAGCCTCCTGCACGATATGAGTGAGGCACCCGACCGAGTCAACGCCGCTTCGGTCAGCGTCGAAGAGCTGAGCGAGATCACTCGGAGTACGGTCGCCTCGCTGCTGCAGCGCGGGCTCAGCTGGGAGCGGATCACGAGGATGCTGAAGTCATCCCCTCCGTTCGACGCCAATTGGGAAGAGACCGCAAGAGTCGTCGACCAGATAATGACGGAGGAAACCTGATGTCAGCCGAGCTTGGAGTGATCGACGCTCTAGACCGAGTGGTCACCGCCGAGCTGACCAGCTTGCCGGCGGACCAGCTTACTCCTCAATTGATCCGTACGACAATTGATGACTTCCGGCCGCTGCCCAAATTCAGTTCGGTCTCGGACGATGACGC
Source organism: Micromonospora coriariae (assembly GCF_900091455.1). Taxonomy (NCBI): domain Bacteria; kingdom Bacillati; phylum Actinomycetota; class Actinomycetes; order Micromonosporales; family Micromonosporaceae; genus Micromonospora; species Micromonospora coriariae. Next base: position 1,611,342 of record NZ_LT607412.1, on the reverse strand, counting down.
CGAACAACTCGCGCGTCTTCTTGAGACCCGACATGCTGTGATCTTGACCATCGGGAACGTCGTCAAGGTGAAGCACGAACCTTGGCTCCCGGACGCTAAGGCGTCCATCGATCCCTATTATTGGCTGAGGTACAGAAAGCTGTTGTCCACGAAGGGCATGGGTGTCCCCGTCCTGGCGACACTGGGCGAAGTGTCCGACCGCACTCTCGGCTTGCTGGGAAATCCTCGGGAAGCTGGTGTGTGGGCCCGGAAGGGTCTGGTGCTCGGAAACGTCCAGTCCGGCAAGACAGCGAACTACCTCGGACTGGTCTGCAAGGCCGCCGACGCAGGCTACCGGGTGATCATTGTCATCGCGGGAATCCACAACAACCTCCGAAACCAGACGCAATCCAGGGTGGACGAGGGGTTCATCGGCTTCGAGAAGGGAGCAGGCAAAAACAAGCTCGGCAAGGTCGTAGGCGTCGGCCGGATCGATCTGCAGCGCCGCCCTTCACACTTCACCAGCTCGACGAAGGACTTCAGCCAAGCCGCAGCCAGTCAGGTAGGCGTTCCACTGCAGAATCTGAACGAGCCTGCCGTGTTCGTTATTAAGAAGAATGCCAACACTCTTGCCAACCTGACCCAGTGGCTGAAAACCAGCCTGCAGGGCGGCCGCATCAACTCTCCCCTGCTGCTGATCGACGATGAGGCAGACAACGCATCGATTAACGTCAGCCAAAATCCCAACGCGGCGTCCACCATCAATGCGCAGATCAGAGAGCTTCTCGCCATGTTCGAGCGCAGTTCGTACGTAGGCTACACCGCCACGCCTTTCGCCAACATCTTCATCGACCCTGAGAGCGATGATGAGATGCTTGGCCAAGACCTCTTCCCGCGCGATTTCATCGTCAGCTTGGACCCACCTAGCAACTACCTTGGTGCCAGAAGGGTGTTCCTCGAATCGCCGGACGAGTTTTTGCGACCCATTAACGACTCGGACGACGTCATCCCGGTCAAACACCGGATAACGCAAATCATCGAAGGTTTGCCTGACAGCCTGCGGTTCGCTGTGCGGGCGTTCTTGCTGGTCAGAGCCATCCGGATCCTCCGCGGAGGGGCATTGGAACACAATTCGATGCTGATCAACGCGTCTCGGTTCACCCGAGTGCAGTCCCAACTCCGGAATCACGTGCACTCCTATCTTGAGGAGCTGCAGAACGCGCTCCGTATCAGCGGGGCGCTCGATCCGGTCGAGGCTCGTGCAGTGCCCGAGATTTTTGAATTGGAGAACACTTGGAAGACCGAGTACGGCGAGGCCGGTCAACGGTGGGAGGATGTCCTCAGAGTCCTCCACGATGCCGCCGCGCCCATCCGCGTCGTTGAGGTCAACAACAAGTCGGCCGGTAAGCTGAACTACAGCGACTTCGAGAACGGCCTCAACGTCATCGCGGTTGGCGGATTCTCCCTCTCCCGAGGTCTGACCCTGGAAGGCCTCAGCATCACGTACTTCCTACGTAGCTCGGTCATGTACGACACATTGATGCAGATGGGCCGCTGGTTCGGCTACCGACCCGGTTACGAGGACCTTTGCCGGATTTGGATGCCGGAGGACGCGCAGGGATGGTACGCACACATCGCCGAGTCGATCGAGATGTTACGCGACGATTTGAAAGATATGGAGGCCTCGGGCGCCACTCCTGAGGACTTTGGTTTGCGGGTCAGAAGCCATCCAGACAGTCTCATCGTTACGGCGCGTAACAAAATGGGGACAGGCAAGCGCTTCGTCGTCAGCATCGGCCTCGGCGGGTCGCAAATCGAAACCACACCCGTGTCTGCACGTGACTCTGACTACAACGTCCGGCGCATCCGTTCACTTGTGACCGCCGTCCACGCCTCCGGCGTAACACCAATACCTCTCGGCGGCAGCTGGCTATTTTCCAGTGTTTCGCCGGAACTCGTGGCATCATTCGTGCGCGATTACAAGCAGGATCCAGGCTCGACCAAGACGCAGAGCGGACCCGTCGTCGCTTACATCGAAGAGCGTGCTGCGTCCACGCTTCGGAGTTGGGACGTCCTGCTCGTCGGCCGGCAACCCAGCGTGAAGGAGCCGCTGGTTGAGCGAGCCGATTACGAGACCTTGAACGATCTGCGCGTCGTTTATCAGAAGCGGTCTACCGGGTCCCGCTCGAGCGGGAACACCTTGTACATCGGGAACAACCAAAAGGTGGCATCACGGGGCATCGAACGCGCTGGTATGCCGGACGCCCAGCGCGAGGCTGCAGAGGAGCACTATCGGCGAGACAACCCCTCGCCGGACGGGGATCCTGTGAACTATCCTGACGTCGCATACCGCCGTTTCCGGGCGAAGCCACTGCTCATGTTGCACCTGGTACGCCTAACGACTTCGAGCGACGGCGGCGGGCCCAACTTACCGGCTCTTGTGGCCGCTTGGGGGATCAGCTTCCCGCCGTCACCTCCGGGACAGTCGGAGAAGCGAGTCGAGTTTGTCGTGAACACCGTCTGGTTCCGCGAACACTTCGGTGTCGACTCGGACGACGAGCTTGAGGGCGAAGACTGATGAGCGATCCCTGGGCGGGTCTGCGCCCCGCGACCACGATGGGTACCGCCACAGCAGTCCGAGCCGATCCGGGCCACCGCTGGGACTGCTACTGGGCGAGGGACGCTAGGGGGCGCAGGGCTTGGACCATGTCCGTTCAACCGTCCTCGATCGGCGACGCGACGCTGCCGGAACTGCGTGGCGTCGAGCTTTCTTTCGGCGACGCAGACAAAGCGGGCAAGGTGCACCTCTGGCTTGCGCTGAAGGATGCGGGGTCGACGGACCTATTCCACCGCCTCTGCGTCGACATTATGGAGGCAGCCGGCCTGGCTCCTACTGAGTCGGACGCGGTCCGGAGGGTAATTGCCCGAACCTGGCGCTGGCACCACCTCATGCGGGGAGCTCCTTCACATGTCCTCACCAACTCGGAGCAGAAGGGATTGGTCGGCGAGCTCAGGCTCATTCAGGAGCATCTGATTCCGTCGATCGGCGCTAAAGAGGCGGTAACGGGATGGTGGGGTCCGCTGGACGGGCCTAAGGACTTCGAGTTTTCTCCGACTGCCATCGAGGTGAAGACGCAGCGGGGCGGAGCCGTACCGGCGGTCAGCATCAGCTCCGAGCACCAGTTGGACATGGTGTCGTTCGAAGCCCTCTACCTAGTGGTCTTCTCGGTCAACGAGATACCTCGCGAGGGCGCTGACGCGACTACGCTCCACGGCTGGGTGAGTCGCCTGCGAACTTGCTTCGAGGACCATGCGCCGTGGGCCAGTGACCTGCTGGAGTCTCGGCTGGCGGCAACTGGTTATCGGGAGGAAGACTCGTATACCAACATCTGGTCTATCGACGGAATGTCGATATATCAGGTCAGACCAGATTTCCCGAGGATCACTCCCGACATCCTACGGACTGGCATCGGTAGAGTCAGATATCAGGTTGAACTTAAAGAGATTGACAGCTTCGTCGTCACGCTTGAGACGATGCTCTCCGATCTGGAGGCTGCCCGTGGATAACGCGCTGGACATCTACCACAACCAGCTCTATCAAGAGGTCCTCGCGCACTCGGAAGCCACGGGATCGTTTGCCGAGGACTCGTTCTTTGACGTCGTGACGGAATACCTGATAACGGCCGGGGAGATCGAAACCGCCGATCGGGCGCCTTACTTGGGCGTCCGTGGCGTCCGCGTCGACGGCTACGCCGGCGATCCTCGGGAAGCCGTCGGCGTGCTAACCCTGATCATCGTCGACTTCCGGCAGGCAGAGCGGCCGGAGACGCTGACCGCAACCGACCTCCGCGCCATCAACAATCGTGCCCGCAACTTCATCCTCCGTTCGCTCGACCCTACTTTCAGGGACGGCTTGGAGCAGGCTCAACCGGCGTTTGATCTCGCTGAGATGATTGCGACGACGTGGGCTGTCGTCAACAAAGTTCGAATCATCGTGATCACCAACCGGGTGCTGAGCAGCCGGGTCGACAGCGTCCCAGCTGGCGAGATAGACGGCGTACCGATTACCCACAACGTCTGGGATCTCGGACGCCTGCACCGGTACGTCGTGGCCGGGGGTGAGCGCGAGGAGCTTGAGCTCGATCTGGTGAATGACCTTCCTGCTCCACTTCCGGCGCTCCGTGCTGCCGTGAAGGGGGCCGATTACGACGGCTACCTCGTAGTCATTCCGGGTGCCCAACTCGCGGCGATTTACGATCGATGGGGTACTCGCCTGCTAGAGCAGAATGTGCGAGTCTTTCTGCAGTCGCGTGGCTCAGTCAACAGAGGAATCAAGACGACGCTGGAATCGGCTCCACAGATGTTTTTCGCCTATAACAACGGCATATCGGCCACGGCGGAGGCTGTGGAACTCGACTCTGACGGCACCACCGCCCGGCTCACAAAGATCCGGAATCTCCAGATCGTCAATGGTGGCCAGACTACAGCTTCCATCCATGCGGCATTCGTTAACAACGTTGACCTTTCCGATGTATTCGTTCAGATGAAATTGTCGATCGTCGACTCGAACAATGCGGCCGATGTGGTGCCGAAGATTTCGGAGTACGCGAACAGTCAGAACCGCGTGAGTCAAGCGGACTTCTTCTCCAACCACCCTTTCCATGTTCGGATTGAGCAATTCTCGCGGCGTGTCTACGCTCCATCACTCGACGGTTCGCTGAAGCAGTCCAAGTGGTTCTACGAGAGAGCGCGCGGACAGTACCTAGACGCCAGGTCCGGACTGACGGCGAAGAAGCGGAAGGAATTTGATCTCGAGTATCCCCGCGAGCAACTGTTCGGCAAGACAGACCTTGCAAAATATTCGATGGCTTGGGCTGAGCAGCCTCACGTCGTAAGCAGAGGCGCTCAACGGAACTTCGCAGCCTTTGCCGCCGACGTCTCGAAGAAGTGGGAAGACTCGCCTGATTACTTTTCCGAGTCTTACTACCGGGCGTCGATCGCCAAGGCGATCGTATGGAAGAACCTTGAATTGTTGATCCCGAAACAAGATTGGTACGAGGGTGGGTATCGAGCGAACATCGTCGCATATGCGATCGCCAAGCTCGCTTTTGATCTGAGGCGTCTTGGCCGCGCCTTCGACTTCGAAGCCGTATGGCGGGATCAAGCTCTGCCATCGATTGTCAGAGATGGTCTCGTGAAGGCCGGTAGAGCTGTTCTGACGATCCTACAACGTCCCGAGGGGAACCGCGCAAACGTCACTGAATGGGCCAAACACGAAGACTGTTGGCGGGCCGTCAGCAAGGTTCACGTGGATTGGCATCCTGACTTGCGGAAGGCCACCATCGAGGGCCGCGAAGCATCTGCCCGCGCAAGGGACGGCGCACAGGACCAGCGCATCCTCAATGGCATCGCGGCTCAGACCACCGTCGTTACGGCAGGCAGAACCTTCTGGCAGGACGTTCTTAGATGGGGCCGGGAACGCCGCCACGTCACCCCTAAGGAGGTCGGAATTCTCAACGTATGTGGTGCCCTACCGATCAAGATCCCTACCGAGGCTCAGAGTCTGGTCGCGCTTGAGACCTACGGCCGCCTACGCGCGTTGGGGCTGCCGGTAGAGCTGCCGGATGATTCCCGGTAGCTACCAGTCTGGCGGCTTGGGCAGTTGGTCGATTTCGCGTTCCGTCGCGCGCACGGAATCGAGCCGGCGCCGTGGCGCGGGCGTTTGCAACCGAAGTCACCTCAATGGAGGGCGACAGCTGCCGAGTCGAAGACCGCAGCCTCGGTCGCGTCCCCGGCCATCAAAGACCCACAGCTGAACATCAACAACCAGCGAGGGGGTCAACATTCGGCAGGAGCAGAGGGGGCGGGTTCAGTCGGTCAGCGCAATGGGCTCGACGAGTCGATGAGAATGCATCGATTCGATCGAGGGAGTTGTTGATGACCGCCCATCTGACTGTGGAGCAACGGCAGTTGGCCCGCCGGTTGAGCGCTAAGGGCTTGTCGTTGAGGGAGATCGGCCGCAAGGTCGGCTGCTCGCATGAGATCGTCCGAACCGTCGTGCGCCACGAATCGAAACGCCCGGTGCGATCCGCCTCTTGCCGACCGGGAGGAAATCAGTCTTGGCCTGCGTGGCGGCGAGTCGTTCACGGCGATCGCTGCCCGGCTCGGCAAGGCCACCTCGACGGTGTCCCGGGAAGTGGGTGGTAGCGGCAGCCGGACCGACTACCGTGCCTGGCGGGCTCACCAGCGAGCGCGAGCGCGGGCCCGACGGCCGAAGACGCCGAAGCTGGCCTGTGCGCGGCTGGCCGGGAAGGTCACCGAGTGCCTGCAGGCCGGTTGGCCACCGCAAGAGATCTCGCGGCGCTTGCCAATCGAGTTTCCCCGCGATCCTCTGAAACCATCTATCAGGCGCTGTTCGTGCAGGGCCGCGGTGAGCTACGCCGAGAACTAGCTCGCTGCCTGCGCACCGGCCGAGTCAGCGCCGTGCCCGCCGGCGGTACGAGAACACCGGCCGGATCCCGGACATGGTCATGATCAGCGAACGGCCCGCCGAGGCCGACGATCGTGCGGTGCCCGGCCACTGGGAGGGCGATCTGATCCTCGGCAAAGACATCAAGTCCGCAGTGGGCACCCTGGTCGAGCGAAGCACCCATCCGAGAAGCTCGCCGAACTCCTTGCGCACACCCTTTGAACCCGCCGTCGCTCGCATGGTTGAACGCCGGTCGAAGGCGCGCATACGTCAGCTGTTTAGCCCAGCCGCAGCGCCAGAACTGCCGTGCGCGGGGGCTTGGAGGCTGTCCGCGACCATTCGCCAGTCCACGTCGGCGGGCAGCGGCGTCATGATGATGCCCGCCTCTCGGAGTAGCTGCAGGTGCCGGTCATAGGTTGGGTGCTTGGCGAGCTGCGCTTTGACGTTCGGAAACGCGTACACCGGGATGCCAGCGCCAAGCGCTTCGTTGAGGATGCCAAGCACGAGCGCGTCGTTGATTCCCTGCGCCCACTTGTTGATGACGTTGAACGTGGCCGGTACGACGGCAACGGTGGTCGCCGGGGGGTGCGGCTCAGGGTCGCCGGGCATCCGCCACTCGACCCGGACCGGATAGCCAGTCTGCCGCTGTAGCGCTTCCCGATCGATCCAAGTGGCAGCCGTCGGGCTAGCGGTGACGCATACGATCCACCCGTCTTCCTGCAGCAACTCAATCAGCTCGCCGATGCGCAGCACGGGAGGAGCGGCGCAGGCGACCAGAGACAACACACCCCGTCGAGTCATGCGAGCAGCCCGGCCCGTTCAGCCAGCGGCCGCAGCCCCGGTGTCCCCGCTCGTCGCTCCTTGGACAGCAGGTCGAGCAGGAGCATGCGCGCCTGGACGTTGGCGTGGACCATCTCGGCGGCTATCCGCTCGGCTTCGAGCAGGTGCAGGACCGATACCGATCTGTCGCCGGCCGACCTCATCGTCGCTGCCGCCAAGTCGACGTGCACCTGTGCCCTTCGGCCAACCAACCCCGTCGGCAGCCGCGAGGTGTCGAGCCGCGCTCCGATCTCCAGCGCCCGGTCCGCGTTGCCAGCCCGAACCGCGGCGGAGACCGCGTGGATAACGACGTTTGTCGGGCCAAAGCCTGTCCACAACCGGTTGCGGTCAGAGCCCAGCGTCGTTGCCAGCCCTTCGGCCTGCGTCAGGAACTGACCTGCTTCCTTCGGGTTGCCCTGTCCGGCCATCATCACGGCAGCAAGAAGCAGCAATGCGCCCTGAGCGGAGAGCAGGTCGGGGTCGTTTGCGGGGGCGGTGGTTGTCAGCCGGACGATGCTGGTCCGCACGACCTGCTCGGCTTCGGTTACCCGTCCGGGCAGCCGCATGAGACCACACGCCGCCTGGTATGCCGCAACGGCCGCAAGCGGCTGGTCGTCGGCGAGCCGCGCCGCCGTGGAAGCCCGGTCGGCGGTCAGTAAGGCGGTCTCGCCGTCGCCCACCTTGGTTGCCAGCTTTGACGCCGCGATGTACGCCGCGGCGAGCAGCCGGAAAGAACTGCTGCGATGCATCCCGGTGGACCTGCTGGACAGGTCCGTCGCCTGGCTGAGCACGTCCGGCAGCAAGCGGGAGGCGGATGTGTAGCTCGCTCGCTGGTAGAGGTTGTGCGCTCGGCCAACGCTTCGCCGCACCTCGAGGAGCGACTGAGCTGGCCCAGCGGGTGCTGTGAGGTAGTTGGTCAGGTAGGTTCGGAGGCCGTTCAACAGCTCCAGCCGGGCAGCGCCGGAAGCGGGATTAGGGGTCTCATCTCCCATGGCCTGCCCTCGATGTGTTGCCACCGACACGTCGACAAGCATGTCGTCGAGCTGTTCGAGCGTAACTCCCAACGCGGAGGCGATGCGGGTTCGATGCCAGGGCTGAGGATCCGTCTCGGCGTTCTCCCAGCGCACCACGGTTGACCGCTCCACGCCCAGAATCTCGGCAAAGCGCTCCTGGCTATACCCGAGGGCTTTGCGTCGCTGGCAGAGCCGATGTCGCTTCACGGCCACGAGCCGATCTCCCTCCGTCTGCCGCCACTGTAGTAACAGTCCGTCGATCAGGGGGTACGGAGACGCCTCATTTCTGCGTCACCGAGGCCCCTCGGACGCTGTAGTTCCTGGTCAGCTTCTTGCCGAAGCTGGGGGCATGGCCCGGGGCGGGTGCTGGGCTCCGGTATCCCGTCGTCCCCCGAACGGCGAGCCGCCGTCCCCGCCCGCCTCGGCGCCGAACCCGACAACCAGGAAGGACCATGGATTCCATCGACGAGATCCTCGGTGAACTACCCCTACCGCCCTACGTCACCGCCGAAGACATCACCTTCGCCGTGAAGGCGATCACCGTGCACGTCTCCGAGCAGTGGCCCGAGGGCCCGCGCTGCCGCAACGACCGGGCCTCCCACCCCTGCCGGCTGCACCGTTGGGGTCGCCGGGTCCTCGACCAACGCGGCCTCACCGACCGGCAGATCCGCAGGCTGATCGCCGAGCAGAATGTGTCGCAGCCATGATCTACGTGACCGGGGAACGCCTGCACCCACACCACGCCCGCATTGCCTCCTTCGACACGCGCTGGCGCGGCCTCGACCCCGCTCAGGTGCACGACTACCTCAACCGCTTAGCCGACGAACTCGAACGACTGCACCGCGACCTGACCACGGCAAACACCGAGGCCGAACGCATCCGCCAGGCGCTGCGGCAGTGGCAGTCCCGGCACACCGGCTGCCGCCACACCGATCCAGGTTCACCGAACAGTCGGTGGCAGCGATGACCTCACCCCGCTGGATCATTCACCTCCCCACCACCCTGACCAGCCTCGACGGGGCCATCGCCCTCGCCGCAGCCCTACGCGACTCGCTCGGCCACGTCACCGCCATCGACTTCGGCGAGACCACCCTCAGCGAGGAGGATCAACAGTTCCTGCGTGCCCGAATCTGGTGTGACGCCAAGCTCGACGGAGCCGGCCGCTGTCGACGCCGCGACGACCACGACGGCTCCTGCGGGGCCACGGATGAGGGCCCACGCCGGTAGCCTCCGGGGATGCCCGACGCCACCCACGACGACCTGCTGGCCGGCTTCACGGCTCCCCAGCCGTACACCATGGAGACCGTCGCCGACGCTCCCCGCGCGCCCGGCGTGCACGTGGTCCTCGACGGCGGCGTGGTCATCTACGTCGGCCGGACCAGGCGGGGTCTACGGGGTCGTCTCCGGCAGCACCTGACCGGCAACCGCGAGTCATCGGTGCTGCACGACCAGGTCGGACAGCTCCTCGACACTCCGCACAACGCGGCGTCGGCCGCAGACATCGCGGGCTGGCTGGGTCGGTGCAAGGTCCGATGGCAGGAGACCGACAACCCGGAGGGTGCGAAGGAAGCCTTGGTCCTAGCCCTGAAGCCACGCTTCAACCGGCAGATCCCCAGGCCCCGCCGCGCGGCAGGCGGTGGCGAGTAACGGAGGCGGCAGCCAGCCAAAGACGCTCGTGGGCCACCTGCTGCGCTGACAACGCTCACTTCCGCCAGGCGGGGGCCATCCGCTCGGACATCTCGCGCGAGAACGTCCGCAGGTCCTCCCGGTTGACCGCCTGCCAGTCCGCCCGCCCGGGCGAGCGAAACCAGTGCCCGACGAGGTCGATTTGGTGGGCGCAGAAGGTCTCGTCCATCTAGTACGGCAACTTGTCCCCCTTCGGCGGAACGGGCACAGCCGGAACGGGCAGTCGTCGATGCAGGTGGAGCCCGGCTGAACGTCGTCAGCCTGGCGGCGGCTCAGGGTGACCCGAGGGACTTGGCCCAGCGATCGGCAGCCGCTGCGACGCGCCGGAGGCGTTCCACGTCAAGCACCGTCATCGGCTCCCCGCGCCTGCTCGACCTGCGCGCGCGCCAAGTCGTGCACCACTGCTGCCACCATCTCCCGCAGCCGGCGGAGCTCGCCTGCGGTGAGGCCGAGCTCGTAGCTGTGGTGATGGCCCGCCCTGGACAGCGCCGACCAGGCGTAACCGGCCCGGGCGGCGATGTGCCGGCCGGCGTAGCGGTCAAGGACGAGAAATTGGGGCGACCGGGCGCGCATCGAAACGATCTCCGGGCGCGACCGCAGCCAGTAGTCGTCCATCGCGGTCTCCAACGCCAGCCGGAGCAGCCAGGCGCAGGCGCGCGGCCAGGCGCCACGAGTACCGCGCATGACGCTGGTCAGCAGCTGGTCGGCGGTGTCCAGGCAACTCTGCGCCGAGGCGGCGGTCGGAGTGGTCATCGCAACTCCTCGACGAGGCGGCGGCAGTCACGGACGAGCACCTCAAGATCGAACGTTCCGGGCTTGTGTACGCCCTGCTTGCAGGCCTGGAACGCGTCACCGGCCCACCCGCCGAACTTGTTGAGCCGACTGAGAACCTTGCCGCCCTGGTGCATGTCACCGAAGAGCGCCAGGGCGGCCACCTGGTTGAGCGTCAGCGCCTTCTCGATGAGCTCCTCGACGTCGCCGTGCCGTTCGCCGCGGCTGATGCGCTCCCGTCGGATCCGCTCGTGGCACGCCGCCTCCAACGCCGACCGGCAGAAGCCGGACACCAGCGGGTAGCGGGCGTTGTCGGCCAGCCCCTCCGCCTTGAGGATCGCGGTGGCATCGTTGAGGTACCGCTCGGTCGGGTCGCTGTTCTTCCGGATCTCAATTACCGACTCGTCGCGCCGGGTGACCGCCCAGATGGTGGCCTCGATGCGCAGCCGGCGGATCGCTTCCGGTAGCCGGTTGTCGTGGGTGAACACCACGACCTGCCGGGTCTGCGCCAAGCCGGCCAGCACCTGCGCCAGGCCGTCGACCTTCGACGGGTCCATGCTCTGCACCGGGTCGTCGATGATGACGAACCGGAACGGGCTGTCGTCGGCGCAGGCGCGGGGCAGGAACACGGACAGGCCGAGCGCCTGGAGCTCGCCCTGGCTCATGACCGCCATCGCGGACGTCGTGGTGCCGTCGACCTTGGCCGGGAAGGAAATCTTGCGGCGGGTGTTGGTGCCGTCGAGCCGCATCCCACTCAGCTCGACGTTGCTCTCCTGACGCAGCTCGTCCCAGATCTCCTGTGAGCGCTGGGCGAAGGGCTCGAACCGCTGGTCGCGCAGCGCGGTGATCGCGCTCCGCAGCCAGTCGCGGGCGGCGTTGACCCGCTTCAGCTTCGCGTCGTTCTCGGCGCCGGTGCGGGCCCGGTTGAGCCAGTCCTGCAACGAGGCGGCATGCTCACGCCAGGCGTCGTGGCGCTGCCGCAGCCAGGCGCTCGCCTCGTCCTGCACCGCCGCGAACGCCTCGACCAGCGGCGGATACGCCGCCCGTAGGTGCGCCGCGAGTTGCTCGGCGGTGAGTTCGGCAGCGGGGATGCGCAGCTCGTCGGCCTTGGTGCGGAACCGCTTCACCGCCTCGGGCTGGTCGAGGGCGGCGGCCATCGCCTCCAAGTCGTCGGCGCTGACCCGCCGGTCGAGATCGAGCAGCCGCGCGGCGCGGGACCGCGCGTCCTGCAGCCGGCGGTGCGCCTGGTCAACGGCGACCGTGTCGCGCTGAAGCTGATCCAGAGTGTCCCCGGCCCGAGCGCGCCAGGCAGCATCCAGTGCTCCGCTGCCGCAGACCGGACAGGGGCTCTCGCCGTGCTCGTCATGAAAGGCGACGGCCATCCGTAGCACTTGGGCCGCCTGGTCCGCGGTGCCGGCGCGGGTGGTGGAGAGCTCCGCGATCTGCGCCGCCGCGGCGGCGAGCTCGTTCGCAACCTCGAGGGCGTATCCGTGGTCGGGGAGAGCGACGGCGACCACGCGGCGGGCCGCCACGGCGAGCGGGTCGTTGGTGTCGCTTCCGGCGTCGGCGAGTAGCTGGTCGAGAGCGTTGAGATCGACGGTCCGCTTCGCCAGGAGCGCGGCGATGGCCTGCGCCCGATGGTCGTCGACCCCCACAAGCGCCGTACGCAGCGCATCGCGGGCCGTCTTGACCGACGTGATCTGCTCGTTGAACTCACGGCGGACCCGCATCAGCCGCTTGTCCGCCTCGACGACCGGATCCATGCCGAGGATCGGTGCGAGGGCGTCGAAGAGGCCACTGGGGGTGGAGGTGACGAGGCGGCCGAGATCGCTCGCGGTGAGGAACGGGCGGTACGTGTCGAGTGGCTCGCGCCAGCCCAGCTCCGCCGTCTCCGTGTAGCGCTCCCCGTCGTCCGTCAAGACGCTGCCGATGCCCTGGTGGGCCTGGGTGTGTTCGTCGTGCCAGTTTCGCCGTACGCGAATGGGCTTGCTGGCTCCCTCGGCGCGGAGCTGCACCTCGACCTCGCAGGGCGACCCGCAGTGCAGGTTGCGCCAGCCGTCCTTGAAGACGCTGTTGCGGTCGGCCCAGCGGGCGCTGTCGCCGGTGAGGGCGAGCTCGACGGCCTCCGCATAGCTGGACTTGCCGGAGCCGTTACGGCCGACAACGAGGGTGAGCCCGGCGTGCGGCTGGAGCCGAAGAGCCTGTTGTGGACCGACGCCCCGGAAGCCCGCGACGGTGATGGACTCCAGGTAGAGCGGTCGCGGCCGTGAGCGGAGGGCGGGGTCCCGCTCCGGAAGGTCGACGGCCTCGCCGGCGAGGACTCCGTCGAGGGCGACGTCGCCGACGTAGGCCGCAAGGACGAGGTCGATTACGTCGTCGGCCACGTTGCTCTCAGCCAACCGGTCAAAAACCTGGTCAAGTAGGGATTGGTCCCAGGCCATGCGGGTCTCCCTTCCAGGCGTAACCGTAAGTAGTGTTCCCCGTATCAACAATCCTGGTTACGGGGGATTGCTGGGAAACACTGGAACTTGTAGCATGCTCGATGTGGCTGAGTCCATAGAGAACCTCGAACGTCGGATCGACGACCTGCGGGCGGCGGTCCGACGGGCAGTCGTGGCACGCGACCAGGCCCGAGCCCGGGCCCTGCGCGCCGAGCTACGGTCCGCCGAGCGCGATTGGGAGCGGGCCCTCACCGACCTGGCTGACGACACGCCGGACGCCGGTCAGCCGGCGGCGGATGAGGCACCCCTGGTGTCGGTGCGCGACCAGGTCCACCACGCTCTCACGCTCCTGTCCGCTCCCACCGCGCCGAAGCTCATCACCGAGGTGCACAACGCCTTCTTCGGCGCCGCCGGTCCTGGCCTCGCCGCAGCCAAGCTGACCCACCTGCGACGCGACGAGGAACGCTCGTTTCGCACCGCGCGGCACTCTCGGCCCTACTACCTCTGTTCGGCGCTGACCGCCGAACACCTCGCGCCGGCCCGTGGCCTGCTCGGCGTGTCAACCTGGCCGCTGGAGCGGCGCATCATCGGCCCGCTCAGCCCCCGGGTGGACTTCCTGACGGCCGCCATCAAGGTCGCCGAGCAGGTCGGGCGCATGCCGGAGCGGACCCTCACGGTGGCCCGCCTGCTGCGCCGCTTCGCCACCAGCATCCCCGGCGCGGTCGACGGGCACGAGGCCGCAGACCCGGCGATCGTCATCAACGCCGCTCATGCCGAGCTGGAGGTGCACGCCGACGCCGACCGGGCGCAGCGCGCCGCGGCGGCGGACCGCGCGCGAGCCCAGCTCGACGAGGCCGAACAACTCTTCGGTAGCCGGCTGAGGGTCATCAGGGGGTTGGCATGACCAGCACCAGCCAGCGGCTGGCCGCGATCCGGGGCGGCGTCGAGCCCGCCCGGCACAACGCCCGCACCATCGCTGCCCTCACCGGCAACCCGGGCTGCGCCCGCCGCGCCGTTCTGGACTGCGCCGGGGTCGACAAGCAGCGCCTCGCCGCGTACGTCGACTACCCCGCCCGGTTCGGCCAGTCGCAGTTCGCCATCACCCGCGGCAACGTCTTCGAGGCGCAGGTCAAGGCCAACGGCTGCGCCGAGCTGCTCAGCCTGCTCCGCGACCTGCTCGACCTGAGCGTCCCTGAGGTGTCCTACGACGACCTCGAATCGGTGGCGGGCCGGGAGAGCCAGGACGTGCGCTACTCCCGAGCGAAGGCCCTGCTGACTCGGGCCGCGGCCCAGGCTGACGGCGCTGGCACGCTCTTCGACCACCCGCTGCTGCGGCTCGAGGTCGCCGGTCAGCAGGCCTACCTGGAACCCGACCTGATCGCGTTCCAGCACGACGGCCTCTTCCACGTCGTCGAGATCAAGTCGTTCGCCGTCATCGACGGGCAGGCCGACTCCGGCAAGGTAGCCGCCGCAGCCACCCAGGCCGCCGTCTACGTGCTCGCCATGCGGGAGATGCTCGGTGAGGCCGGCTACGACCCGGAGGTCGTGTCCCACGACGTGGTGCTGGTCTGCCCCCGGGACTTCTCCAACCAGCCGATGGCCGTCCGGGTCGACGTGCGCAAGCAACTCGCCGTGGTACGCCGGCAGCTGACCCGGATGACCCGCGTCGACGCCCTGCTCGCCGAGTTGCCCGCCGACTTGACCTTCGACCTGGCGCCCGACGACAAGGGCGTGCCCACCCGCTCGCCCGCCTCGCTCATCGCCGCCCTTGAAGAGGTCGAGGCCCGGTACTCGCCGGAGTGCCTGGCCAGCTGCGAGCTGGCGTACCTCTGCCGGCACGAGGCCCGCGGGTGCACCGCCGCCCTCGGCAAGGCGGCCCTGGAGGAGATGGGCGGCATCGACCGGGTGGAGACGGCCCTCGCTATCGCCCGTGACCAGCGGGCGCCCGCCGCGGACCAGCACGAGGCCGCGGAACTGCTGCGGGCCGCCGCCCGACTCCGGGCCGAGCTGATCAGCGGGGTGGCCGGATGACCACCCTCACCACCCTGGCGCGCGCCGAAGCCGTTGTCGAAGGCCGCGCACAGCGAACCACCCTGGTCCGCCACACGCACGTCACCGAGCGGCCCCTGGTCTTCATCCCGCTGACCATGGCCGGTGAGGCGAACGCGCCGCTCGCCGCGATGGTCGGCGACGACCCGGACGCCCCGACGCTGCTGATCGTCCCGCAGCCGCGGAACCGGGATCAGCGCTTCGCCTTCGCCGCCGAGCTCGCCGCCGTCGTCCTACCGTACATCGACAGCTTCCGCGGTGAGCTGGAAGCGGTGTCGGTGAATCGGGGCAAAGACATCCGGATCCGGTACGCCGACGCGCCCCAACTGCTCGTCCCCAACCCGGGCGGCGCCGGCTTCACCCGCCTCTTCGGCCGCTCCACCCGGTTCCGGCGCACCGACGGCGACTACCCGGTGCACCCGTCCGTGCCGCTGCTCGGCCGCTGGCTGACCTACTTCGCCGAGCGGGCCGAACATCCCGGCTCCTGCTCGCTCGTCGCGATGACGCAGGCGCTGACCCTGCACTGGGCGACCGGTCAGAGCCCGCTCGAGGACGCTCAGCTCGCCGCGCTCCTGGCATGGATCGCACCGCCGGACGGCCTGACCGGCGCACAGGCGGCGGCGGCCGCCGAGGACCCTGTGACCTGGCCGCCGGCTGGCCCGATCACCGACCCCAGCTTCGACAACGAGGTCCTGGCGCCGGCGATGACCGCGTACCAGCGGGCGGTCAGCACCGACTCGCTGGTCGACCGGAGACGCGCCGAGCTGGAAGACCTCCTGCGGTCGCAGCTCGAGCCGACCTGGCGGCTGATGTGGCAGGGAGTGTCGCTGCTCCGCGAGTTGCCCGTCGGGTCCCGGGTCGCCGGGCGCTGGGCTGAGGACCGCGATGCCTTCACCAACTTCACTGAGTACGTCGACGGGGGCGGTTTTCCGCAGGCCCGCCGGGACGGAGCGGTGGCGGCGGCCAAGCGGCTGCACCGGCTGGAGCGGGCCCAGGCGTCGTACGACGTGCAGCGCGCCTACGACGATCCGATGGTGATGGCCGACTACCGGCTCACCGGCGAGGCGTTCGTCGGCGAGGTGACCGCGGCCGACCCGACCCGGGTGGACAGCAGCGGCAAGAAGCGGGTCCTGCGCCCCTGGATCACGGTCACCACGGCCGACCCCGTGCTGGTCACCCCCGGTACGAAGCTGTTCTCGCCGGACCGGCCCGGCAACCAGAAGGCGACGGTCGTCTCGATGGCCCGCAACGACGACGGCAGCGCCGAGGTGGTGCTGGAGCTTGCCGGCGGAATGGGGTCGTCGCTGACCCCGCCGCCGGGCAGCGTGCCTGGGGTGGGGGAGCGGCTCTGCTACACCACGCTCACCGACACGTTCTTCCCGGCCGGCGCCTTCCCGACGCGGGAGGAGACGCCGTGGACACACGGCGGACCGCCCGCACCCTTCGACGACGGTGCTCCGTCCGCCGAGGACGCACGCGAGGAGTGGTCATGACCGGCTTCAGTACCCCTGCGGAGCAGGCGGAGCAGGTGATCACCGACGTCCTGGCCGATCTGCGCTCCGGCAAGCATCTCGGCGTGGTGGTTGACTCGCCGCCCGGGGCCGGCAAGTCGACCCTCGTGGTACGCGCCGCCATCGAGCTGGCCCGGGCCGGCCAGCCGCTGATCGTCATCGCGCAGACCAACGAGCAGGTCGACGACCTGGTCGACCGGCTCGCCCAGAAGGCGCCGGACCTGCACATCGGCCGGCTCTCGGCGAACGACTACACGGCCAGCGAGCGGATCAAGCAGTACGGGACGGTCCGGGTCGCCGCCAAGGTCGCCGACCTGGGCGGCCCCTCCGTCATCATCGGTACGGCCGCGAAGTGGTCGATGGTGTCGGAAGGTTGCTGGCCCTGGGCGATCGTTGACGAGGCGTACCAGATGCGGTCCGACGCCCTGCTGCGCGTTGCCGCCAGGTTCGAGCGGGCCCTGTTCGTCGGCGACCCCGGCCAACTGGATCCGTTCTCCACCGTCGAGACCGAGCGGTGGACTGGCCTGACCTGGGATCCGATGCAGTCGGCGGTGGCGGCGCTGCTACGGCACAACCCGGAGCTGCCGGTGCACCGGCTGCCGGTGTCCTGGCGACTGCCGCCCTCGGCGGCGCCGGTGGTGGCCGAGGCGTTCTACCCGTTCACCGGTTTCCAAGCTGGCACTACCGCCGGCGAGCGGTCGCTGTCGTTCGCTACCTCGGGGTTCGGTCACGGTCCGGTCGACGCGGCCGTGGAGATGGCCGCGTCGACCGGGTGGGCGCTGTATGAGCTGCCGGCACGGCACACCCTCCGGACGGACCCGGAGGCGGCAACTGCCTGTGCTGCGTTGGCGCGGCGGGTGTTGGAGCGGGGAGCAGTCGCCGTCTCGGAACGCGCGCCGGGCGGCGCGCCGGTCACCGCAGACCGGATCGCCGTCGGTGCCGCGCACCGCGACCAGGTCGCGGCCATCCGCGCGCAACTCGGTGAGGCGGGAGCGGGCATCACCGTCGACACGGCCAACCGGCTCCAGGGCCGCGAGTACGACGTAACGATCGTGCTGCACCCGCTGTCGGGGCGGCGGGACGCGACCGCGTTCCACCTGGAGTCGGGGCGGCTCTGCGTTCTGACTTCCCGGCACCGGCAGGCATGCATCGTGGTGGCGCGGGCGGGGATCGCTGAGCTGCTCGACGCCCATCCCTCGACAGAGCCGGTGCACCTCAACGCCCCTGTCAAGTTCCCCGACGGCTGGGAGGCCAACCAGTCCGTCCTGGCTCATTTGTTGGCCCACGGAGCAAAGATCTGATGGTGGCGAGCCGTTGCAATAGATTATGGGCGTAGAACGAGGCTGCTGGCGGGGGACGTCGGTGCGGGGGGTCATCGAGCATAGGTCACGAGGATGCCGATCACAGGGTGACCTGCACGCGGAGCGCTGAGCTGGGCATCAACCTAGATCGCTGGCTGTGGCCTGTTCGCGCCATCGGGTCCGCAGCGCATCAACGCTCGCTCGCTGCTGAGGAGCGGCCCGGCCATCTGGGAGAAATGAAATCCCTTCCGCACCTAGCCGCTCTCGACACGCATCTGGGCCACCACCGTCCGAAGAGGCCCAGCTATTGGGTATCTTGCCCTTGCCTGCGAGGATTCGGTGGGGATTGGGGAATGCCGGCGTCCTAGCCGCGATCGTGCCTACTGCGATCGCGGCGCTGCTCGTTCCTGTGGCAACTTTGGACAGGTCCCCGTAAGTCGCCCACTCACCCGGCTTGATGCATGCGGCGATGGCGCTGATGGTCGCGGTGTCCGCTCGGCCGGTGGCGCTTTCGATCTGGTCGGGGTCGGGGAAGTCCGTCTCGTCGTCCTGTCCGAGTGCATCAAGCACCGCCATCGCAAAGCGCGTCACGAGCTCCGCGGCTTCCTCCGGCTTGCCACTCAAATAGCCGTGACCCTCTGAAGTTATCCGGCTGTAGTCGCAGCGATCACTGTCGCTGCGGGCATGCCACTCGATCGGTGGGTTCGAACCGACTGCTTGTTGAATCGCGGCAGCGTGTCGCTGGCGGATGCCCTCCAATACCTTAATGTTGTAGTCGACCGGCAGCTGGCCCGCCCGAATGAACAACACCACCCGGAGTCGGTTACGTGCCGCCAGCACTCGAATCTCCGCCCAACTGGCTGCCGGCCATGTCTTGGGCAGGTACGCCCTAATCATGTGGCCGGCGGGGTGCGACCAGACGTGGTGGAACCCTTGCTTGCGAAGGGGTTGGTCAACGAGGGCGAAGAGTTCGGCCATGAAGGCCGCCCGCTCCGGGGAAGCCAGCGCTGCGCTCTCCTTCGCCGACTGGAGGAACGCGTTGGGCTCAGCGTGCTTCTCGAAGTGGACGAAATATCCGTCTGGAGACGGAACGAATCGGGGCGAGATTAGTACCCAGCCGACGTGGGCGGCGCTGATCCGGTTTAGGAATTCAATTGCTGCGAGGTGCGCCGGCACCGGATGCTCGACGATCCAGACAGCGAGCACACGTTCGGCCTCCGTGTCCGCTCGGGCGGCATAGGTCACGAGCTTGCCGAGATGATCGTGGTCAGTTTTGTCGTACTGGTTCTCAATCACGACGCCGATGGCTTCCCCCGAGCCGTCCGTCCCCGTAGCCCTGATGTCTAAGCGAAACGCGTCAACCGAGGACTCGGTCCCGACCAGTTCAAGCTCTTCAAGACCCAGCACGTTGGCTAAAAGATCCAGATTAGAGGCGAGCCACGGCGTGAAGTCGAGCGCCTCGTGCGGTAGCACGTCCCGGATGCTCGTCCACTTCAACGGGCTGATCTTGGGCAGGCTGGCCATGACGGGTAGCCTAGTCGCTCAGTTGGCGTGCCGCGACTATCAGGACGGTCAGGGAGTGTTCCATGAGCACCTTCATGCAATGCTCTTTGTGCTTACGCCGGTGGCACCCGCGCCGCAACTAGTTCGGCGTTGTTCCGGTGAGAGTCCGTGGCAGACCGAGTGGCGTAGGCGCCAGTTGTAGAACTCGGTGATCAGTGTGGCGATCTTGATACGTACCTCAGCTCTGGTGCGCGGGTCCGTTGCTCATACCCGCACCCTTGTCCGGAGCCGGATCAAGGGCTCGCTCGCTGGAATCTGACTCCGGCCGCGGGGAATGCGTCCCGCAGGACAGAGAGGGTTGGCTCGGTGTTGCGGCCCCACATCTTGCGCACCACCCAGGTAACGCCGTCCTCGACCATCGCCTGACCGGTGAACCAGCGGCTGACCTCCACCCCAGGGTACTGCTCAGCTAGCGCGGCCTGGACCTCCTCGTCACTGTGGTGCTCTCCCTCGAGGGGCCGGAAGCGCCCTGGAGTGAGGACCTTCCCGATGGCCGCGGCAGTCACTCCGCGATCTACCAGCTTCTCGATCATCAGCCGCACCGTACGGCGCTTGTTCTCGTCCGGCAGTACCTGACCGTCGACAATGATGTGGTACCGCGTCCAGTCCCGGCCGTCGGTGCTGCGCCGTTCCTGTTCTGTGACCTTCCGGCCCACCCGGATCTGATAGTCGGCAGCCTCGGGGAGCGGGATGACCTGCTGGATGTCCAGCAGGACCCGCCCGTCGATCTCGTACGGAATCAGCCGGACACAACGCACGTCCATGCCCTCGAAGCGATTCAGCCACAGCACCGCGGTAGTGAGTTCCCGGCCGAAGTCCGCCGAGACGAGCAGGATCCGCACGTCGGAGGAGATGATCGGCGCGTCGTCGCTGTCGCTCAGGTCCAGCCAGCTGATGAGCGCGGTCCGCGCGTCGACATCCGGATCCGGTCGCACCTTCGACAGGTGCACCTCAAAGGCGGCGACAACCTCGTCGAAGCTCATCGCGGACACCATCGCGGCGTACCGCAGAGCTTGCAGCTCCATGTGGCCGCCATCATCGGTGCGCTTCAGCTCGATGACCACCAGGTGCCCGGCTTTGTCCACAGCGAGCAGGTCGATGCGACGCCGGGAGTCCTCCCAGTTCCCGAACTCCTCGGCGATGACGAGCAGATCCGGACTTAGCACAGCGATGTCGTCACGGAGAAGCCGCTGCAGATCGTTGCGCTCGTAGATGCCGAGAGCCGCGAACCGCGCGACGTCATGCCGGCGTAGCCGGTCCCCATGGATCTCGTACAACGGCATGCGTCCTCCTTGATGTAGCTAGGAGATGAGGGAGGGCAGGCCGCCAGCGGCGGCCACCGCCTGGCGGAGACGGAGCTGAGCAGCGATGAACCACTCGACGTAGTCACCCCACCCGTCGGTGTTCCCGATGTCGCCTTCTCGGTATTCGGCGATGCGGCACCCCTTCCTGCCGGTCAGTGGCTCGAAGGACAGGGTCGCCGGGTAGACCGGTTCGAGCTTCGACTGTGCCGCCGCGAAGCGAGCGTCATTGACTGCCGGATCGGGGTGCTGGAAGAAGATCTCGCTCGACAACCCGGCGCGACCGAACGTGCAGGCGTAGGACACCCCGCTCATACCGCTCGGCAACGAGTACCAATTCTGCGGGTACCCCTTGCTAGAGGTCGTCCACTGGAGCTGACGCTGCTGGATAGCCGCCAGAAACATCGTCCAGAACGACTGGTAGGCCTGGTTGCGGCCGCTCGTCGCGGCGTCGTGGGTGCTCGCCCTTACCCTCTTGCCCCAGTCGTTCGGCTGCACGACCAGGCGCATGAGCGGTGCGGGAACAGACTGGCCGATCCGTACGGCACTGATCTCGATGCCGAAAAACCGGGTGTTCTCGTCGGTCCTGGTGTTCAACCAGTCCAGGGCCGCGCGATGCTCCTCCCGGAAGCTGGTCGCGATCCACACCACGTTCACGGGGTCGGTCCCGCCCGCGTAGGTGAGCAGTTGGCCCAGATGGTTGTGGTCCGTTCTCTCCAGCTGGTTCTCGATGATCACCGTCTCGTTGGTCGCCTCGTCGATGCCGATGAGGTCCAGCGAAAAGCCGCCCACCGGGTGCTCGGCGGCCGAAAGTGCCAGCTCCATCCCCAGCACATCACCGAGAACCTCGGCGTTGGCGAGCAGCCACGGCGTGAAGGTGTGCGCCTCGTGCTTCCAGACGTCACGGACCTCGACGCTGTCGAGCCTGCCCAGCGCGGGTAGACCGTTTGTCGTGTCCACTGTCGTCATGCGGCAGACCGTATCGGACCCGGGTCAGCGGACGCTGCCCCCAGCCCAGGCTGATCCTGAATCGGCCGGTCGATCACCATCGCCTGATACGACCGCACCGGTCGAGTCTTCGCAAGCCCGTGGATCAGCCCTCGGCGTCGAGGATCTCGCCCGCTCTGGCTAGTACGGACTCCCACAGATTCGGCGCGACAGTTCCGCGGAGTAGCGCGACCACCTCCTCCGCCGCCAGGTCGACGAACCGCTGGGAGACGTGTCCTCGTCGTGGCGGGGCGTCGGAAGGCTCCACCACCGTGGCAGGACGGACACGCAGGCCGTCCTTGCCGTCGGCCGTATCTGACCCATTGGCTGCAGCGAGGTTCGGAGCGAGCACCTCACGGAGGACTGGTCCCCACGGGTCCGGTCTGAAATCCGAGTCTTCCTCTGCGTGGGTGGCGTCGCCGGTCGCCGCAGAGGGCTCATCGGTGTCGTCCGACCCGCAGTCGTCGTCGCCCATGGCGAGCGGGTCTCCGACGCAGACGATGTCGAGGTACCGCGTGGTTCTCGTCAGTGCGACGTACAGCAAGCGGTGGCCGCGGTCGTCCTCGGCGACGATGTCTTCCGGTTCCATGACGACGACCGCGTCGAACTCGAGGCCTTTGGCTTCCTGAGGACCGACCAGGTTGATTCCTGGGCCGAGCTCACCGGCGGACGCGGCACGCCAGGCCACGTCTTTGGCCTTCAGCTCTCGTTCGGTGTCCGGGCGGCAGGAAGCGGGGCAGATGATGGCCACGGAGCGGCCGTGGGCCGCGTGCCCCATCGCGACGCGGACGGACTCAGCCGCACGCTCGTCCCCGTCGACCCGGTGGACGAGAGGCTCGGCCGGACCGTCCCGGACGATTTGCGGCGCCTGCACCGTGGGAGCGGCGAGAGGCAGGAGTTGGGCGGCAAGCTCGAAGACCTGTCGGGGTACCCGGTAGCCGTAACGCAGTTCTTCCCGGACCTGGGGCAGATTGGCAGGCAGGTGATCGAGAACCTCGTCCCAGTCGTCGCGCGCCCAGTGGCCGGTCGACTGGGCGATGTCCCCGACGATGGTCATGGATCCGTTGGCGGAGCGGCGGGCGATGGTTCGCAGTTGCATGGGGGAGAGGTCCTGCGCCTCGTCGACGACGACGTGCGTAAAGCGGGTCTCCACGCTGTTGATGAGGTGCTCGGCCTCGTCGAGCACCGCAAGGTCGGCGTCGCTCCACGTCTCCTCGGTGAGCCGATCGGCGGGCCGCCGGTGCAACAGTGAAACTTCCCGGGCCGTGAACTCGTCGCCCGCCGCTCCCATCAGCCGGTCCCGCGAGCCGTAGAGCTCACGCAGGAACGACGCGGCGGTGAACGACGGCCAGAGCCTGTCCATCACGGGGTCGAGTGCCGTCCGTAGTCGTTGCTGACTCACGCGGACCCGGGGGGAGACGAGATCGGTCAGCAGATCCCGGAACAGGTGCCGGCGCTCGGAGTATGTGCCGGCACTGGCACGGCACCGCGCTATCAGGGGCTTGAGCTCCTCGGCGGCCATCGGCACGGGGCGGCCCTCGATCTGCGCCTCAACCCAGTGCTGTCCCTCGGGCGGGCCGACCCGAGCATAGAGCGCCCGCTGCAGAAGCCCAGCCATCCTGCCGTCGCCCTTCAGCCTCACGACTTCGGCATCCTCTTGGCGACCACGTTTCACCGGTGGATGCAGCTGGTTGATGTCACGTTGTTCGATGTTCGTGTCACCCAGGCTGGGCAGCACGGTGCGGGTGTAGCGCGTGAACGTGGGGTTCGGGCCGATGATGAGGACATCCTGGGCCGAGAGTCGGCCCTGACTGTTGAACAGCAGCCACGAGACCCTGTGCAGCGCAACTGCTGTCTTGCCGGTGCCCGGCCCGCCCTGAACGACCAACAGCTGGTCCATCGGGGCACGGATGAGATCGAACTGCGCCGCCTGGATCGTCCGGACGATGTCCTGCATCGTGCCGGTGCGGTTGCTGTTGAGGTCTGCGAGCAGCGCGTCGTCGACGACATCCTCGTGCGCCTCCAGCTCCGCGACGTCGGCGGCCAATTGGGCGAACACCGTGTCGTTGAACGACGTGATCGTGTTGCTCGAGCACTCGAAATTGCGCCTGAGCCGGAGGCCAAGAGGTTCGGCATGACTTGCCTCGTAGTAGCGGGCGGCGGCGGGTGCCTGCCAGTTCATGACGAGCAGCTCAGCATGGTCGTCAAAGATCGCGTGATGGCCGATGTAGAAGACCTCGCCGTCCTCGTAATCCATCCGGCCGAAGGCGACAGGCTCGTCTGATCCGCCTATGCGGTCCAGTCGCGCTTGGGTGTCCTGCCTGATCCTCGCGGCGGCGCCGCTGTTGGCGGCAGCGCCTGCGGCGAGACCCAGAGTCGTGCGCATGCGCTCCCGGTGGTCCCAAGCCGCGTCGAAGTACTTCTGCTCGCGACTCAGCTCTTCCGAGACCGCATACATTTTGGACCTCCCGCTGACATGGCGCAGACCGTAGCGTCTCGCTACGACAAATCGGCCCTTCTCGGGCGGAGCTGAGGAGGCTAAGGTCGCTCAGCGAGTCCGCTCAAGATCCCTTGACCGTACGGTCGGTGAACCGTTCTGTCGCTCGGTCGAGTGCATGTTTGCCCGCTCAACCTTTTGGCGTCGGAGGCGACCGGCAGGGCCGATAGACCAGCGCGATCAGCACGGTCACTGGCGTGGGGTCTTTAGCTGCGCCCCAACCTGCCGGAAGTGCTCGGGTTGTTTCCTTCAGTTGACGTCGCGGCGGGCGAGGCTGCAGAGACGGATGGCCGGCCGCAAGATCCGATCTCTCGATGGGAGCATCGGCAACGTCAAGATCGGGCCGGCTGGCTGTCGCGAGCCACCGTTCGGTTCACCTGGTCGTATCCGCCCCGATGATGCGCCGCCGTCTGCACTGGTGGAAGATCATCAAGCCCTGGGACGGCGGCATGATCGAGAGGGCACGTTCAACGTTCTGCTGATCCTCCTGCCGCTGGCCCAAGCCGCCGTGACGGCGGCTCAGGGATCGCTTGGAGCGTCAGGACACGAGGACCAACGTGAACGTGCAGTGGCTGCAAGAGGAGCGGTATGTCGAGCGTGTCTAACGGGGGTTGGCAGCCTCCACCAGCGCCACCGAGTCCGGCGGCGAGCCTCGGCTGGCGGATCCGGCACAGCCTCTGGCTGCTGCTGCCCGTCGCCGGGTGCGGCTTCCTGGCCGGTGCCGGATTCCTCTACGTCGGCCTGCGCGCCCGGCGTCCGGCCTGGTGGATCGCGGGCATCGTCTACCTGGTGATCGGGTGGACGTCCTTCGCCACTGTCGGTGAGGCGGACAAGACAAGCACCCTGAGCACTGTGGCAGTCGTCGTGCTCATGGCGCTGTGGGTGGCGAGCATCGTGCACGGTTTCGTCATCAACCCGTCCTGGCTGCGCTGGCGGGCCGGCCATGTTCCCTGGTACGCCCGGCCCCAGGCGGCGCCGCCCACCTGGCCTGGCAGCCAGCACCCACCAGTGCAGGCAGGATCACCGTCCCTGCCCACATCCGTACCGCCGGCCATCGCCGAGATGATGCCGCAGCCCGGCGCCTACTCGGGTAACGGGATCACGGCGGCGCCCGTACCCTCTCAACCGTCGCCGCTACCAGCGCCGCAACCGCCGTCGGCGCCAATGGCCGCGCCCCCGGGGGCCGTGGATGTCAACGCTGCAACGTTCGAACAGCTTGCCGCTCTTGCCCACTTTGACCCGGAGCGTGCGCAGCGGGTGGTGGCTGAACGGCAGGTGCGCCGCGGGTTCGGCAGCGTGGAGGAGTTCGCGGCCGTCGCGAACCTCGCGCCGCACGAGTTCGCTCATCTCAGAAGCCTGGTGACCTGCGTACCGCAGCAAGGGCTGCCCGCAATCTAGCCGCCGTCACCGAGCCGCAAGCGGCAGCTCCGTACGCCCGATCTCGAAGGTCGTCAGGATGCGATGAGCCCTTGATCCCTCGACCGGTACAGCTGCCACTCAAAGCCGGCGTCGAGGGCCTCGGAGTAACTGAAGGTGCCAGGGAGGGCGCTAAGGGGGGTGTCCCCGGTTTCTGATCTTTCCTCCGACCTCACAAGGAAGCTCGATACACGTTGCTGCAACCTGTAGCGAATTTCCTTGGTGGGATCTACGCCGTCCGTTACACGACGTAGTCGGTTTGGAGATATTGCCTGGTCAGGCCGCTACCTACCGTGAACCCGTCATCACGATCGGCCCTGGTGTCGGCGCCGGTTCCCCTGAACCGAGCAGCCGCCACCGGGGCCTCAGACGGGAGAAACACATGCGTGCTCAGAATGAATCCCGGCGGTTCGGTGCCCGAGCCTCCGTACTCGTGCTCGGTCTTGTCGTGGCTGGTGCGGTGGTCGCCCCGGCGAGCCCGGCTTCCGCCGCGGTCCCCGGCCTCGTCCGGATTTCCGCGACCAGCGTCAGCAACTCGACCGACTTCCACAGCGCCACGGCGACCTGCCCGGTCGGAAAGGTCCTGACCGGCACGGGCTACGAGCTGAACGGCGTCACCGGCGAGGGCATCGTGGACGACCTGCGACCCAACGGCGGCCCGGCCACCGCGCCGACGGCGGTCACCGTGGGCGCCTACGAGACGGAGGCGTTCGCCGGCAACTGGTCGGTGACGGCGTACGCGATCTGCGCCAACCCGCTGCCCGGCCTGGTGCGGGTCTCCGCGACCAGCGTCAGCAACTCCGCCGACTTCCACAGCGCCACGGCGACCTGCCCGGTCGGCAAGGTGCTGACAGGTACGGGTTATGAGCTGAACGGTGTGACCGGTGAGGGTGTCATCGACGACTTCCGCCCCAACGGTGGGGTCGCGGCGGCACCCACCTCGGTGAACGTTGGCGCCTACGAGTCGGACGCCACCGCCCTGAACTGGTCTGCGACCGCGTACGCCATCTGCGCCAACCCGCTGCCCGGCCTGGTGCGGGCGTCCTCGGTGGGTGCCAGCAACTCCCTGGACTTCCGCAGTGTCGTCGCGACCTGCCCGGTCGGGAAGGTGCTGACCGGCGCTGGCTACGAGCTGAACGGCGTCACCGGTGAGGGCATCGTGGACGACTTCCGTCCCAACGGTGGTCCCGCGACCGCCCCGACGTCGGCCGCCTCGGGTGCGTACGAGGAGGACGCGTTCGCCGGCAACTGGTCAGACACGGCGTACGCCATCTGCGCGACGGCGTAACAACACTCACCGGTGTGGCCGCCCCGCGAACACGCGGGGCGGCTGCACCGTTACCTGGCCAGCTCAGGAGCCGCCCTGGCGCTGGATCCGCTCGTCGCCCGAGACCTTGGCCCGGCCCAGGTCGCCCTCGGTGCCGGCCGGGCCGGTCGCGGTACGGCGGTGCCGTTGGTCGGGCGAGTGCTCCATGGGCGAACCTTGCCGGCCCGGAGCGCCGCTGCCCGGATGCCGCCGGCCTCGCGCCGACTCGCCGCCGCTGTCGTGTTTGTTCTGCTTGTGGCTACCCATGCATCGCGCGTACCCGGTCGCTCGGCGGCTAGGCCTGGTCCGGCGGACGTGTGACTGGTTCGGGCCGGGGTCGTTGCCTCGAGCGGACGACCAACAGGCTCTGGCTTCGTCCAGGATCCTCCGGACGAAGGCTGGTGGTGAGGCGCTCGAAACCCAGTGGCGCAGCGCCGCCGTGCGTCGTTACCGTGCTGCCGAACCAGGTCGTCTAGTCGAGGACGTGCCGTTGTACACCCTGTGAGACCTCCCAAGCGCTGATTTGTCGCGCGTCGCGCATGTGCGCCGCGCTCCTTTTTGCTGCGGACTTCTCACTGAAACCGGTGTACTTCTGTGCTCTACAACTGGATTGTTGTACCCACCTGCCTGCCTCTCGTTCGTCGCCGTTGCCACGTGTGCGCGTCCGACCGCTTCCAGGCAAGCGGCAACTTTCGCGTCAACGCAAACCACAAGCTCATCGACGCCTGGCTCCTCGCGCTCTGTGTCGTTTGCGGGGACACGGCAAAGCTCCCGGTCCTGGAACGGAAGACTGTGCGTTCCATACGACCTGAGCTGCTGGACCGGCTGCATGACAACGACCCTGGCCTGACAGCTGAGCTGCTCCAGGATCCGGTCGTGCAGCGCCGTGGTCGCATCGCCCTCGACTGGGACAACGCCTGGCGTCTCGACACTGGCGGATCGGATCACCTGCACCGCGAGGCGATCGACGTCTCGGTCCGATTTGCGGCGCGGATCCCTGTCCGGCCGGTGCGACTGATCGCTGAAGGTTGCGGTCTTTCGAGGGCAGAGGTCGAGAGACTGATCACGGAGGAGAAACTCGTTTCGGCAGTCCGGCTGAGCGGCAAGCTCTCCGGCGACTTCACCTTCACGCTCAAACCCTGATCCCTCCTCGGGACCACGGGCCTGTTCGGCATGATCCGCCGGACAGGCCCTGGTCCTGAGCCCGGTCCGAGCCATGGTGACGCGCAGGGCAGCTCGACACCAGACCGGGTGGTTCATGCCCCTCGATACCCCGATATGGCGTCAGCGGTCAGCGTGCGGGAGTGCCCGGCCATAGCGTTCGGGCGACGGAGATCCCATGCCTGCTTTGGGCGGCTGCTCCGCGATTCGAGGGAGGCAGTCATGACGATGACCGACGAGTTGACCTTGCCGGGGGAGCCGGCCCCGATCACTGTCGATCCGGACCGGTGGCGGGTGGCGCTGCCGCCGGACGCGTGGCCGGACAACTTCCCGTCGAGCGGCGAAATCTGGCGGCGCGACGTCTTCGCGGTGGCCGATGCGTACCGGACCGGCTCCGCGAGCCCCCGCCAGTTGCTGACCGCCGTGCTGATCTGGGGCTACGGATCCATCGGCTACGGCCCGTGGCGCGCCGCCAGGTCGCTCGGCGCCGACCCGGAGGGCAAACGTCTGGCGTACGCGCTAGAGGAGGTGTCCGCGTCAGCACCCGACGAGGACGCGCTGCGTACGGCGTACCGCCGCTTCCGCGACCCCAACCACGCTCGCCTGCCGTGGTTGGGGCCGGGACTGTTCACGAAGGTTCTCTACTTCGCCGGCTACCGGCGCGGGGCCGGCGGTCTGCAGCCGCTGATCCTCGACCGCGTCGTGGCCAGCGGTCTCCCCGTCGAGGCCGGCGTCGGCCGTCAAGCCGACTGGTTGTCCGAGGAGTGGCTCGCGTACCTCCGTTGGGCGGCCGAGCAGGCGCAGGCCCGAGGCGTTGAGCCGGACGAGGTGGAGATGACTGTCCGCAACGGGGCTGGGGCGGCTACGACATAGCGCGGAGGCGGGCGTCGAGCGCGTCGAGGTCGGGGACGAACCAGATGTGCTCGGCCCGGTTCGACTCGTGCACCAGGGCGCGCAGCGCCGAGCTCTCCGCCAGGTGGGCCGAGATGTCGCCGACCACCGCCAGTCGCATCCGGTAGTTGACGAACTTCTGCATCACGTCGCCCGCGAAGCGGGTGCCCAGCGAGAAGAAGCGCTCGTCGAGCCGGTTGGCTGGCACGGCCACCACCTGGGCGCCGAGGAAGGCCGCGCCGATGAGGTCCAGCGCGTCCTGCTCGGTGGCGACCGGCGGGCCGGCCGGGTCGCAGACCAGCACCTGGACCCCGGCGCGTTCCTGGACCTCGTCAGGCATCGTTGACCTCCCGGTCGAACAGGCCGTTGTCGGCGTTGAGTACGGCGTCGAGCAGGTGCAGCAACTCGGCGGTGGCGGCAGGGTCGCCCAGGATGATGATCTTCATGCGGCGCCGCT
The DNA here is from genome assembly GCF_900091455.1 of Micromonospora coriariae. Taxonomy (NCBI): domain Bacteria; kingdom Bacillati; phylum Actinomycetota; class Actinomycetes; order Micromonosporales; family Micromonosporaceae; genus Micromonospora; species Micromonospora coriariae. The sequence continues at coordinate 1,581,724 of NZ_LT607412.1, read as the reverse complement.
CCTCGTCGTGCACGGTCTGCACCCGCAGAGGGTTGGCGGGGTCGTGGCCGGTGTTGGCGCTGGCGAGCACGAGCGTGCCGAGCCGGTCGGCGGCGGCCCGGTCGACGCCGTCGATCTGCACGATGCTCGACACCTCCGCCGGCCCGGTGGCGGTGCCGGTGGTGGCTCGGGTCCGCCCGGTGAGCGCGTCGAGGTCACTGGCGGCGATCCGGTACTGCTTGCCGATCCGCACCGCCTTCAGCCGGCCGGAGCGGATGTAGCCGCGCACGGTACGCACGTGCAGCCCGAGCCGCTCGGCAACCTGCTCAACGGAGTACATGTCTTCCTTCATCGCTCCCTACCCTAACTCAGATAGGGAAGGTTAAGGAGTGATGAGGAGCACGCTCAGCATGAGTCGTTGACGACATCAGCTCCAAAGGGCCTGCGAACACTCCCCACGACGTCATGCGTCTTGAGCTGCGGGCGGAGAACCGCGCTGAGGATCCCCGGGTGTCGGACGGGTCCAGTACCGTCTGGAAACCATGGACGCGCGGCTCGGCGACGCCATCATCGGGCGGGATCATCCCGCGGGTCTGCTGCGCGCTGAGCTTAACCGGGCCGCCACCAGCCACGGCGGCCTCGTCCTGGTCACCGGCGAGCCGGGCATCGGTAAGACGACGCTGGTCACGGCCGCGGCGCGGGAGGCTCGGCAGCGCGGAGCACTGGTGCTCGGTGCCGCCTGCTGGGATTCCGACAGCGCCCCCGGCTACTGGCCGTGGGTTCAGGTGCTGCGCGGCCTGCAGCGATCCGCCGACGACTGGTCGGTGGCGCGTTCGACCGCGGAGCCGGCTCTCGCGGCCCTGCTGGGCGAGACCGACACCAGCGGCGAGCAGGCCGGTCGCACCGCCAGCTGGGCCGGCGTTGACACGGGCGGGGACATCGCCGACCGCGAGGCGTTCGCCCTGTACGACGCGGTGACCGCCGCCCTGGTCGCGGTCTCCCAGCACCGGCCGGTCGTGGTCGTCCTCGACGACCTGCACTGGGCCGACCCGGCGTCGCTGCGGCTGCTGGCGTTCGCCGCCCAGCACACCTGGTTCGAACGGCTGCTGCTGATCGGCACCTACCGCGACGCGGAGGTCGAGTCGGGCGAGCACCCGTTGCGCCCACTGCTGATGCCGCTGGTCACGAAGGCGACCACTGTCACCCTCACCGGCCTGTCCCGGGACGAGGTGGCCGCGCTGATGGCGCGTACCGCCGGGCGGGAGCCCGACGCCGGCCTGGTCGACGAGGTGCACCGGCGTACCGGTGGCAATCCGTTCTTCATCGAGCAGACCGCCCGGCTGTGGCGCGCCGGCGGTGCGGGCGGCACGATCGCACCCGGCGTACGGGAGGCGGTGCGGCGCCGCCTGGCCCAGTTGCCCGCGCCGGTGGTCGAGGCGCTCACCGTCGCCGCCGTGCTGGGCCGGGAGTTCCACCGTCAGGTCCTGGCGGCCAGCGCGGCCGCCCCGGCGGCGCAGGTCGATCGGCTGCTCGACCGGGCGGTGACCGCCCGGCTGGTCGTCAGCCGGGGTGGCGGCCGGTTCGCCTTCGCCCACGACCTGGTCCGGGAGACGCTCTACGACGGGCTCAGCGATGACGACCGGCGGGCCCGGCACGCCGCGGTCGTCCGGGCGGTCGACCCGCCGGCGGAGCTCAGCGGCCTGCTGATCCCGGCCGACCTGGCCCGTCACGCCTACCTGGCCGGCCCCGCGCTCGACCGGGCCCGGGTCACCGACCTGCTGGTCGCCGCTGGGCGGGACGCGCACGCCCGGCTGGCCACCGACGAGGCGGGGGTGCACTTTCACCGGGCGCTGGAGGTCGTCGAAGACCCGGCGCAGCGGGTGCGGATCCTCGTCGAGTTCGGTGAGGTGTTCTACCACCACGCCGGCCGGGAAGAGGCAGGTCAAATTTTCGCCGAGGCCGCGACGCTGGCCCGTACGCTCGACGATCCGGTGCTGCTGGCCCGCGTCGCGCTCACCGTCCACCGCTCCCGCCAGGTGGAGACCAGGCGCTCGGTGGAGGCGGCGGAGCTGGTGCGGGAGGCGTACCGGCGGTTGATCGGCGAGCCGGACGGCACCGCGCCGGTTGGCACGCTGATCGCCGACCTGATCACCGCCACCGAGACGATCGCCCGTCGGGGCAGCGACGACGAGACCCTCACCTTCAGCCTGTGGGCCCGCCACGACACCACCTGGGGGTTGGGCACCGCAGCGGCCCGGGCAGCGCTCACCTCGGAGATCCGGGACGTGGCCCGCCGCGCCGGCGACCGGGAGACCGAGCTGTGGGCCACCTCGCTGCGCTGGGTGGCGCTGCTGGAACTGGGCGACCCCCGCTTCGTCGAGGAGTTCAGCTCCTTTGTCACCGGCGGCGGTCAAGACGACCTCGCCCGGCACAGGATGGCAGCGACCGTCGACAGTGGAATCATCGCGGCGTTCCGGGGTGACTTCGCCGAGGCCGACGAGCGGTTCGCCGTCCTCACCGATATCGCCGACCCGGGCCACGCCGAGTTCGCGTTCATGGGCCATCATCTGTTCTGGTCCCGGCTGCTGCTGCAGGGCCGGTTCGACGAGGTCGACGTACTGCTGGACGGATTGGCCCCGGCCGACTACCCCTACCGGGAGCTGCTGCGGGCGATCACCGCGGCGGAACGCGGCGACGACGAGACGGCCGTCCGGCTGACCGCCGGCATCGAGGCCGCCGACATCAGGTACCCGCGCCCGGTGTCGCCGCTCTGGCTGCGGCTACGCGCGCAGGCCGCCGCGGCGTCCCGCGACCCGCAGCACTGCGACGACGCACGAGCTGCCCTCGCCCCGCACCGTGGAGAGTGGACGGTCGGGCTGTTCGGCTGCGACATCAGCGGGCCCGTCGACCACTGGCTGGCGGTGGTCGACGCCGCGCAGGAGCGCTGGGACGACGCCATCGCCGGCTTCGCGGCGGCCCGCGACGCCGCCGACCGGATGGGCTCGCGGCCCTGGTCACTCATCGCCCGCGCCGGACTGGCGAACGCCCTGGCCGGCCGAGGCGACCCGGGCGATGTCGAGACACTGGCCGCGCTGCGTACCGCCACCGCCCGGGAGGCCACCGCCCTCGGCATGGCCCAGGTGCTCGACCGGCTCGCCGGCCCGACACCCACCGCCGCCGCCACCCCAGCCGTCGCGCCGAGCCAGAGCCTCGCGCCAAGCCGGGCCACCGCGCAGGGCCAGGCCACCGCGTCGGGTCAGGCCACCGCGCAGGGCCAACGCGCTGCGCCAGGCGAAATCGTCGAACCGGGCCGCGCCGGGGCAGGCCAGGCCGTCGGGCTGCGCCAGGTCGCGCCGGCCGCAGCGCCGGTCGAGGAGTACGAGTTCCGCCGCGACGGGCTGGTCTGGCAGCTCGCCTACGCCGGAGCTGTCGTACACCTGCCCGACGCCAAGGGGCTGCACGATCTGCACCTGCTGCTGAGCCGGCCGGGCAGCGACGTCCCGGCAGTGGAGCTGCTCGATCCGACCGCCGGTCCGGAGTTGGCCGCCGCCCGACGGATGGGCGGCGACCCGGTCCTCGACGACGAGGCGAAGGCGCGCTACCGGCGGCACCTGGAGCGCCTCGACGAGGAGATCGACCGGGCCGCCGCGCGCGGCGACGACCGGAAGGTGGCCGCGCTGGACGTGGAACGCGGCGCACTGCTCGACGAGTTGCGGGCGGCCGCCGGGCTGGCCGGTCGGAGCCGCCGGCTGGGTGACGAGGCCGAGCGGGCCCGCAAGACGGTGACCGCGCGGATCCGGGACACGCTGCGCAAGCTCGACGAGCGTCATCCGGCGCTCGCCGGACACCTGCGCGAGTCCGTCTCGACCGGGAGCACCTGCCGTTATCTGCCGCCCGAGCCGCTTCCCTGGCGGCTCTGAGCCGGTGGTTCACTGACCCGTCTCGCCTGCTCTTCCTGCACTTGGCTGGCGGTGTGGAGGAAGTCGAGGATCGTCGCGAGTTGGTCCTCGTCGTACCTGCCGAGGGCCTGTGCGCCGGCGGCGCCGACGGGTAGGTAGATGTCCTGTTCGATGGTGCGTGCGGCGTCCGTGGCGCTGACCAGGACCCGCCGTCGGTTTTCGGAGTCCCGGATACGGCTGACCAGGCCGGCCCGCTCCAGGCGGTCGATGACCGTGGTGGTCGCAGCTGGGCTGAGCTTGAGGGCGCTGGTGAGTTCCCCCGCCGACATCGGACCACCGTTGGCCAGGAGGAGATCCAGCGCGCGAAGGTCCGTGCGGTTGAGCCCGAGCCGAGCGGCGGCAGCTTCCTCGAAGGCGTCGAAGCTCTGTTGGAGCAGCCGCACGTGCATCGCGACGTCACGGATCAGTGCATCTTTCGACATTCGAAACCTTCTGATATCGTAGTCTTCGGTCATCGAAACGATATCAGACGGGGAGCGCACAATGACAGCCGACGACCGTGACCTCAGGGATCTGTTCGACCGGCTCATGCAGGCCTGGACCGACAACGACGCCGTCGCCTACGGCGCCTGCTTCACCGAGGACTCCGATTACGTCTCCTACGACGGCACCCGCGCCATCGGACGACTCGACATGCAGAACGCTCACGACCGGCTCTTCCGGGGGGTGCTTGCCGGATCGGCACTCGTCGGCGACCTCGAGTCGATCCGGCACATTGCTCCGGGGGTGGCGATCCTCCACGGCACGGCCTCGGTGCTGATGCCCTGGCGTGCGAAGCTGCCGAAGCGACGCCTGTCCCGGCAGACGCTGGTCGCCGTGCGCACCGAACATGGCTGGCTGTTCACGGCTCTACACAACGGAAGGGTGCGCCCGGTGCGAATCCCGGCCCCGGAATCGCTACCCTCTCGTATGGCTCAGGCCATGGGCCACGCCGCACGCCGCCTTGGGGTCGGCCGGGCGTCAGAGCAGGGTCAGCGGCGGTTGTAGCGGTACATGGTCAGCGTGCCAAAGACGACCACGAACCCGGCGCTCCACGCCAGCAACCACATCGTGCTGGACGCATCCGACGTGCCGGCCATCGCCGCGCGGACGGCGGCGACCAGCTGCGTCACCGGGTTGACGTTCACGAACGCCTGGAGCCAGCCGGGCATGGTGCTCGGCTCGACGAAGACGTTGCTCAGGAACGTCAACGGGAACAGCACCATCATGCTGACGCCCATCACCGACTTCTCGCTGCGCAGGACCAGCCCGAAGAACGTCCACACCCAGGAGAACGCGAACGAGAAGACCACCAGCAGCCCGATCCCGGCGGCCACGCCGGCCACCCCGCCGTCGGGCCGGAACCCGAGCGCCAGCCCGACGCCGAGGATCACCAGGGCGGCGAGGATGTAGCGCAGCACGTCGCCGAAGATCATGCCGACCAGGGCGGCCGGCCGCCAGACCGGCAGCGTCCGGAAGCGGTCGAAGATGCCCTTCTCGATGTCGGTGTTGAGGCCGACGCCGGTGTACATGGTGATCATCACGACGCTGGTCACCATGATGCCGGGCAGGAAGAACTGCAGGTAGTCGCGCGGGCTGTCGGCCAGGGCGCCACCGAACAGGTACGTGAACATCAGCACCATGATGATCGGGAACGCGGTCACGTCGAAGAGCTGCTCCGGCACGTGCTTGATCTTCAACATGGCCCGCCAGCCGAAGGTGAGCGACGCGCCCAGCGCGCTCGGTCGGGGCGGTCGGGCACCGGGCGCGAGCACGGTCGCCAGCGCCTCGGCGGACGGCACGTAGACCGACGGCGCCCGTTCGGTCGTGGTGGTGGTGGCGTTGCTCATCGGGCTGCCTCCAGCTGGTCGTCCCGCTCGTCGGCGGGCACGGCAGGGTGGTCGGTCAGGGCCAGGAAGACCTCGTCGAGGCTCGGCTGGCCGAGGGAGAAGTCGTCGACGACGATGCCGGCGCGGGCAAGGTCGCCGAGCGCGCGGGCGGCCTGCGCGCTGGCGTCGAGGTCGCTGCCGGCCTCGCCGACACGGGCGAGCAGCGCGACCGGGTCGGCTTCGAGCTGCACCGGTACGCCCAATGCCGCATGGAGCACCTTCTCCGCCTCGGGCCGCTGCCCGGGGTCACGCAGTCGCAGGTGGACGGTGCCGGAGCCGACCGACGACTTCAGCTCGCCCGGGGTGCCCTCCGCGATCACCCGGCCGTGGTCGACGACCGCGATCCGCCCGGCGAGCTGGTCGGCCTCATCCAGGTACTGGGTGGTCAGCAGCACCGTCGTGCCGTGTGCCACCACGGCCCGGACGATTTCCCACACCTGGTTTCGGCTGCGCGGATCCAGGCCGGTGGTCGGCTCGTCGAGGAAGAGCAGGTCGGGGGTGTTGAGGATGCTGGCGGCGATGTCGATGCGCCGCCGCATCCCGCCGGAGTACTTCTTCACCTGGCGGTCGCTCGCCTCGGTCAGGCCGAACGCGGCGAGCAGGGCCGCCGCGCGCTCGCGGGCGGCCGGCTTGCGCAGGCCGAGCAGGCGGGCCAGGAGCACCAGGTTCTCGGTGCCGGTCAGGTCCTCGTCGACCGAGGCGTACTGGCCGGTGAGGCTGACCCGGCTGCGGACCGCGTCGGCCTCGGTGACGACGTCGTGCCCGAAGACCCGGGCCGTGCCGCCGTCGGGTCGCAGCAGCGTCGCGAGCACCCGCACTGCGGTGGTCTTGCCCGCCCCGTTCGGGCCGAGCAGGCCGTAGACGGTGCCGGCGGGCACCTGCAGGTCGATGCCGGCCAGCGCCCGGGTGTCCCCGAACGAGCGGGTGAGCCCTTCGGCCTCGATGGCCAGGCCGGTGGTGCGTCTACTCATGATCCTTACCTTTCATCGGTCGTCGTGTTCAGGAGGCGGCGTTCAGGAGACGTAGGGCCGGGCGGCGCGGCCGTCGCGCAACGCCAGACCCCACCAGCGGAGCTGGTCGAGCAGGACGCGGGCGTCGCGGCGCAGCTCGTCGGTGCAGTGCGGCGTCTGCTCGCCGGCGAGCAGGTCGATGCCGACGACGTCGCGCACCGTCATCGCGTGCAGCGCCGTGAAGACCGTGCGCAGCTGGTCGACCGCGTGCAGGCCGGTGGACCGGCAGCCGTACGACACGAAGCCGACCGGCTTGGCCTGCCACTCGTCATACGCGTAGTCGATCGCCTGTTTCAAGGGTGCCGGGAAGCTGTGGTTGTACTCCGGGGTGACCACTACGAACGCGTCCGCCCGGCTCACCTCGCGGACGAACGCCCGGATGGAAGCGGTCGGCTCGGCGGGGTAGCTGGCCGGAAAGTCGTACTCGGTCAGGTCAACGACCGTCACCGCGAGGTCGTCGTGCCGCTCGGCCTGGTCGACGAACCAGCGGGTGACCCGGTCCCCGGCCCGCCCCTCCCGGGTGCTGCCGATGATCACGGCGATCCTGAGCGGCGTCATCGTTTCCCCCCCCCGGGCCTCTCGGTCTCACCCAGCAGGCGCGAGGAGACGGCCGGCGCCCCGCCAGATCGGATCTAGCGGGCGGCGTTTCGGGGACCGATGTCAGAGCCATCGGCTTGACTGGGGCCGAGGAACAGGGGGCGCGATGGCGCAGGTACGCATCGAACCGTGGCACGAGGACGACCTCGACCTGCTGCGGCAGCTCAACTCACCGGACACGCGCAAGCACACCGGCGGGCCGGAGACCGACGAGCAGGTGCTCGCCCGGCACGACCGCTACGTGCACTTCGCCGAGGGCGGGCAGGGCTGCATGTTCACCCTGGTGCTGCCGGACGGCGCGCGAGCGGGCAGCGTCGGCTACTGGGCCCGGGAGTGGCGCGAGCAGCCGGTGTACGAGATGGGCTGGGCGGTGCTGCCCGCGTACCGGGGACAGGGGCTGGCCACCGCCGCGGTGCTCGCGGTCGCCGACGTGGCCCGCGCCCGGCGGACCCGCCGCTACGCGCACGCCTACCCCTCGGTCGACAACCCGGCCTCGAACGCGGTCTGTCGCAAGGCAGGCTTCACACTGCTCGGCGAGACCGGCTTCGAATACCCGCCGGGGCACATGATGCGCGCCAACGACTGGCAGCTCGACCTGACCGCCCCGCCGGCGACGGGCTGACGCCGGCGGGACGGTGCCTGACGGGTCACCAGGTGGTGTCGAGGCGGTGCCGCTGCTCGGCGGTCAGCTCCAGGTCCACCGCGGCCAGGCTCTCCTCCAGCTGAGCCACCGAGGACGCGCCCACCAGCGGGATCGACGGCAGGTCGCCGCCCAGCAACCAGGCCAGCACCACCTGGTTGACCGTCGCGCCGGTCTCACCGGCCACCTCGCGCAGCGCGGCCAGCCGGCGCGGCGCGCTCGGCAGGTCGTACGCCTCGCTGAGCGGCTTGTCCGCCCGGGTGAACGCTCCCTTGAGCAGCGGCGAGTACGCCACCAGGGTCAGCTCCGGCTCGGCGCGCAGGTAGCTGAGCAGGTCGCCGCTGACGCCACCCGGCTCGCCGTCCGGGTCCAGCGCGCTGGCCAGGTCGGTGCGGTTCGGCAGGTAGCTGCGGTGGTACTGGAGCACCTCGTACCCGGGCAGGCCGGCCGCGGCGGCCAGCGCGCGGGCCCGCTCGACCCGCCACGCCCGGTGGTTGCTCGCCCCCAGCAGGCCCACCGTTCCCTCGCCGACCAGCTCGGCGAAGCCCTCCACGGTCTCCGCCAGCGGCACCGTCCGATCCTCGATGTGCGCGTAGAGCAGGTCCAGCCGTTCCACGCCGAGCCGGTCCCGGCTGCGCTCGGCGGACTCGCGGATCACCTTCGCGGACAGGCCCTCGGCGTTGTCCAGGTAGCTGGTCCCCGGGGCCAGCGGGCGGGCCCCCAGCTTGGTGGCGATGACGATCTCGGAGCCGACGCCCCGGCTGCGCCGCCACCGGCCGAGCAGCTCCTCGCTCTGCCCGCCCTGCCCGTCGTCCACCCAGAACGCGTAGTTGTCCGACGTGTCGATGAAGGTGCCGCCGGCCTCGACGTACCGGTCGAGGATCGCGTACGAGGTGGTCTCGTCGGTGACGCTGCCGAACAGCATCGCGCCGAGGCTGAGCACGCTGACCTCGCGCCGGGTCGCCGGGTCGGTGCCGATCGTGCGGTACAGCATGGTGGTTCTCCTTCCGTGCGCCCTACCGGTGGGCGCCCGCACGCCACCCTGCCGGCTGGAGCGCACTCCAGGTCAAGCGTTCACCAGGGCAGCACCCCGTACCCGCCGCCGGCGTCCATCTGGAAGCCCCAGAGCAGCCCGCTCGGCCCGTCCGCCGGCAGCGTCGCCAGGTGCACGCTCACCTCGGCGCCCTGCTCGGCGGTGCGGAAGCCGCTGTTGCCGTTGAGGTCGGTGGCGCAGTAGCCCGGGTTCGCCGCGTTCACCTTGATCGGGGTGTCCCGCAGCTCCTTGGCGTACATGGCGGTGAGCATGTTCAGCGCCGACTTCGACGACGGGTACGGCACGGAGGTCAGCGCGAACAGCGCGCCGTCCGGGTCGGTCATCACCGCGATCGAGCCGACCTCGCTGGAGACGTTGACGATCCGGGCCGCGGGTGCCCGGAGCAGCAGCGGCAGCAGCGCGTTGGTCACCGCCGCCACCCCGAAAACGTTCGTCTCGAACACGCGGCGCAGTGTCGCCACGGTCGTCTCGCTGGGCAGCCCCAACGTACCGTCGGCGAGGATGATGCCGGCGTTGTTGACCAGCACGTCCAACCGGCCGTACTCCGACTCGACCAGCTTCGCGGCGGCCGCCACCGACTCGGCGTCGGTGACGTCCAGCGGCACGAACCGGGCGTCCGCGCCGCCGGCGCGAAGCTTCTCCTGCGCGGCCCGGCCCCGCTCGGCGTCCCGGGCACCCACCAGCACCGTCATGCCCCGCGCGCCGAGCTGCTCGGCCGTGGCCAGGCCGATTCCCCTGTTGGCCCCGGTGATCAGGGCGATCGTGTTCGTCGTCATGTCCTCGACGTTGCCCGTCCGGCCCGCCCGGAGGGAGAGACCGGCCGAGGCTGGGACCGGCGGTACCACCCTCGCCGGCGCCGGCTGAGGCACGCTTGACGCATGACCGACCTACGTCGTGACGAACTGGCGGCGTTCCTGCGCGCCCGCCGCGCCCGGCTGCGCCCCGCCGAGGTCGGGCTCCCCGAGGGCGAACGCCGACGCACCCCCGGGCTTCGCCGCCAGGAGGTGGCCCAACTCGCCGGTATGTCGATCGACTACTACATTCGGCTGGAACAGGGCAGGGGGCCGCACCCGTCCCGGCAGGTGCTCGCCGCGATGGCCCGGGCACTGCTGCTCAGCCGGGACGAGCGCGAGTATCTGTTCCGGATCGCCGGGGAGAATCCGCTGCCGGTCGGCGGACCGAGCCGGGAGGTGACCCCGGGGCTGCGGCACCTGATCGACGCGATGACCGAGACCCCGGCGTACCTCGTCGACGCCGCGTACCAGGTGCTGGCCTGGAATCGTCTGGCCACGTACTTCGTGGGTGACCTCGCGGCCGTGCCGGACGCGGACCGCAACATGATCCGCTGGACCTTCCGGCGCCCGGTGACCGACAGCCGCTGGTCCGACGCGGAAAGTATCTGCTTCGTCCGCAGCACAGTGGCGGACCTGCGGGCCGCCTACGGCCGCTACCCGGCCGACCCGGCGATCCGCGAGCTGGTCACCGAGCTGCTCGGCACCTCGCCCCGGTTCGCGCGGCTCTGGGCCGAGCACGACGTCGAGGAGCGCCGCCCGATCGTCAAGCGGGTGCCGCACCCCGAGCTGGGGGCGTTGGAGTTCGAGTGCCGGGTGCTGCACGTGCCGGAGACCGACCAGCGGATGATCGTCTACGTCCCCGAGCCCGGCTCACCCACTCAGGCGGTGTTCCGTCGGCTCGCCGAGCGCGTCGCGCCCTGACGGCAGCCGACCAGCTCGTCCCCGTGCTCGGACCGCCGGTAGAGCACGCTGTGCCGTTCCCGCGCGCGGACCACGAGGCCGGAGCGCAGCAGCACCCCCAGGTGGTAGGAGACGGTGGCCGGCGCCAGCCGGTGCCGCTCGCTGAGCTGCCCGGTGGACCGGGGCACGTCCAGGTCCGCGAGGATCGCCGCGCGGCTCGCACCGACCAGGTCACCGAGCCGGCCCGCCCGGCGCGGCTGCGCCCGCCCGGCGCCGATCGGGTAGACCAGCACAGCGTTGCCCTCGTCGCAGAGCTGGGTGGACAGCTGCGGCCAGGCCAGCGCCGACGGCGCGAGCACCAGTTCCGCGCCGGTCAGCGCCGTGGTGATCCGGTACGAGCTGTCGATGGTCAGCGACCTGCCGGTCCAGCCGACCTTCGGGTGCAGGCTGTTCAGCATGCCGCCCACCCCGGCGGTGGCCATGGTGGTGGCCCGCGCGGCCAGTTCGGCCTCCAGCGCGGCCCGCACCGCCGGCCACTGCTCGGCGAGCGCGGCCCGCCAGAAGTGGCGCAGCCCGTCGGTGACCCGCCGGGCGAGCGTGCCGTCCTCGACCGCCGCGCGGACCCGCGCCGGCATCGCGCCCGCCGGGAACCGCTCGTGCACCTGCGTCGCCACCTCGTCGGCGGGCGTCGCCGCCATGGCCGTCAACTGCTGGTCGAAGACCGCGTCGAGCGGGCCCAGCGGCGGCTTCGGCGTGAGCAGGTCCGGCGTGTAACCGAGCCGGCCGGGCGGCGTCACCAGCGCCGCGACCAGGGCCACGTCGGGGTGCCGCAGTGCGGCGCGGGCGGCCGGGCCGGGATCGCCGTGCACCGGATGCCCGAACCGCGAGAGCGCCGCCCGCAGCCAGGACGTCACCTCCGAGGCCGGCGAGATCGCCAACCGCAGCCGGGCGAGGCTCGGGCCGTCCAGATGCGCGACCATCACAGCGCGGATCGTACAAGCGGCGGCATCTATGTGCGGCCCGCATTCGAGCTGGTTCGAATCACTGGCCGGCGGATCGCCGGGCCGGGTTGGCTGCGACGGCACAGCCACTCGTTGCGAGGAGAACCCGATGCGCCCACCTGCCTCCGCCCGCCCCGCCGGCCGGCTCGGCCGAACGATCGCCCTGCTCGGGCTCACCGCCGGCCTGCTGGCCTCGGCTCCCGCCGCGGTGTCGGCCGCCACCCCCGGCCCGGGCGACACCACGACCGGCGACGCGACGGCCCGCGGCTGCCAGCGCGCCTTCGACCGTGCCGTCCGGGCGTACGTGGAGACCACCGCCCGGCGTGACCTGGACGGCTTCGCCGCCCTGCTGCACCCCGAGGTGACCTCCGTCTTCGCCTCCGACGGGGAGGTGCTCGACGGCAAGCGGGCCACCGTGGACTGGCTGCGCGGGTTCTTCGCCGACGACTCCTGGACGCAGTCGTTCAGCGTGGCCAAGCAGACCGTGGTGGGCTGCCACACCGGCTTCGTGCTGTTCGACTCCGTCTACGCGGTGCCGGCGTCCGGCGTCCGGGTGCCGCTGCTGATCGGGGTGAGCTACACCTACCACCAAGGCCGGTGGCTGGTGCTGCAGAACCAGGACTCCGTGGGCCGGAGCTGACCGGGGGCTGACCGAGGGGTCGTCAGCAGGGGGGAGGGGCGGGTGCCACAGCGGTGGCGCCCGTCCCGCGGCGACGTTCAGGCGATCTTCTCGAGGGCGGCCACTGCCAGCGGCGCGATCTTCGCGATCAGCGCGGTGCCGGCCGCCAGGTCGCCGTTGCTCGCCGAGGCGTCCACCTCCATGACGAAGTTGCCGCGCACCAGGAAGAGGGTGCACTGGTGCCGGGTCGCCTTCCCCTTCAACCGCTCGCAGAAGGTGATCACGTCCGGGCCGTTCGGCACCGGCGGGGGTGAGGGCCGCACGATCGTCGACGTGCGTCCGTCGTCGGGCACCTCGTACTGCTTGCACGTCGAGAGGACGGACCGCAGCTCGTCGGCGAGCTTGCGGCCGGGCACCTTCAGGTAGCCGACCACGTACTGCCGGATCCACACGGTCTCGCCGTCCCAGAGCCGCTCCCGGTAGGCGGTGCGTTTGATGTCCGACGGCAGGCTCGCCCTGCACAACGAGATCAGCTTCCACGCGTCGGTGTTCTCGTCGGTGTACTGGGCGGTCTCCGGGTTGAACTTCGCGTCCAGGTTCAGCATCGCCTTGGTGACCCGGCTGCGGACCTCGGCGGTGGAGGTCGGCGCCGGGCGCGGCTTCGGCGGGGTCGGCGAGGCCGACGCCGCCGGCGCGGACCAGCGGGGGGCCTCGGCGGCCTGGCTCGGCGCGCAGGCCGCCGGCGCGAGCAGGAGCAACGACAGCAGAGCAAGGGTGGAGCGGCGGAGCGACATCGCAGGGGGCGGTCCTTTCACACGAAAAGGGGGACCCGACCGGGCCCCCCTTCTCTGTGCGCCGTCGCCAGCCGTCGCGTTACGCGGGCAGGTAGGCGAAGGTGTCCGGGTTCGGGCCCTGCCGACCGGCCTCGCCCTTGTCCAGCCCGGTGATCCGCTCCATCGCCGTGTCGTCCAGCTCGAAGTCGAAGATCCGGGTGTTCTCCTCGATCCGCTTCGGGGTGGTCGACTTCGGGAAGATGATGTCGCCGCGCTGCACGTGCCAGCGGAGCACCACCTGCGCCGGGCTCCGGTCGACCTGCTCGGCGATGTCGACCACCGTCGGGTCGCCCAGCACCTTGCCCTGCGCGATCGGCGACCACGCCTCGGTGAGGATGTTGTGCTCGCGGCCGTAGGCGCGGACCTCCTCGTTGCCGAAGTACGGGTGCGCCTCGATCTGGTTGACCGCCGGCATCACGTCCGCCTCGGCGGCCAGCCGCCGCAGGTGCGACACCTGGAAGTTCGACACGCCGATCGAGCGGGCCCGGCCGTCGCGCTGGAACTCCTCCAGCACCTTCCAGGTGGAGACGTAGTCGCCGTCGTACAGGGTCGGCAGCGGCCAGTGGATCAGGAACAGGTCGATGTAGTCCATCTTCAGCGCCGCCAGCGTCGAGTCGAACGCCTTGCGGGCGTCGTCGGGGCGGTGGAAGGCGTTGTTCAGCTTGCTGGTGATGTAGACCGCGTCCCGGTCGAGGCCGGACTCGCGTACGGCCTCGCCCACCTCGGCCTCGTTGCCGTACATCTCGGCGGTGTCGATGTGCCGGTAGCCCACCTCCAGCGCCTTGGCCACCGCCGCGACGGTGTCCTTCGGCTCGATCTGGAACACCCCGAAGCCGAGCTGCGGGATGGTCGTGCCGTCGTTCAGGCTGATGTCGGGAATCGTGTTGGCCACTGCGGCTCCTTCGCGTCTTCGTCCGAGGCACCCGGGCGCGCAATCACGTCCACGCGTGCCACCTGTTATCCCTACCCGAGCGGGAGGTGGATTCACCGCCGTTCTCAGGGTGACGAGCGCAACGTGGACCCGCTCACCCGGTCGTGTCGAAGAGCACCGGCCAGGGGCGCGCCGCGGGCACCGACGGGGTGCCGGGCGCGGGCGGCGGGGGTTCGGCGCCGGTGAGCACCTCGGCGGCGAGCTGCCCGAACATCGGCGCCGCCGGGTGCGCCGACCGGTCCGGCCAGGCCGCCGAGGTGCGCTTCGCCAGCGGCGCGCCGGCGATCGGCCGCCAGGCGATCCGCGGCTCCCGGCGGGCCACCGTCGCCGGCTCGACGGCCACCGCGCCACCGGCCAGCACCAGGGCGAAGAGGAACTCCGGGTTGCGCGCCGGCCGGACCCGCGCGGGTCGGTAGCCGTGCCGGCGGCACACGTCCAGCAGGTGGTCGTGCCAGCCCGGCGCGGTGGCCCGGGGCGCGGCCACCAGGTCGAGGCCGGCCAGCGCGGCGAGCGGCACCTCCCGGCCGCGGGCCAGCGGCGAGGTGCGCGGCAGCAGCACCCCCAGCGGTACGTCGACCGGGGCGCCGAAGCGCAGCCCGTCCGCCGCCACCGGGTGGTGCACCAGCCCCACGTCCAGGGTCCGTTCGGTGAGCATCCGCACCTGTTCGCCGCTGGTCAGCTCCTGCAGCTCCACGTCCAGGCCGGGCGCCCGGGTGGTGAGCCCGTCCAGCAGCGCGCGCAGCGTCACCGCCGGCGTCTCCGGTGGCACCCCGGCCCGCAGGACGCCCAGCTCACCCGCGCGGACCTGCCCCATCAGGTTGCGTAGCCGACCCTCGCCGGCGAGCAACTCCTCCGCCTCGCCGAGCAGCAGCTCACCGGCGGTGGTGAGGCGCACCTGGCGGCGGGACCGGTCGAACAGCTCGACCGTCAGCTCCCGCTCCAACCGTTGGATGGACTGGCTGAGCGGCGGCTGGGCCATCCCGAGCAGCTCCGCGGCCCGCCCGAAGTGCAGCTCGTGGGCGACCACCACGAAGTGCCGCAGGTGTCGGAGCAGGTCCACGGCCCGGACCCTACGCCAGCGCCGGCATCGTGCCGCTGGATACCGTGCCGGGGTGGACGTGGGGGAGCGCATCGGGGCCATCTTCGCCGAGGTCGGGGTGACAGCCAGCCTGCACGCCGTCGACCTGGACGGCGTGGACCTGACCGCCGAGCAGCACGGCGGCGAGGTCGCCGGTGGTCGGGAGGTCGGGGTGCGGGCCGACGAGCAGGTGGTGATCGCCTCGATCTTCAAGATCCTGCTGGTGTTGGAGTTCGCCCGGCAGGTCGTCGCCGGTCAGCTGGACCCGACCGAACGGATCCAGGTCACCGCCGCCGACCGGCTCGGCGGGTGGGGGCTGGCCGGCTGCACCGACGACGCCGAGGTGTCGCTGCGCGACCTCGCGTACTTCGCCATGTCGGTCAGCGACAACACGGCCGCTGACCTGCTGCTGCGCCGGGTCGGCCCGGACCTGCTGCCGATGCTCGCCGCCGAGCTGGGGTTGACCCGTACCCGCGTGCTCGGCGGCCCCCGGGATCTGGTCGAGGGGATGCTCGCCGATGTGGGCGCGCGGAACGAGGCGGATTTCGCCCGGATCTTCCCGACCCTGCCGGACGACCAGGTCTGGACCATGCGGGTGTTCGACCCGGCGCGCACCACGTCGAGCACGGCTCGGGAGATCACCCGGCTGCTCACCCTGATCTGGCGGGACGAGGCCGGGCCGCCGCAGGCCTGCGCGATGGTCCGCACCTGGATGGCCCGGCAGATCTTCTGGACCCGGCTGGCCGCGGGGTTCCCGCCCGGCGTCCGGGTGTCCGGCAAGACCGGCACCCTGCCCGGCCTGCACCTGGAAGCCGGCGTCGCCGAATACCTCGACGGCGGCCGGTACGCCATCGCCGTCTTCGCCCGTTCCGATCGGCTGACCCCGCGCCGGATCGACGTCGACCTGGCGATGGGACACGCCGCGCGGACGGCCGTCGAGGCGCTGCGCGGCGACTGAACTTTTCAGCCGTTCGGGCATCGGCGCACCGTCCCTGAACAGGCCCGATATGCGGCGACGTATCGGAGCTGGCGGCCTTCGATCTTGGACCGGAGCCCGGTGGCGCTGGTTGGCTCGTGCCGACCAGTCACCGGACCACGGGGAGTAGATCCGCATGCCCAGTCTCGACCGCCGTCGCTTTCTTCGCGACGCCGCCACCACCGCCCTGGTCTCCGCCGGCGGCCTCGCCGCCACCTCCGCCACCCCGGCCCAGGCCGCGCCGCCGGCCGCCGCCCCCGCGCCGACCACCCGCCGCCGCGGCGCGGTCAGCTTTCGCTGGTGGGGTACGGCCGGATGGCGCGTCGACATCGGCGACCGGACCGTGCTGGTCGACCCGTACCTCAGCCGGATCGACACCGGGTTGTTCACCGGGCCGTTCAATCCGACCACGGCATTGACCGTGCGCACCGACGTGATCGACGCTCGCGTCGACAGGGCCATGACGGTGCTGGTCACGCACACCCACTGGGACCACTTCATGGACGTGCCCCACATCGCCGGGCGCACCGGCGCGCGGGTGTTCGGCACGCTGACCGCGTACCACCTGGGGTTGGCCTACGGGGTGCCGTCGACGCAGCTCAGCGCAGTGAAGGGCGGCGAGGTGCTGGACTTCGGTGATCACAGCGTCGAGGTGGTCGGCTCCCTGCACAGCCGCAACCCCTCGTACTCGGTGGCCTTTCCCGGCGTGCGGGTGAGCCAGCCGGCGCAGCCGGCGACCATCGGTGACCTGCCGGAGGGGGACACGCTGGGCTACCTGCTGCGGGTCGACGGCGGGCCGTCGGTCTACTTCACCGGGGCCAGTGACGTCGCCGAGCGCAACCTCACCGGCCTGGCGCCGGACGTGGCCATGGTGGCCATGCAGAACGCCACCACCACCGGCGACTACCTGCCCCGGCTGCTGGCCGGCCTGGACTACCCGAAGGTCGTGGTGGCGGTGCACTGGGACAACTTCGAGACCAAACTGCAGAACCCACCGCCCGTCGCCCCGGCCGATCGCATCCGGCTGGACGACATGATCGCCGCGGTGCGGCGGATCTCGCCGCGCAGCCGGGTGCTGGTGCCCGAGTACGAGACGGCGTACCACTTCTGACCGGCCCGGGTGGGGGTCGCGGCCGGACCGGCGCGACCCCCGCCGGGTCAGCCGGCCGCCAGTTCGGCGAGGGCGCGCACCGACTTCCAGTTCCGGGAGGTGGCCACAACGCCCAGCTTCTTCTCCAGGTACGCGTTGGTGAACTTCGACCGCCCGTAACCGCCGTCGACGTAGTGCAGGAAGACCTCCCGGCCGGTCACAGTGAACGCCACGTTCTCGCTGCCGGGCACGGTCAGCGCATCCACTGTGGACTTCTTCGGCGCGGTCGCGAGGAAGGCCACCAGCAGCCTCGTCGGGTCGTCCTCCCGCTCGGCGTACGGGTTGCCGCCGGCCACCGCCGCCAGCTCCCGGGCGCTGCGTACCAGCACCGACACGCTCAGCCCCAGCTCGTCGGCGAGCGCCCGCTCGATCCCGGCGGCCAGCTTCTCGGCGTCGCGTACACCGCTGCCGAACACCACGTTGCCGCTCTGCAGGTACGTCCTGACGTCGTCGTGCCCGAGGTCGGTCACGAGCCGGCGCAGGTCGGCCATCGCGAGCCGGGTGGAGCCGACGTTGACCCCGCGCAGCAGGGCGACGTAGCGGGTCATGGCGTCCTCCTCGTTTGCCAAGCCGACCCGGTCAGCGTAGGTCGGCCGGCCCCAACCCGCCGGGACCCACCAGGCCCGTTTCGTAGGCGACGATGACGAGTTGCGCCCGGTCGCGTACCGCCAGCTTGGTCAGCAGCCGCCCGACGTGCGTCTTCACGGTGGCGGGGCTGAGGTGCAGGTGCGCGGCGAGTTCGGCGTTGGACAGGCCCCGGGCGATCAGCGCGAGGACCTCCCGTTCCCGTTCGGTCACCCCGTTCAGCCCACGCGGCAGTGGCCGGGCCGGCTCCGGCCGCCGGGCGAACTCGTCGATCAACCGACGGGTCACCGTCGGCGCGAGCAGTCCCTCACCGGCGGCCACCACCCGGATGCCGGTCAGCAGCTCTGCCGGTGGGGTGTCCTTGAGCAGGAAGCCGCTGGCCCCGGCCCGGATTGCGCCGTAGACGTACTCGTCGAGGTCGAAGGTGGTCAGCATGAGCACCCGGGTGGCCGCCGTCGCCGGATCGGCGCAGATCCGCCGGGTCGCCTCGATGCCGTCCATCTCCGGCATGCGTACGTCCATCAGCACGACGTCCGGCCGATGTTCGGCGGTCAGCGCGACGGCTTCCGCGCCGGTGCCGGCCTCCCCGACGGTGGTGCAGTCAGGGGCCAGGTCGACCAGTAGCCGGAAGCTGCCGCGCAGCAGCGCCTGGTCGTCGGCGATCAGCACCCGGATCACGCGGCCACCCGGTACGGCAGGTTGGCCGTCACCGCGAAGCCGCCGTCGGAGCGTGGTCCGGCGTGGAACTCCCCACCGTGCAACGCCACCCGTTCACGCATGCCAATCAACCCGTGTCCCTCCCCTACGGTCGACACCGGTCGCCGGCCGTCGTCGGTCACCTCCACCCGCACCTCGGTGGGCAGGACGGTCACCGTCGCCCGGCAGGCCGCGGGCGCCGCGTGCTTCACCACGTTGGTCACCGCCTCCTGCACGATCCGGTACACGGCCAGGCCCACCGATTCCGGCACCGCGCCGGCCTCCTCCCGCCTTACGTCGAGCCGTACGTCGACACCGCCGATCGCCGCCTGCTCGGCGAGCACCGGCAACTCGTCCAACCCGGGCGTCGGGGCGTACGGGGTGCCCTCCCGCAGTACGCCGAGCACCCGACGGACGTCGGTCAACGCGCTGCGGCCGGTCTCCTCGATCACCCGCAGGGCGGCGCCCGCCTCGCGGGGGTCGGCCTCGGCGACGTGGTTTGCGACGGCCGCCTTCACCACGATGAGGCTCAGCGTGTGCGCCACCACGTCGTGCAGCTCGCGCGCCACCCGCAGTCGCTCCTCGGTGGCGGCCTGACGGACCAGGTTCTCACTCTGACGGGCGGCCAGGGCGCGTCGCTCCCGGATCAGCCAGCCGATCAGCCAGGCCGGCGCGATCATGACGGCGGCGTAGGCGACCGCCCCGGTCCGCGACCAGAGGTCGCCCGCGGTCAGCACCAGCGCGACGCTCACCAGAGCGAGACAACCGGCGGCGCAGAGCATCGATCGGCGCGTGGTCGTCGACACGGCCACCGTGTAGAAGGACAGGCCGATGGCGAACGCCGGCGCGGCAGCCGCGAAGTTCGGAATCACGCCGGTGACCAGGGCAACTGTGCTGATCGAGCTGATCACGATGGCGACCGGAACCGGCCACCGTCGCCGGACGGCCAGCGGCAGCCCGAGAGTCAATCCGACGAGCACTGACACCCAGAGCGGTTCGCGGACGCCACCGTGCAGCGGCGACTCGAGCGCCGCGTACGGGCAGAGCAGTCCGCCGACCGCCACGGCCAGGACGGCGTCCAGGATGTACAGATCCATCGGCCGTAGTCGCCGGGACAGCAGGAGAGCGATCACCCGACAAACGGTATCGGCCAGCCGCGGTGGGGGCGTCCACCCGTGGGCCGTCATCCTCGGGTACGACGCCTGTCACCGGTCGCGCCCGGACTCCGCCCACGGGAGGGCCGGCAAGTGTCAGCGCTGGCATGACGCGCGGCACCTGCCTTAGCGGGCACCGTGACGGCCATGACCACAGACACGGTGACCCTGACGGGGTTACGCGCGGTGTACGGCACCCCGAGTCGGCCGGTGACGGCGCTCGACGGTGTGACGACCAGCTTCGCGAGCGGCACGTTCACGGCGGTGATGGGCCCCTCCGGCTCGGGAAAGTCCACCCTGCTGCACTGCGCGGCCGGGCTGGACAGCCCGACCGAGGGGATCGTCACGATCGACGGCACCCGCTTGAACGACCTCGGCGAGGACGAGCTGACCCGCCTGCGGCGTGACCGCATCGGCTTCGTGTTCCAGGCGTTCAACCTGGTGTCCACGCTGACCGCCGCGCAGAACGTCGAGTTGCCCTTGCGCCTGGCCGGCCGCCGTCCACCGGCCCGGGACGTCGCCGCCGCGCTCGACGCCGTCGGACTGGCCGACCGGGCCGGGCACCGGCCGAGTGAGCTGTCCGGTGGTGAGCAGCAGCGCGTCGCCGTGGCCCGAGCGTTGATCACCCGTCCGGTGGTGCTCTTCGCCGACGAGCCGACCGGGGCACTCGACAGCGCCGCGTCCCGGCAGGTGCTCCAGCTGCTGCGCGCGCTCGTTGACGACCACGGACAGACCGTCGTGATGGTGACCCACGATCCCAGCGCCGCCGCGTACGCCGATCGGGTCCTCCTGCTCGCCGACGGCCGCGTCGTCGACGAGTTGACCGGCGGGATCACCGCCGCTGCCGTCGCCGCCCGGATCGCCGAGCGTGAGGCGGATCCGGTGGGCGCGTCCCGGCACGCCGCGGAGACCGCCGGGGAGCTGTCGTGCTGAGCGTCCGGCGGTCGGCCAGCGCGTTCGTGGCCGTCGCCATCGGGGTCGCGCTGGTCGCGGCGGCCACCCTGCTGCTCGCCTCCGGGCGTCCGCAGGTCCCGGAACGGCTGGCGCAGGCGGCGGTGGTGGTGCAGAGTCCGGAGGCGGGTACGGCGGCCGACTCCTTCGTGCCGAGCCGACCCTGGTCCGCCACCGCGGCGGCGGAACTCACCAGCAGGCTGGCCGGTCTGCCGGGCGTCGCGGCTGCGGTTCCGGACCGGACCTTCTACGCCCAGCCGCTCGTCGGCGGCCGCCCTTCGGCCGCTGATGCCCGGCGGGAGGACGCCCACCAGGGCCACGGCTGGTCCGACGCCCAGCTTGGTGGACTGCGCCGCACGGCCGGCGAGCCGCCCCGGAAGGCTGGCGAGGTGGTCGTCGACAGTGCGCTCGGGCTGCGGACCGGCGCGCCGGTCACCCTTCTCACGGCGGCGGGTCCGCAGCCGTACACCGTCAGCGGTCTGGTCGACGCGCCCGGCGTCTACGTCGCGGACGAGGTCGCCGCCGAGCTCGCACCCGGCGTCCGGGCCATCGGTCTGCTGCTCGCGCCCGGCGCCGACCCGGAACGGGTCGCAGTGGCGGCTCGCGGTGTCGTCGGCGGCGATGGACAGGTGCTGACCGGCGACGCACGCGGCGCGCTGGAGCCGCGCGGTGACGCCCGTACCCGCTGGATCGGCACGCAGGTGCTCACCGCGACGGCGGCCCTCGCCGGCTTCGTCACGGTGTTCGTGGTCGCCTCCACCTTCGCGTTCACCATCGCGCAGCGCCGTCGCGAGCTGGGCCTGCTGCGCGCCGTGGGCGCCACTCCACACCAGGTCCGCCGCATGGTGTACGCCGAGGCGCTCGCCGTCGGCGCCTCGGCCGGGCTCGTCGGCCTGTTGGTCGGCGCGGCACTCGCCCCGGCGTTGGGTCGACTGCTGGTCGACGTCGGCTTCGAGCCGGCGACCTTCGCGGTCCGCTACGCCTTCTGGCCGGTCGCGGTCTCGCTCGTCGCCGGGCCGGTGATCGCGCTGCTGGCCGTCTGGTCGGCGTCCCGCCGAGCGGCCCGGGTCCGCCCGTTGGAGGCGCTGCGTGAGGCCGCGGTGGAGCAGCGACCGATCGGGCGGCTGCGGGTCGCCACCGGGGCGTTTCTCGTAGCGGTGGGGGCCGCGCTCAGCGTCGGAACGGCGACCGCCGACGAAGCCCGGGTCGCCGCGCAGTACGCCCTCTACGCGGTGATGGCCCTGGTCGCGGGTGCCACCGTGCTCGCCCCGGCGGTGGTCGGGCCGGTCGTGCGGCTGCTGCGGTCTCCGGTGCGGCGGCCCGGTGGCGCGATCGGGATGCTGGTCCGGGGTGGAGCGTTGACCGCCACCCGGCGGACCGCGTCCCTCGCCGCGCCGGTGCTGCTCACGGTCGCGTTCGCGGTGCTGGTGTCCGGGATGGTGCGCACCACCACCGCCGCGTACGCGGCAGGTCGGGCGGACAACGTGAACGCCGGCTGGATCGTCGTGCCCGACGGCGGACCCGGTCTGTCGGACCAGGCCGTTGCCACGGCCGGTGGCACAGCCCTCCTGCCGACCACTGTCTTCCGCACCGACCCCGGAACGCTGCCGGAAAACCGGCCACTGACCGCGCTCGGTGTGGACCCGGCGGGCTTCACCGCCGCGAACCGGGCGCTCACCGTCGTCGCCGGCTCGCTGAACGACCTGCGCGGCGACGACACAGTGGTGCTCACCGCGTCGGAGGTGCCGGCGGCCGGGTTGCCGTCGCAGCCGTACCCGGTGGTCTTCGCCGACGGGACGTTGGTGCCGCTGCGCGTCGTCGCAGTGGTCACCGACGACTCGCTCCCCGGCGACCTGCTCGTGCCCCGGGCCGTGGTGCGAAGGCACGACCCGTCCGCGCTGACCTCCACGGTGTACGTCCGGGACCGGATCGATCCGCCGGTCGGCGCGCGGATCGTCGACGTCGCCACCTGGGCGGCCGAAGCGGACGCCGCCGAGGACCGCCTCGTCTGGCTGTTCACGCTGCTGCTGATTGGGGTGTCCGCCGGCTACGGGGCCATCGCGGTGGCCAACACGCTGTTGTTGGCTGCCGCCGGCCGGGCCGCCGACCTGCGGCTGATCCGGTTGGCCGGGGCGACCCGGCGGCAGGTCATCTGGCTGGTCACGGCCGAGTCCGCCCTGGTGGTGTTGATCGGCGCACTGCTCGGCGGGGCTGTCGCGTTCGCCGGTCTGCTGAGCATCCGCGCCGGCCTCGCCGAGCAGGTCGGCGCGCCGGTGGACCTCGTCGTGCCGTGGCCGGTGGTCGGCGGCGTAGTGGGCCTCTGTCTGCTGCTCGCGGTGGTGGCGAGCGCGCTGCCGGCGTGGCGGCTGCTGCACCACCGTCCCGCCCGGTCGCCGGTCCGCGCCTTCGCCGGATGACCAGCCCCATACCGAGGGCCGCCGCGGCGGGCGCCGGGCCGGTACCGTCCACGGATGCGATCCGCGCGCCCGGTCGGGCTGCTCCTCTCCGCGGCCGCCGTGCTGCTCTGGGCGATCGGCATGACGGTGCTGCAACCGCTTACCGAGCCGATCGGCCCGTGGTCTGAGCATCTGCCGGGCAACAACGCCTACTGGGCGCGGGACCTGCGGTTCACGGCGGTCGTCGCGGTCGTCCTCGGGTTGGTGCTGGCCGGCCGAGGGCGTCGGCGGTGGGCCGGGCCGGCGGTGCTGCTCGGCGGCCTCTGGATCGCCGCCGACGTGGCGATCGACCGGGCCGACCTGACCGGTGCGGGGCCGACGGTGCTGCTCGCCGCCGGCGGATGTGTGGTGCTCGGCGCGGTGGCGGCGGTCCTGTTGTGGCGGGAGCGTGGCGTACCCGGCGCGGGTACGGACCGGCGGGCGTTGACCGGGGCGGCCTGCGTGGCGGGGGTGCTGACGCTGGTGGCCGCCGGCATCGAGTCACCGACCGACCGGGAGCCGGAGCTGAACCCGTCGGCCTTTGCCACCGGCGTGCTGCTGGTCGCCCTGACCATCGGCGCCGCCCTGGCGGCGGCCCCGGCCCGGACCCGGGCCCGTTGCGTGCTGGCGGCCGGGCTCGGCGTGGCGGCCGTGTCCGGCGTCGGACTGATCCGGACGATCCCGCCCGGCCCACGAGCCCTGCCGCAGCTGGCCCTCGGGGCGGTGCTGCTCGCCGGGGTCACCCTGCTGGCGTGGGACTGGCCGGGCGGCCGGCCGGTCTGGCGGCACCACGCACTGGCCGCCCTCGCCGCGCTGGTGGGTCCGATGGCGTTCCTGCTGGTGGCCGCCATCCCGATGATGGTGCTGCTGCCGATCGGGGCGCAGTTCACGGCGCTGGCCGGTAACAGCCCGATCAACGCCGCCGACTCCGACCTGCTGCTCTCGCTGGTCGGGCTGCTCGCCGGGCTCGGGATGGCCCTGCTGCTGGCCTGGCCGCCCGCGCTCGGCTACCGCCGCTGACTCACTCCACGACCGGCAGCACGACCTCGTTGCGGCGCAGGAACCACGGCTTCCACGGCGGGTCGAACCGGGCGTACCGGATGGCGCCGGTCGGTTGCAGCCCGGCCGCGGTGACCGACCGGCCGAGCATTGTGGCCCGCTGGCCGAACGCCTTCTCCGTCCACCGCCCGGAGAAGCGCATCGCCGCCGCGAGCTGTGCCGGGACCTCCCGGATCCGCACCCGGGGGTCCACCGGCTCGGGCAGGGTGGCGGCGGTGAAGCTGGCCGGCATGACGAACTGGACCAGGTACGCGTCCGGCCGCTCGCCCTCCTCCTGGACCACCGGCGCGGTCATCGCGATCTTCTCCGTGCCGGTGGCCTCCTGCATCACCGGTGCGGTCATCCCGATCGGGTGCCGGGCCCGGTTGGCGCCCCCGATGTAGGCGGCCAGCGGCCGGAACGCCTCCATCGGGGCGCGGGTGAACGACGCCTGGATCTGCATCTCGGCCACCAGGTGGGCCGGGTACCGGCGCAGTTCGAAGCCGGGGTGTCGGGACACCACCCGGTACGGCTGCTGCTCGGTCATCGCGCGCTCCCAGGATCTCCTGGGACAGACGCTACCGCCCGTCCGGCCCCGGCTCGGCCGAAGTCGGCTCCTGCGCCCCGGGGGTGACC
The DNA here is from genome assembly GCF_900091455.1 of Micromonospora coriariae. NCBI lineage: Bacteria > Bacillati > Actinomycetota > Actinomycetes > Micromonosporales > Micromonosporaceae > Micromonospora > Micromonospora coriariae. The sequence goes on along the minus strand of NZ_LT607412.1, from coordinate 1,556,840 downwards.
GCCCGCCCGTTCAGCCGCCAGTACTGCCGCTTGCCCTCGTCGCGCAGCACCACCCCGATCCGGCCCAGCTCCCGGCGCAGCTCCCGGGCGTCGTCGCGTCGACCCCGCTGGATCGCCCGTTCCCGGGCCCGCAGCAGGGCGTCCGCCCCTACGGGCAGCCCGGGCAGGTCGGGCACCCAGAGCCGATACGCCGAGCGGTGCGGATCGCCGTCCGCCCAGCCCCAGCCGTGCGTGCGGAACGCCGCAGCCAGGCTGCCACCCGGCAGGTCCGTCGACTCCCGGACCAGCTCAGCGCCGTCCGCGTCGAGCAGCACCAGATCGCCGCTGTCGACGAAGACCACCCGGGTTTCGGCCCGCGTGTGGTGCCGGTCCTCGCCGGCGCGGCGCAGCCGGACCTGCGCCGCGTCGACGGTGACGACCAGCCGTTCGGCGGTGCCCACCCCGGCGATGACGAGACCGGCCAGCGCGCCCACCGCTGCCGTGCCGACGATCGCCTGCTGCTCGGGCAGCCGGTCCAGCAGGTTGAACAGCCACTGCACGGGTGCCCAGGGCAGGCTGGCGACCCAGCCCGCCGCCAGCGCGAGCAGGCTGCCGGTGCCCGCGCCGAGCAGCGGGAAGCCGCCCCACAGCACGATCAGCTCGACCGGCCCGCCGGTGACGACGGTGCGTGGGCCGTAACCCTCGTCGGCCATGCTCAGGACACCTCGCGGCGCAGCGTCCGGATGAGGCCGGCGGCCAGCGGGACGACCATCCAGACCAGCAGGGACACCGCCATCCGGCCCCACTGTTCGCCGGTGATGGCGTCGCCGCTGAACAGCGGTTCCATGGTCCGGCTGGTGTCCAGCCAGCCGGCCGGGCCGCGCAGGGGTCGCACCAGCTCGCCCAGCACCCCCCAGAGGGTGGGCAGCAGCAGGTAACCGACGATGGCCAGCGGCGGGTTGAGCAGCAGCAGGCCGAAGGCGGCACCCATCAGCACGCCGGTGACCTGGAAGATCGCCGCGTTCAGGATCAGCGACGCGTCGATCTGCCAGGTGCCCGCGCCGCCGGTGACGGACGCCAGCAGCGTTCCGGCGGCGGCGACGGCCAGACTGGCCAGCACCGAGGCGAGCGCCGCCAGCGCCACCGCGATCAGCTTCGCGGCCACGACCCGCTCCCGGCGGGGCACCAGGGCGTACGTGGTGAGGGCGGTCCGCTGCGACCATTCGCTGGTGATCGACAGGATGCCGAGCACCGGTAGGAGCACCCCGATCGGCAGCAGCGAGGGCGTGAAGAAGTTGACGAAGGTCTGCTCGGCGTCCCTGGCGTAGATCAGCTGAATGGTGGCGATCGCGGCGGCGATCAGGCCGATGGTGATCAGCAGCCAGCGGCCGGCCCTGGTGTCGACGAGCTTGCGCAGCTCCACGGCGGTGAGCCGGAGCAGCGACGGGCGGTGCGCCGGCGCGTGCTGCCGGGGCGTGACGGTGTTGGCGGCGGGCGCGGTGGTGGTGCTCATCGGACGGCCTCCTTGGTGGATTCGCCGGCGGTCAGGGTGAGGAAGAGCTGTTCCAGGCCACCGCCGCCGGCTGGGCGCAGCTCGGCCAGCGCGACGCCGGCGTCCGCGGCGGCCTGGCCGACCGCCTCGGCGTCGGACTGCACCAGCAGTCCGTCGGCGCCGTCGGCGGCGGTCAGGCCGGCCGCGTCCAGCGCCCGGCGCAGCGCCGCGCCGTCGCGGGCCCGGACCAGCGTGCCGCCGCCGGCGAGCAGGTCGTCCTTGGTGCCCTGGGCCACGATCCGGCCGCCCCCGATCACCACCAGCCGGTCCGCGACCGCCTCCACCTCGCGCAACAGGTGGGAGGAGAGCAGCACTGTGCCGCCCCGGTCGGCGAAGTCGCGCAGCAGGCCGCGCATCCAGAAGATCCCCTCCGGGTCCAGGCCGTTCGCCGGCTCGTCGAGGATCAGCACCCGGGGGTCGCCGAGCAGCGCCTGTGCCAGGCCGAGCCGCTGGCGCATGCCCAACGAGTACGCCCGTACCCGCCGCTTGGCGGCCACCGCGTTCAACCCGACCAGGTCGAGCTTCGCGGCGACCTCCCGCCGGTCCAACCCCATGGTGTACGCGGACAGCGTCAGCGCCTCGCGGCCGGTCCGCCCGGCGTGCTGGGCGGAGGCGTCCAGCAGCACCCCGACCTCCCGCCCCGGGTTGGGCAGCTCCCGGTAGGGGCGCCCGGAGACGGCGGCGCGGCCGGCGGTCGGTGCGGTGAGCCCGCAGATCATCCGCATCGTGGTGGACTTGCCGGCGCCGTTCGGCCCGAGGAAGCCGGTCACGGTGCCCGGCTCGCACTGGAACGACACGTCGTCCACCGCCGGGTGCGGCCCGTATCGCTTGGTGAGGTTCTCAACGGTGATCATGTCGTCGAGCCTGCCCGCGCCGCCCGGCCATCCGCTGCGGCCACCGGTCGGCGCCGCACCGACCTTGGTCGACTCGAGGGTCTCGACTTTGGTAGCTGGTCGTGTTGCCCGTCGGCTGCCTAGCATTGGCGTCGTGACCAGCCTCGCCGTCCCGGAACACCCCTGGCTGCTGCCTGGGGAGCTGGTCGTGCCGGCTGACCGAGGGCGTACGCGTCCGCGCCGCACCACCCGCGACTGGGTGGTGGACAGCCTCGCCTTCCTGATCGGGCTGCTGTGGGTGCTGTTCGCCGCCGCCGACGCGCTGTCGCCCGAGCCGGCGATGGCTACCGCGCTGCCGCACGGCTGGATGACCGGCGTGGACACGGTGCTCGGGTTGGTCTGCTGCGGGCTGCTCTGGGTGCGTCGGCGGTGGCCGCTCGGGCTGGCGGTGGCGACCGTGCCGCTCACCATGTTCTCGATGGCTGCCGCCATCCCGCTGCTGATCCTGTACTTCACAGTGGTGGTGCACCGGCGCACCGCCGTCGCGATCGCGGTCACCGGTGTCGGCCTCGTCACCAACCTGGTTTTCAGTTGGCTGCGCCCGGACCCGAGCATGCCGTACTGGGCCACCGTGTCCTGGGGCGTGGTGCTCAGCTTCGCCGTGCTGGCCTGGGGGATGTTCGTCCGGGCCCGGCGGCAGTTGATCGTGTCGCTGCGGGAGCGGGCCGAGCGGGCCGAGGCGGAGCAGCAACTGCGGGTCACCCAGGCCCGCCACCTGGAGCGCACCCGGATCGCCCGGGAGATGCACGACGTGCTGGCCCACCGGATCTCCCTGCTCAGCCTGCACGCGGGCGCGCTGGAGTTCCGCCCGGACGCGCCGGCCGACGAGGTGGCCCGGGCCGCCGGGGTGATCCGGGGCAGCGCGCACGCCGCCCTGCAGGACCTGCGGGAGGTGATCGGGGTGCTCCGGGCCGAGGGCGACGGCGACGCGCCGGAGCCTCCGCAGCCCACCCTCGCCGACCTTCCCGCCCTGATCGCCGAGTCGCGGGCGGCCGGGGTACGGGTGAACGTCACCGACAGCGTCGGCGCGGCGGGGGACGTGCCGGTGGCGCTGGGGCGGGCCGCGTACCGGATCGTGCAGGAGGGGCTGACCAACGCCCGCAAGCACGCGGCCGGCGCGGCCGTCACCGTGGATCTCGCGGGCGGGCCGGGCACCGGGCTGACCGTGGCGATCAGCAACCGGTGGCCGGTGGGCAACCCGACCGGAGCTCAGCTACCGGGCGCCGGCACCGGCCTGGTCGGCATCACCGAGCGGGTCACCCTGGCCGGCGGCCGGTTGGCGTACGGCCGGGACGACGCGGGCGACTTCCGGTTGGCCGCCTGGCTGCCGTGGCCGGCGTGACCGGGCTGCCCGGCGAGACCGGGGCCGGCGCGGGTGTCAGCCCGGTGCGGGTGCTGATCGTGGACGACGACGCCCTGGTCCGGGCCGGGCTGTCGATGATCCTCGGCGGCCTGCCGGACCTGACCGTCGTCGGCGAGGCGGCCGACGGCGGCGAGGTGCCCGCGGCGGTCGCCGCGTACGCCCCGGACGTGGTGCTGATGGACATCCGGATGCCCCGGGTGGACGGGCTGACCGCCACCGAGGCGTTGCGCGCCCAGCCGCACCCGCCGGAGGTGCTGGTGCTGACGACCTTCGACGCCGACGAGCAGGTGCTGCGGGCGCTGCGCGCCGGGGCGGCCGGTTTCCTGCTCAAGGACACCCCGCCGGCGGACATCGTGCACGCGGTGCGCCGGGTGGCGGCCGGCGAGGCGACGCTCTCCCCGACGGTGACCCGGACGCTGATCGCCCACGTGACCGCCGCCGCGCCGGGCCGGGTCGGCCCCGACCCGCGCCGGGAGCGGGCGCTGCGGCTGCTCACCGGGCTCAGCGAGCGGGAGCGTCAGGTGGCGGTCGCGCTGGGCCGGGGCTGCACCAACGCGGAGATCGCGGGGGAGTTGTTCATGAGCGTGGCGACGGTGAAGGCGTACGTCTCCCGGCTGCTTACCCGGCTCGACCTCAACAACCGGGTCCAGGTGGCCCTGCTGGTGCACGACGCCGGCCTGGTCTGAGTGGAATCGCCGCAGGTCGTACGACCGTGTCGTTCCAACGCGGATGAAGTTACACTCAATTTTGAGTGTTCCAGCGTTGGAAGTATCAGGAGTGATGGCATGGACGGCTTTGTGGGACGGGATCGTGAGCTTTCCCTGCTGAACGGCATGCTCTCCCGGGTGGAACGCGGTGGTCGGGCTGGTCGGCCGGGTCGAGCCCTCCTCATGCGCGGTCGCCGACGCGTGGGCAAGTCCCGGCTGGTGGAGGAGTTCGTCGAGCGGGCGGACGTGCCGCACCTCTTCTTCACCGCCTCGGCACAGCCGAGCGTCGCCGCTGATCTCGCGCTCTTCGTGGAGGCGGCGGCCACCTCGACGCTGCCGGGCGCCCAGATCCTGCGCGAGCAGCAACCACGGACCTGGGACGCCGCGCTCACCCTGCTGGCCGCCGCGCTGCCGACCGACCGGCCCAGTGTCGTCGTCCTGGACGAGATGCCGTACCTCATCGCGAGCGACCCGGGCTTCGAGGGAACGCTGCAGAAGGTGTTCGATCGCGAGCTGTCCCGAAGGCCGGTCCTGCTGGTCTGCGTCGGGTCCGATCTGGCGATGATGGAGGCGTTGAACGACTACGGCCGGCCGTTTCACCAACGCGCCACGGAGATGGTCATCCCGCCGCTGAGTCCGGCCGACGTCCGCGACATGCTCGACCTTCCGGCCGCCGACGCGTTCGACGCCTACCTCGTGTCTGGCGGTCTCCCGCTGATCCTCGATGAGTGGCCGCGTGACGCACCGGTACGGGAGTATCTGACCGATGCGGTACGGGATCCGACCTCCGCCCTGCTGGTCAGCGGCGAGCGCGCGCTGGCGGCCGAGTTCCCGCCCCAGTCGCAGGCGGGTCTGGTGCTGCGGGCCATCGGCTCCGGCGAGCGAACCTTCTCGCTGATCTCCCGGGCGGCCGGAGATCTTCCACAGGCATCGCTCACCCGGGCGCTGCGCCTGCTGGTCGAGAAGCGCACGGTGGAGGTCAGTGTTCCGTTGTCGACGAAGCCGTCCCGGGAGACCCGGTACGCAGTGGCCGATCCGTACCTGCGCTTCTGGTTGTCGTTCCTGGGACCTCATCTCTCCGAGATCGAGCGAGGTCGGGGCGACCTGACCCTGAACCGGATCGTCACGTCGTGGGCATCCTGGCGGGGGCGGGTGATCGAGCCGGTTGTCCGGGAGGCGCTGCGCCGGCTGCCCGGCGACCATCTGCCCGCGGAGGCGGCGGTGATCGGTGGCTACTGGACCAGGACCAACGACCCGGAAATCGACATAGTCGGCGCCGATCGTGAACCCGTCGCCGGTCGTATCCGCTTCGTCGGCTCCATCAAGTGGCAGGAGAAGCGGCCCTTCGACTCGCATGACCTGGGCCGACTGCTCCTGCACCGGTCCCGGTTGCCCGGCGCCGACGAGACGGTGCCGGCCCTGGCCGTGTCGCGTAGCGGCACCGCCGTCGAGGGGATGACCGTGCTGACTCCGGAGGATCTGCTTACCGCGTACCGCAATTGAACTTTCGTCCGGTGTGGGCCGTACCACTGGCCGAGGATGTCGATGCGGCTGGTCCGCCGTATCGCTGCCGAACTGCGGGAGGCCTGCCGTGCGAGTTGGTGAGCAGTCGACGGATCCCATCGATCAGGTACTGGGTGAGGTGCCGCTGCCGGCACCGCTGACGCCCGAGGATGTCCGGCTCGCGGTCCGGGCGGTGGTCGTGCACACCGCCGAGGAGTGGCCCACCGGGCCACTGTGCCGCAACGACGGCGCCTCCTACCCCTGCCGGCTGCACCGTTGGGGGCGGCGGGTGCTCGAGACACACGGGCTCAACGAGCGACAGATCGAGGCGTTGATCCGGCACGGCAACCCCTTCGTGCACGTGCCCTTCCCGTTCACCGCGACCGGGCCGTCCGCCGCCCGTCCCGCCGGTTACTCGGCCCAGGCCGCGCGTACCAACGGGCTGACCGCGCGGCACCCGGCCGCGCGGGTCGTCCCACCCGGAGTACGACCCACCACTCCCGGCCGGCCGGTGACTCCCCCCATCACCGCGCCGCGCTGGCCCCGGGCGAGCTGAAGCGGCGCTACCCCACGCCCGCCCGACCCGGGGCGACACGATGCCGGCCCGACGCGAGGTTCCCCACCCGCGCCGGGCCGGCGTCACGCTGTCCGAGCCTCAGTCGTTGCCGCCCCCGATCCCGCAGTCCGGCGCGGACCAGCTCGTCGTGTTCGAGCTGTTGTCGCTGTTGTTCTCCCGCCGCGAGTCGACGTGCACGTGGTCGTCGTGGTCGGGGTAGCCCGGCCCGTAGAGTCCGCTGAAGCCGTTGTTGCGCGCGTTGCGGGCGACCTGGCACAGCGACGACGTCCGCGAGGTGACGTCGGCCGCGGTGCCGTACAGGTGCTGGCTGTCCGACGCGCCGCCGACCTGCTTGTTGCAGCCACGGCTGCGGAACCCGCTGGAGACGTAGAGCGGCTTGTCGCCGAGGCCCTTGCGCAGCGCCTCCAGCTTCCACATGGTGCGCAGCGCGTTCTGCTTGGTCTGGCTCGCCGACAGCGGACCGCCGCTCCACCCGCTCCCGCCGCACCCGTTGTCGAGTTCCTTGTAGCTGAAGTGCGCGGGCGTGCAGTCGTTGTCCTGGAGCTGGTACAGCTTGGCGAAGGTCTGCGGGCCGGCGATCCCGTCGGCGCGCAGCCCGTACGCCTGCTGGAACCGCTTGACCGCGGCGGCGGTCTTCGGTCCGTAGATGCCGTCGTTCTCGACGATGTCCCGGTACCCGGCCCAACCGGCCACCCGGATCTGCAACTGGCGGACGTCGCTGCCCGAGCGGCCCTGGGACAGGGTGCGGTCCCACGTGTAGCAGCCGTCCGCGTGCGCCGCGGGCGCGGCGATCACCGAGGCGATCGCGGCCCCGGGCAACGCCAGGGCGAATGCGACGGCAGCTCGCTTCAAGGTGTTTACGCGCACAGAAGTCCTCCCGATAGGAGAGCGAATGGGGTGGGCTCCGGGACATCGACCGGGACGTCCCGTGATTTCCACCCTCGCACTGATCAGTGCGGTTGGCGGCAATTAACGAGAATTGTCCTCACGATTGGCCTTGCCTGGGTATCGCCTGGGAATTCGACTGATTTGCGAAACAGCCATTCACCCCCGATCACCCCGGCCATGGGCAACCACACCGAACGTCGCAATCAGTCACACCGAGGGTGATGTTCCTCGGCCCTTGGCGGCCGGTACCGTCAGCCTCGGGCGGCGGACTGGCGGAGGTGCATGTGGCACGCGGTGGCGTCTTCTGTGTCGAGGGTCAGTGGCACCGGGACCTCAACGAGCGGGGTTCCGTGCTGCCCACCCTGGAATTGCTGGAACGGCTCGGAAAGATCCGGTTCATCCACAAGGACGCCGCCACCCGCGACGAGCTCTTCTACTTCCTGGACCGCTGGCTGCTCAAGCAGTACGCCGACCACCGGGTCGGCTTCTTTGCCATGCACGGCGAGCCGAGCCGGCTCTGCCTCACCGACTGGCAGTCCGTGGAGTTGAACGAGGTGGCCGAGTTGATGGCGGGCCGCTGCGAGGGGCGGCGGCTCTATTTCGGCAGTTGCTCCGTGCTGCGCGCCTCCGACACGGTGCTGCGCGAGTTCCTGGAAGTCACCGGAGCCGCCCTGATCTGCGGTTTCACCCGCGAAGTCGACTGGGTCGAATCGGCCGCTTTCGAAACCGTGCTGCTCGACGTGCTGGCCAACGGTCAGCGGCACAATGCCGCCGAACTGCGGATGGGCTCGGCGCACTGGGCGCCGCTCGCCTCGTACCTCGGTTTCCGGGTGATCTACGCCAACGGCCGGGCCTGGCGCCCCGCCGGTCGGCCCCGGGTGCCGGCCCAGGCGGTGCACCGCGCGGCCCGACCCAGCTGACGCGCGGTCGCCCTGGTAGGAAGGAGTGATGGCGCGCAGCATCGCGAAGAACACCCGGGTCGACCGGGACACCCTGCTCGACTTTCTCCGGCCGCGACACCGCGTTGTGCTGATGACCACCCGGGCGGACGGTCGCCCCCAGTCCTCCCCGGTCTCCGCGGGCGTGGACGGCCAGGGCCGGCTGGTCGTCTCCACCTACCCCGAGCGGGCCAAGGTGACAAACATCCGCCGCGACCCGCGGGTCTCGGCCTGCGTGCTGTCCGACGACTGGAACGGGCCCTGGGTGCAGCTCGACGGCACCGCCGAGGTGCTGGACCTGCCCGAGGCCTTGGAGCCGCTGGTCGAGTACTTCCGCAGCATCTCCGGCGAGCACCCGGACTGGGACGACTACCGGGCGGCGATGGTGCGCCAGGGCAAGTCGCTGATCCGGGTCACCATCGACTCCTGGGGCCCGATCGCCACCGGCGGTTTCCCCGCCCGGCTCGCCGACTGACCGCGACCGGCCCGCCCCGGGTCAGTACGCGGCGGTGAAGCGGGCGTTCTGGTGTCGCGGCTGCTCGATCTCGTCGACGATCGCCACCGCCAGGTCCTCGTACGTCAAGACCGAACGGCCCTGGTCGTCGGTGACCGGCTGGTCGGTGCCGGTGCGGTAGTGCCCGGTGCGCTCGCCGGGGTGGAACTCCAGCGGGGGCGGCGAGACGTACGTCCAGCTCACCCCGTCGGCGGCGGTGCGGTAGTAGTCGAGGGCGTCAGCCTGACCCAGCGCCGAGTCCCGATACTGCGCCGGGAAGTCCGGCTCGTCCAGGATGCGGGTGCCACGTGGGGTGAGCAGGGTCGATCCGCCGCCCACGTGGATGATCCGCGGCGCCGCCGGCATCCCGCGCAGCGTGGTCACCAAATTCTCCGCCGCGTCCCGCCACAGCTCGCGTTCGCCGCCGCCGATGGCCACGACCAGCGCGTCCGCGTCCGGCGCCAGCTCCCGCACGCTCTGCTCGCTGGTCGCGTCGCCGGTGACCGTCCGCACCCCGGCGGGCAGGTACGAGGTGGCCTCCGGGCGGCGCACGGCGGCGATCACCCGGTGCCCCCGGTCGATCGCCTCGGCGGTGATCCGCGACCCGGCGGTGCCGCCCGCGCCAAACACGACGATGGTGCTCACCAGCCCAGGCTAGGGACTGGGCCCGCCGCCCGTCGGTGGAACGACGATCCCGTCAGTCGACCAGGGCGGCGTAGACGAGCTGGCGCAGCTGGGAGCGCAGCGGGTACGTGCTCGACGGCATCAGCTGGGTGAAGAGAAGCGCGGTGATCTCCTCGGCCGGGTCCACCCAGAACGCGGTGCTGGCCACCCCACCCCAGTAGTACTCGCCGACGTTGCTCGGCACCCGGCTGGGAATCGGGTCGTCGACCACCGCGAAGCCGAGGCCGAAGCCGATCCCGTCCAGGGTCGTCTCGGCGAAGCCGCCGGTGGACAGGGTGCCCAGGTCCTGACCCCCCGGCAGGTGGTTGCGGGTCATGAAGCGCACCGTGCGCGGCCCGAGCAGGCGTACCCCGTCCAACTCGCCGCCGCGCAGCAGCAGCTGGGTGAATCGGTGGTAGTCGGCGGCGCTGGAGATCAGGCCGCCGCCACCGGAGAACAGTGCGGGTTTGCGGTAGGCCAGCGAGCCGAGGCTGTCGTAGCGGACCGCCCGGCCGCTGCGCGGCTCGGGGACGTAGAGCGCGGCCAGACGCTCGGCCTCGTCGCCCTCGACCCACCATCGGCTGTCGGTCATGCCCAGCGGGCCGAAGATCCGGTCGGCGAAGAACGCGTCGAGGCTCTGCCCGGAGACCACCTCGACCAGCCGGCCGAGCACGTCGGTGGCGACCGAGTAGCCCCACGCGGTGCCCGGTTGGAACAGCAGCGGCAGCTCGCCGAAGGCCGCGCAGGCGCCGGCCAGATCGACGTCCGCCGGCGGGTACAGGTCGTAGCCGGCCGCCCGGTAGAGCCCGTCGACCACTGAGGTCTGCATGAAGCCGTACGTCAGGCCGGCGGTGTGGGTGAGCAGGTGCCAGACCCGGATCGGCTCGACCGCCGGCACGGTGTACGGCTTGAGCGTCGACCCCTTCGAGTAGACCCGCAGGTCGGCGAACTCCGGCAACCAGCGGCTGATCTCGTCGGTCAGCTCGAAGCGGCCCTCCTCCCACAGCATCATCGCCGCGACCGAGGTGACCGGCTTGGTCATCGAGTAGATCCGCCAGAGCGTGTCGGCCTCGACCGGAGCGCCCGACTCCCGGTCCCGCAGCCCGTACGTGGAGGAGTGCGCCACCTCGCCGCGGCGGGTGACCACCACCTGCCAGCCTGCCAGCCGGCCGTCGTCGACGTACCTGCCGAAGTGCTCGTCGATCCGGGTCAGCCGCGCCGGGTCGAAGCCGATCTGATCCGGGTCCTTGCTCCGCGCCACGCTCACGCCGCCGAACCTACTAGCCGGTACGCCGATACCGGAAGGGGCTGCCGCCGGCGGGCTGTCGGCGGCTCGCACTAGCCTTGCCGGATGCCGGAGCTGACCGAGGACGTGACCTTCCGCCACGAGGACTGGTACGGCGAGGAGTTGACCGACCGGCACTTCGTGGGCTGCGAGTTCTTCCACGTGGACCTGACCGAGGCGGTGAGTCGCGGCGCGGTCTTCACCGGCTGCACGTTCGGCAACGTGCTGTTCAACGCCTCCCGGCACGTCGACTCCGCCTTCACCCGCTGCGTGTTCAAGCGGTGCAACTTCTTCGAGGCCGAGTTCACCGGCTGCAAGCTGGTCGGCAGCACCTTCACCCAGTGTGACCTGCGCCCGTTGACGGTGGCCGGCGGCGACTGGTCGTTCGTCGCGTTGCCCGGCGCCGACCTGCGCGGCGTCCGGCTGACCGACGTGCGGATGCGCGAGGTGGATCTGTCCGGTGCCAACCTCACCGGCGCCACCGTGACCGGTGTCGACCTCTCCGGCGCGCAGCTGCACAGTTCCCGGCTCGGCGACGCCGACCTGCGCGGCAGCGACCTGACCGCGCTCGACCCGACGGTCGTCGAGCGAGCCGGTGCTCTCGTCGACGCCGAGCAGGCCGTGGTCATCGCGCAGGCGCTGGGCTTCCGGATCGGCTGACGCGAGCGCGGTCCGGATCGACCGGGGTCACGGCCGGGCTGTCCGATACCGTCCGGTTCCGGACTGGACACGCCGGCCCGTCCGGATCTAGCGTGTCGTCCACGCCGGATGCGAGCGCAAAACGGCCCACAGTGGACGGTGCGATCCGCGACGCTCGATGGCGGCCGCGCGGTGGAGGTGGAGGGGTCGGTGGCGGACGAAGACCGCACGCGGGCGGATCCGGGGGGCGGGGACGAGCCGTCCGACGGACCGGCGAGGCACCGGCCGCGCGCCGGCATCACCGGGCATACCCGCAGCACACTGCGCCGACTCACCCGCGCCCGGAAGCGGCGGCGCTGGGTGGTGGAGGGGCTCGCCGTGCTCGTCTGCCTGGTGGGGCTCGTCTCGTACCTCGGCACCCGGTCCGGCCCGGAGTCCGGCGACGATCAGGCGGGCCGTCCTGGCGGCGTGCCCGCCGGGGCCACCCGCCCCACCGGCTTCCCGGGCGCGGGAGGACGCACCAGCGAGGCCGGGCCGGCGGAACCCAACCTGCGTCCTCGGCAGCGTCCGCCCTCGCCCGACCCGACGCCGTCGGTCAGCTCACCGGCCCCGCCGCCGCCGTCCCCGTCAGCGCCGGTGCTGTCGGTGAGCCGCGCGGAGGTGCCCGCTGAGATCGACCTCACCGCCGTGGGCACCCGGGACTGGATGCACTGGGGACTGCACAGCGGCAAGTCGACGGTCCGTAAGCGCGCCGGCTCCGGAGAGATCATCGACGCGGGTGGCACCGGCACCCGGGTCGGCTGGGACGGCAACCAGGAGGTCGTCAGCTGGCGGGACGGCACGTCGGAGCGCTCGGTGCGCGGCAGCCCCAACGGTGTCTACACCTGCGGCACCGGCAGTGGGTTCAGCCTCGCCGTCGCCGGCAGCGGCGAGCCGCGCGTCGTCCAGCTCTACGCCGGGACCTGGATGGCCCGCGGCCGGCTGGAGGCCCGGCTGTCCACCGGCGGACCGGTCCGCACCGCCCGGCTGGAGGACCCGTACACCAGCCAGAGCGCACAGTTCACCATCCGGTTCAAGCTGCCGAAGGGCGCCCGGCTGGTGCTGACCTGGACCGTCGAGAAGGTCTTCACCGAGCACTGCGGGAACGTCGGCCTCCAGGCCGTGGCGGTGCGCTGACCGGCGGGGTCTACACGCTCCTGCTGACGACCCGGGGCCGGCACAGCGGCAAGCGACGCCGCACCGCCCTGATCTACGGCCGGGACGGCGACGACTACCTGGTGGTCGGCTCGCAGGGCGGCGCTGCGAAACACCCGGCGTGGGTTCTCAACCTGCTGGCCGAGCCGCAGGTCGAGGTGCAGGTCGGCGCGCAGACGTTCTCCGCGCGGGCGCGCACCGCGACACCCGACGAGAAACCCCGGATGTGGTCGACGATGACCGCCATCTGGCCGGCGTACGACGACTACCAGGCCCGGACCGACCGGGAGATCCCGGTGGTGGTGCTGGAACGGAGCTGACCTGGCGTCCGTGGTGCCGCGCTGGACGGCGGGACAGTTTGTCCGTCGCATGCGGTCGATGGCGACGTAACTTTCTGCTGTTCCCGTCCCACCATCCAGTGTGGAGGCACCGCAGATGAGCAGCAGTACCGCCCACCGCGTCCGTCCGGCCGCTTCGCCCGGTGCCGGTGAAGCCCCGGGGGAGGTGCTCCGCGACATCCCTCTGCCGCCGTACGTGACGGGCGAGGACGCCCAGTTCGCGGTGCGGGCGGTGGTGGTGCACGCTCCCCGCCGGTGGTCCGGCGGCATGGTCTGCCGTAACGACGCCAGCCCGCACCCGTGCCGGCTGCATCGCTGGGGCACACGGGTGCTGGCGCTGCGCGGGCTGCGGGCCGCCGAGATCGCCGCGCTCATCGAGCGGGGTGACCCGACCGCTGTGGTTCCCCCACCGGACCGCCCGGCCTGATCCGGCCGGGGGCGCGCAACGCCCCCGGCCATCGATCAGCAGGTGATCGGCTTGACCCAGGAGCACTCCACGCCCTCCGGCGTCCGTGGCGTCTCCGGCACTGCCGGCGGTGCGATCCGTGCCGTCGCCGCGCCGTCCTCGCGGTAGCCGGCCAACGCCACGGCGATCTGGTCCTCCAGCGGCTTCACCGACGCGGTGAGGTAGTTGTTCAGCAGGATGGAGAACGCCAGCAGCCGTCCGTCGGCGCTGGTGACATAGCCGGACAACCCGGAGACCCCGGTCAGGCTGCCGGTCTTGGCGTGCACGTTGCCCGCCGCCGGAGTGCCGGCCATCCGGCTGCGCAGCGTGCCACCCACGAACCGCTCGGGTTGCCCGGCGATCGGCAGGGCCGCGTACCAGGTGCCGAACCAGGGTTCGGCCCGCACGGCGGCCAGCAGGTCGACGAACTCCGTCGCCGGAACCAGATTGCGCCGGGACAGTCCGGAGCCGTCGCGCTGGCGCAGCGTGCCGGTGTCCATCTCGGTGTCGGCGACGTACTCGCTGATCGCGGTCAGCCCGGCCGTCCAGGTGCCGGAGCCGGAGAGCACCCGGCCGATCTCCTTGGTCAGGACCTCGGCGTGCCCGTTGTTGGAGAGCTTGAGGAACGGCGTCATCAGCTCGCCCAGGCTCATCGAGTCGTGCCGGGCCACCGGGTGGGCGGCCTCCGGGGTGGGCTGACCGAGCACGGTTCGACCGAGCACCCGCACGCCGTGCCGGTGCAGTGCCGCCCGGAACACGTCGGCCGCGTAGCCGGTGGGCTCCCAGACCGTCACCCAGTCGCTGGCCGGCTCGTCGCCGACCGCGATCTGCCCGCTCACCACGATGGTGTTGCCGCCGTGCTCGCGTTCGATCGAGATCGAGGTCTCGCCCCCGGCGACCGTCTCGGCGCGGTTGTCGATCCGGACGTACCCGGTGGGTGGGGTGGTGTTGACCACCGGCGGGGCGCCGGCCCGGTCCGCCGGGGCGGCGTGCACGATCACGGTGCCCGCGTCGTAGTCGGTGTCCGGCGCGACGGTCAGCGCGGAGACCTGGGCGGCGTAGTAGTAGGGCTCGTCGTCCCAGGTCCAGTCGGGGCCGAGCCGGGTGCTGTCGTAGCGGGTGTCGTCGGCGATCAGGTTGCCGGTCACCACCCGGACACCGTCGGCCGCGACCTGCGCGGCGAGCGCGTCGTAGTCGGCCGCGAGCATCGTCGGGTCGCCGCCGCCGCGCAGGTAGAGATTGCCCGAGAGCAACCCGCCGCGGCGCTTGCCGGTGGTTCGTACGTCGGTGCCGAAGCGGTGCCCCGCGCCGAGCAGTTCCAGGGCGGCCGTGGAGGTCAGCAGCTTGGTGTTGGAGGCCGGGATCAGCCGCCGGTCCCCGTTGCGGTCGTAGAGGGTCTGCCCCGTGCTGGTGTCGACAACGACCACCGACGCCTGCGCGCCGGTCAGCCGCTGGTCGGCGAGGATCGTGTCGATGGCCGCGCGCAGTCGGGTCGTCGCGGGAGTGGGCGACTCGGCGGTGGCGACCGGCGCGCCGGCGGTGGCCGCGGTGGCGACCAACGCGACCAGCGCGAGGACCCGGGGAAAGAGACGGCGATGCATGCGCTGATGCTGCCACGAAGATATTCGCCGGAGAAGAGTCTCGGGCGAAGGATATTGCCAAAGGGCGTTACGTCGGTCGGCCGACCGACCTGTCATGCCCGCCCCAGTAGTGCCGCTGCGCCCCCATCACCAGCGGTGCCACCAGCGCGGCGAGCGCCCCGCCGAGCAGCGGGAAGACGATGAACAGCCAGAGCTGCCGCAGTGCCACGCCGCCCTCGAAGACGGCCGGGCCGAAGGCGCGGGCCGGGTTGACGGCGGCGCCGTCCAGCGTCACGCCGACCAGTTGGGTCACGGCCAGGGCCAGCCCGATCGCCACGCCGGCGGTGCCCGGATTCTCGCTGCGGCTGGTCACCACCAGGACGACCAGCACGAACAGGAAGGTCAGCACGATCTCCAGCACGGCCGCGCCGCCCCGGTTGATGTTCGCGCCGTACCCGTTCGAGCCCAGCGCCGCGGTCTGGTCCGCCACGTCGCCCCAGCGGGTCAGCGCCCAGAGCAGGAAGCCGGCCACGGTCGCGCCGGCGAACTGCGCGATCCAGTAGGCCACCGCACCAATCACCGAGATCTTCCCGGAGAGCAGCACGCCGAGCGTCACCGCCGGATTGACGTGGCTGCCCGAGAGCGGGCCGATCGTGTAGACCAGAGCCAGCATGACGAACCCGAAGGCCAGGGCGACGACCACCACCCCACCCTGGACGCGCGCTGCGACAGCGCTGCCCACCCCGAAGAAGACCAGCAGGAACGTGCCGAGGAATTCGGCGGCCGCACGACGGGCGTCTTCCATCTCGTCAGCGTAAGGACAATTCGGGCGACCCGGTGCTCGAATCATGGTCTGTGACCGGTGCGACGGCCAGGGCGGGCAGAGCGGCGCCACGTTCGGCGTTGTACCCCGCGTGGACACCCACTCCGTCGACGTCGTGGTGATCGGGGCCGGCCAGGCCGGCCTGAGCGCCGGCTACCACCTGCGCCGCACCGGCTTCGCCCCGGGCGGCGGCTTCGTCATCCTCGACGGTGACGACGGCCCAGGTGGAGCCTGGCAGCACCGCTGGCCGACCCTGCTGCTGAACCGGGTGCACGGCATTCACGACCTGCCCGGGCTGCCCTTCCCACCCGGCGACCCGCAGCGGCCGGCGGCCGAGCAGGTCAGTGCCTACTTCGCGGGGTACGAGCGAGCCTTCGAGCTGCCGGTGCGGCGACCCGTGCGGGTCCGCGCGGTGCACTCCCGTCCGGAGGGCCGGCTGGACGTGCACACCGACGGCGACCGGTGGATCACCCGCGCACTGGTCAACGCGACCGGCACCTGGACCCGGCCGTTCTGGCCGTACTACCCGGGTCGGTCCTCGTTCCGCGGCCGGCAGCTGCACACCGCCGACTACCGGGGCCCGGACGAGTTCACCGGCCGCCGGGTGGTCGTGGTCGGCGGCGGCACCTCCGCAGTGCAGCTGCTCGCCGAGGTCTCCACCGTCGCGGCCGCCACCACCTGGGTGACCCGCCGGCCACCTGAGTTCCGCGACGAGGAGTTCGACACCGAGCTGGGCCGGGCCGCGGTGGCCCGGGTGGACGTGGCGGTACGGGCCGGCCGCCCGCCAGGCAGCGTGGTGGGCGTGACCGGGCTGCCGATCACCCCGGAGACACGACGACTGCGCGAGCGGGGCGTCCTCGACCGGCTACCCGTCTTCGACCGGATCACGCCCGACGGGGTGGCCTGGGCGGACGGACGGTTCGTGCCGGCGGACATGATCCTCTGGTGCACCGGCTTCCGCGCCGCGCTCGACCACCTGGCCCCGCTGGGGCTGCGCGCACCGGGCGGCGGTATCACGATGGACGGCACCCGCGTGGTCGCCGACGCGCGGATCCACCTGGTCGGGTACGGCCCGTCGGCGAGCACGATCGGAGCCAACCGGGCCGGCCGCGCGGCGGTCAACGAGATCCGTGCGTTGCTCGCCCCGGCCCACGCTCTCGACTGATCCGCCTCTATTTGACGGATCGTCTGGCAGCGGGCACCGTAGGCGGTGACGGGGCCCGTCAGCTGCCCCGACGCGATGCGACGGCGACGACCGCTCGCCCCTCCTGTCGCCTCCCACGTGTGCTCGTACGCGGACCGATTGTCCGGTCTGTGCGGTAACCGACCGCGAGCCGAGAATCCACGAGGAGTTCCGCAAATGCTCACCATGACCGACAATGCCGTGCTCGTCATCCGTGACCTCGCCAACCAGCAGGACGTCGGCGAGGACGGTGGAGTGCGTATCGCCGCCGACGCCGAGGCCGGGTCACTCACAGTGGAACTGGTGCCCGAGCCGGTGCAGGGCGACCATGTGGTCGACAACCAGGGTGCCCGGATCTTCCTTGACGAGGACGCCGTCGAACTGCTCGGCGACGCCTCGGTGGACGCCACCGTCGACGACGAGGGCATCATCCAGTTCGGGTTCACCGAGAAGGCGTAGCAGCTCAGCCGGCCCGGCGGGTCTCACCGCCGCGCGACTGCCGCAGCGACCGCCCTCGCTGCGGCGGATCCGGCCCGGGACGCCACCCCGGGTCGGCGTCGTCGCGCGGGTGCAGCAGCGCGGTCAACACGTGCGCCAGGTGGTGCGACGTGCTCCAGGCCGCCCAGTTGGCGGCCGAGCCGGCGCCGGCGCCCCTTCGGGCCCGGCGCAGCAGCTCATGGTCGCCCCAGGAGAAGGCCGCGCCGGTGCGCGGCCAGTGCGGTGCCGAGACCAACGTGCGGCACAGGTCGGCGAACCGGTCGTCGCCGCGCCCACCCCGGCGCGACCAGCGGTAGACCCACCAACTGCCGTCGGCCGTGTACCGCACGGTGGGCAACCGGTCACCCGGCTCACCGGTGCCGGGTACGGCCGGGCCGACGCCGTAGTCGCCGTAGTCGACCCCGGCGTCGGCGAGCCGCTGCCAGAGCAGCCAGTCCCAGCGGTCCAGCCGGACCGGCTCGTCGGTGGGCAACCGGGACAGCGTCGGCGGCATCCCGCCGGCGGCCACCGTCACCGACCGCCAGGCGTGCCGACGGGCCCAGTCCAGCAGCCGGCGTACCCGTGGCTCGGCCAGCCGCACGTCCGCCGGGCAGCACACGTCGCCCGCGTCCACCAGCAGGTCGCACTCCTCCGGCGCCAGGCCGGTGAACCGCCAGATCCGCTCGACGGCGGCGGTGCTCTCGTCCGGCCCGGCCCGGTCCTGGCCGGCCCGCAACCGGACCAGCGCCCGCCGGGCGTACGCCCGGGCCGCCGTGGCGTGCGCGGCCAGCCGCCGGTCGCTCTCCGCGAGCCCGATCACCGGCACCAGCGGTACGCCCCAGCGGGCCAGCTCCGCCTCCGGCGCATCGGGCAGGGTGCTGACGTCGACGGCTGGCAGCAGCCCGACCGGCAACCGGCGCAGAATGTCCATCGTGGTGCGGTCGACCGCGCCGACCTCCAGGATCGGGGCGAGCATCGGGGCGGCCGCAGGGTCGAGGTGACTCAAGGCGTCCAGCTCACCGCGACGGCTGGCGAGGATGGGGCGGTAGACCGGTTCCGCCGCCCGGCCCCCGTGGGCGGGCACCATACTTCAATCTAGCCAGGTATGCGCATATGTCACAGGCTGTCGAGCCGGAATTCGGCTGCCTGACTGTCGGCTCGGCGACTACGCTCGCCCGATGCTCGTGCCAGCTCACCGCTACCGGTCCGACGACGAGGACAGCGCCCGCTGGGCCGGTTTCGCGTTCCGGGACGGCGACATCGTGATCAGCACCCGATCCAAGAGCGGCACGACCTGGATGCAGATGATCTGCGCGCTGCTGGTGCTGGGCGCCCCGGAGCTACCGGCGCCGCTGACCGAGCTGTCGCCGTGGCTGGACTGGCTGGTCGAGCCGCAGGACGCGGTGTACCGCCGGCTGGCCGCCCAGCCGCATCGTCGGTTCGTCAAGACACACACGCCGCTGGACGGCCTGCCGCTCGACCCGCGGGTGCACTACGTGGTGGTGGCCCGGCACCCGCTGGACATGGCGGTCTCCCTGTACCACCAGGCCGGCAACCTGGACCGGATGCGGCTCAGCCAACTGACCGGCCAGCCCGCCCCGGCGGGACCGCCGCGAGCACGCACGCCGGTGGGGCAGTGGCTGTCGAGCTGGGTCGACCGGGAGGTGGACCCGCGCGCCGAACTGGACTCGCTGCCCGGAGTGCTCCTGCACCTGAGCGACGCCTGGGCGCGCCGGCACGAGCCGAACGTCGAGCTGGTGCACTACGACGACCTGCGGGCCGACCTCTGCGGTCAGATGCGCCGCCTCGCCGACCGGTGGGGCCTCGCGGTGCCACCCGAGCGCTGGCCCGACCTGGTCGAGGCGGCGACCTTCGACCGGATGCGGGAGCGCGCCGACCGGCTCGCACCGGACACGCTCGGTGTGCTGCGCGACCGCCGGGCCTTCTTCCGCCATGGCGGCTCGGGGCAGGGACGGGACCTGTTGGACGCGGCGGCGCTGGCCCGCTACCGGGCGCGAACGGCGGCGCTCGCGCCACCCGACCTGCTCACCTGGCTGCACCGCGACGGCTGACCGGTAGGGCGCGGCACGGCAGAGGGATGCGCAGACGAGCGCACGGCGCCGCTTCGACAGTGGTCGGAACGTCGCCGCGCTCTGGCCGTCTCCCACCACCGCAGCCGTTCGGCGGTACGCCGGCAGGGACCTGGCTCGACCGGCCGCTCGCGCCGGTCAGGCATGCGATCCCCGGCCGGCGTGGATCCAAACCTGCCAACCGTGGGGAATTCCACCATCTGCGAGTCCCGGCGTGACGCGGCGCGGAACGGGGTATGAGCCCGGCATGGAGCATTTCACTATCGCGACCGTCGCCGAGAAGAGCCCGGACTTCCGACGGGTGCTGTGGACCGGGGAGCACACCCAGTTGGTCATCATGACCATTCCGCCGGGCGGGGAGATCGGCGAGGAGGTGCACGAGGACATCGACCAGATCCTGACGTTCGTCAGCGGCACCGGCGAGGCGCGGGTCGCCGGCGAGAAGCGGGAGGTCGTCTCCGGCGACCTGGTCGTGGTACCGGCGGGCACCAGGCACAACTTCGTCAACACCGGGCCCAACCCGTTGGTGCTCTACACCGTGTACGGCCCTCCGGAGCACGCCGACCAGGCCGTGCACCGGACCAAGGAGGAGGCCGACGCTGCCGAGGAGGCTGGCGAGGACGAGCCGCCCACTTCGTGACGCGGCCGACGGCGGTCTGATCCGGGCCGATCGGGGTACCCGCGGCGGGTGGAGCAGCAGCCGGCGATCTCCGACTACGGATTCCTGTCCGACTCCCGCTCCGGCGCTCTGGTGAGCAAGCACGGTTCGATCGACTGGTGGTGTCCGCACCGGTTCGACGGTGCCTCCGTGTTCGGGCGGTTGCTCGACCCGCGCGCCGGGCACTTCCGGTTGGCGCCGGTGGGCGTGGGCGGGCAGGGGCACCGGGTGGAGCGGTCGTACCGGCCGGACACGCTGGTGCTGCGCACGGTGCACCACACCCCGCACGGCAGCGTGGCGGTCACCGACGCGCTCGCCGCCGAGTTCGGCGCCCGCGCGCACGAACTCGGCCAGAACTCGCCCGCCGTGCTGATCCGGGTGGTCGAGGGGTTGTCGGGGCGGGTTCGGATGTCGTTGGACTTCGCACCCCGTCCGGAGTACGGCCTGCTCACCCCGTACCTACACGAGCAGCCGGACGGCACGGTCGTGGCCGCGGCGGGCCCGGTGACACTGTTGCTGCGCTCCGCGCAGCTCCCGCTGCGGGCCGGCCGGGACCGGGTGACCCACGAGTTCGAGGTCTCCGCCGGCCAGGTGATCGGGGTGGACGTGGCGTACGGCGCGACGTACGGCGCCCCGCCGGTCCGGCTGGACCCGGTGGCCGCGCTCGCCGAGACGGTGCGGGCGTGGGAGGCGTACCGGGAGCCGCACCAGTATCCGGGCAGGTACCCCGAGCTGGTCCGGCCCAGCGCGACGGTGCTGACCGGTCTCACGTACTCCCGCAGTGGCGCGATCACCGCCGCGCTGACCACGTCGCTGCCGGAGCAGATCGGCGGCGACCGCAACTACGACTACCGCTTCGCCTGGCTGCGCGACTTCTCGATGACCATGCGCGCGCTCTGGGTGGCGGCCTGCCCCCACGAGGCGTCCCGGCTGTTCGCCTGGGTGTCCCGCTCGATCGGCCGGATCGGCGACGAGCCGGTGCCGGTGCTGTTCGGGCTGGAGGGGGAGCGTGACCTCACCGAGCACGACTGCCTGCAGCTGGGCGGTTACGCCGGCAGCCGGCCGGTCCGGATCGGCAACGACGCCTGGCGGCAACGGCAGCTGGACGTGCCGGGGGAGGTGATGTCGGCGGTCTGGCGGCTGCGCGACTACCTGGGCGGGACGTTCGACGGGGAGTTGCGTGAGATGGTGCTCGGGCTGACCGAGCAGGTGGCGAGCACCTGGCATCTGCCGGACCGGGGCATGTGGGAGGCCCGCGACGGGGACATGCACTACCTGTCCTCCAAGGTGCTGTGCTGGCTGACCATGGACCGGGCGGTGCGGCTCGCCGACCGGCTCGGCGAGCGGGCCGACCCGGACCGCTGGGCCAGGATCCGCGACGAGATCCGTGACGAGGTGCTCCGGCGGGGCTGGAACGAGCGGATGGGCGCGTTCACCGGCGCGTTCGGCTCGGCCGAGCTGGACGCCTCGGCGCTCTTCCTGCCGGTGGTGCACTTCCTGCCGGCCACTGACCCGCGGATGCGCTCCACCATCGAGGTGGTGGAGCGGGAGTTGGGCACCGACGACGGGCTGGTACGCCGCTGGTCGACCGACCCGGCCGGTTTCGTGCTCTGCTCGTTCTGGCTGGTGGAGTGCCTGGCGTTGGCGGGCGAGCGGCGCCGGGCCGAGGAGCTGTTCCGGCAGGTGGTCGGGAAGGCCAACGACGTGGGCCTGTTCAGCGAGCAGATCGACCTGATCACCGGTGCGCAGCTCGGCAACACCCCGCAGGCGCTGTCGCACATCGGCCTGATCAACGCGGCCTGGCGGCTGACCGAGCCGTACAGCTTCTGACCGGTCACCGGCCGGGCGGGCCGGGTCGGCTGGTGAATCCTGCAACAGACCTGCAAGCGCCAGGCATTGACGTTCATGTGTACGTGGTCCTAGCCTCGAAGATGCGGGAAAGCCCTTTCCCACGGCTTTGATCCCGCTTCACCCCCGCTCCGGACACCGGGCATCCGACGGGGCGCACCGATCCCAGGTCATGGCGTCACGCCGTGCCGGCACGTCCCCGTACGGACGGCCGCGGGATCGCCACCACACGCGTCAAGGAGGACAACTGTGCAGAAGAGACGACTCCCCGGCCGACGACCACTGCTGCTCGCGGTGGGCGCCGGCGCGACAGTGGCCGCCCTCGCGGTCGGCATGACCTCGGCCTTCGCGGCCACCGTCTTCACCGACGACTTCAACGACGGCAACACCTCCGGCTGGTCCAAGTCCGGCGGTACCTGGACCGTCGACGGCTCGGGCGTGCTCAACCAGTCCAACGCCGGCAGCTCGCTGGCCCGGCAGTTCGCCGGCCAGACCAGCTGGACCGACTACTCGGTGCAGGCCCGGGTCAGGCCGGTCAGCTTCGGCTCGTCCAGCGCCCTGGTCGGGCTGGCGGCCCGGTCCAGCAGCAGCACCAAGATGTACCGGCTGGCCCTGCTCGGCTCCGGACGGGCCGAACTCCAGGCCGTCAACGGCAGTGCCACCACCTCGATCGGCTCCGCGTCGCTGGGCATCGGCACCGGCAGCTGGTACACCCTGCGCATCGAGGCCAGCGGCAGCACCATCCGTGGCTTCGTCAACGGCACCCAGATCGCCGCCGGCAGCAACAGCCTGGTCGGCGCCGGCCGGATCGGCCTGGTCACCGCGTACGCCAGCGGCGGCTTCGACGACGTGACAGTGGACTCGTCCGGCGGCGGCACCCCGCCCCCGACGACCCCGCCGCCCACCACGCCGGGCCCGACCAACCCGCCGCCCGCGGGCTGGCCGACGCCGACGGGCAGCCAGAAGGTGGACGCGACGATCCCGGTCTCGGGCACCTTCGATGGCGGGCTCAGGCGCTACTACGGCATCGGCGACGGCGGCCAGAGCGAGAGCCAGGACCCGATGTTCGAGCTGGGCGCCGGGGCCACCCTGCGCAACGTCATCATCGGCGCGCCCGCCGGTGACGGAGTGCACTGCGAGGGCAACTGCACGCTGATCAACGTCTGGTGGGAGGACGTGGGCGAGGACGCCGCCACCTTCCGCGGCGGCACCACGTACACGGTCGACGGCGGCGGCGCCCGCTCGGCCAGCGACAAGGTCTTCCAGCACAACGGCTCCGGCACCGTCACCATCAGGAACTTCCGGGTGGAGAACGCCGGGAAACTCTACCGAGCCTGCGGCAACTGCTCCACCTCGTACGAGCGGCACGTGGTGATCGACAACGTGGTCGTCCGGGACACCGACGCGATCGCCGGCATCAACACCAACTGGGGCGACACCGCCCGGTTCAGCCGGATCACCATTGTCGGCGACCCGGACCGGGACACCTCGATCTGCGTCAAGTACCGGGGCGTGCCGAAGGGCAGCGAGCCGGTCAAGATCGGGGAGGGCGCCGACGGCGTCAACTGCCTCTACGCGCCGTCCGACATCACCTACCAGTAGGGCGGCACGGCGGCACCCCGCGGACGGCACGGCCCGCGGGGTGCCAGCCGGCTCAGGCCAGCACGGGTACGCCGGAAACGTCGACGGTCTCCGGATACTTCAGCCCGGCGCCGGTGTTGAGCACCACCACCCGTTCACCGGCCCGGATCCAACCGCCGGCGCGCAGCTGTCGTGCCGCGGTCAGGCACGCGGCTCCCTCCGGGCAGAGCAGCAGCCCCTCCCGGGTGGCGAAGGCCCGCAGGTCGGCCAGGAGGTCCGCGTCGTCGACGGCCACGGCGGTGCCGGCGGAGGCCCGCAGCGCGGCCAGGATCAGCTCGTCGCCCAGCGGCGCCGGCACGGTGATGCCGAACGCGACGGTGTGGGCGTCGGCCCACGGCTGGGCCCGGTCCTCGCCGGCGGCGAAGGCCCGCACGATCGGCGCGCAGCCGGTCGACTGCACCGCCACCAGCCGGGGCAGCTTGTCGCCGATCCAGCCCAGGTCGCGCAGCTCGTGCAGCGCCTTGTGGATGCCGATCAGCCCGACACCGCCGCCCGTCGGGTAGATGATCACATCGGGCGCCTGCCAGCCGAGCTGCTCGACGATCTCGTACCCCATCGTCTTCTTGCCCTCCAGCCGGTAGGGCTCGCGCAGCGTGCCGGCGTCGAAGATCGCCCCGGCGGACTCCGCGACCAGCTCGGCCACCCGCCGGCCCGCGTCGCTGATCAGCCCGTCGATCAGACGCAGGTCGGCGCCGGCCGCCACGCACTCACGCCGGCAGATGCTCGGAGCCGCCAACGGCATGACGATGGTGGCCCCCATGCCGGCCCGCGCCGCGTACGTCGCCCAGGCCGAACCGGCGTTGCCGTTGGTGGGCATCGCGATCCGCTTGACGCCCAGCTCGCGTGCCCGGCTCACGCCGACCGCGGCGCCGCGCGCCTTGAACGAGCCGGTCGGGATCAGCCCCTCGTCCTTGACCATCAGGTCCTCGATGCCGATCTCGGCGCCGTACGCGGGGACGCGCAGCAGTGGCGTCCAGCCCTCGCCGAGCGTGGTGACGTGTCGGGGGTCGGCGACCGGCAGCAGCTCGCGGTAGCGCCACAGGTCGGCCGGGCGCAGCGGGAATCGCTCCGGGGTGACCGCCTTGGCCACCGCCGGCAGGTCGTAGCGGGCCAGCAGCGGAGAGCCGCACTCACAGAGGTTGTGCAACTCGTCGGCGGCGTACTCCCGGCCGCAGCGCGGGCAGTCCAGGTGGGTCAGGTACACGTCGCTCCTCGCCGTCAGACCGCATCGATGCTGAGCCAGCGCCGGCTGCGCTTCCCCGGTTCGTAGACCGAGTCCAGCCGCTTGGCGATCACGCCGGGCAGGCCCTGCTCACGACCGGTGCGCAGGGCATCGTCGCCAGCGCCGGGGAACCACGGCGGAG
The DNA here is from genome assembly GCF_900091455.1 of Micromonospora coriariae. NCBI lineage: Bacteria > Bacillati > Actinomycetota > Actinomycetes > Micromonosporales > Micromonosporaceae > Micromonospora > Micromonospora coriariae. Next base: position 1,531,719 of record NZ_LT607412.1, on the reverse strand, counting down.
TCTGCCAGTGCGTACCGGTCAGCGCCAGCCCGTCGAGCAGCTCCCGGCGTTGCGCGTACGGCACGTCCACGCTGCTCACGCCCTCGAGCCAGAGCAGGTCGACGAGCAGGTACTGGGCGCCGGCCGGGACCCTGCCGCCGCTGGACGGGCGGGCCGGGCGAACCCGGCCGGCACCGTCGATGCGCACCAGCACACCGTCCAGCACCGCCTCGGTCGGGGCCAGCGCCTCGGCCAGTGCGCGTAGCCACGGGTATCCGCCGGTGATCTCCTCGTCGGTCTCGGAGAGCAGCCGCAGCCGCCCGCCGGAGACGTACGCCATCGCCCGGACCCCGTCCCAGCGCAGCTCGTAGCCCCACCCGGCGCGGTCCCGGGGGAGCCCGGCGGCGGGCGTGGCGTGCATCGGTCGGACCAGTTCGGGCATCGGCGTCCAGCCGGGCGGGGCCGGGTCGGTCCGCCGGACCATCCAGTCCCGGCCGCCGGTGGCGAACAGCACGTACCGCCCGGCGGTCCGCTCGCCGGCGAGGGTCACGATCACCTCGTCGTCGCGCCACTTCTCCGCGCGGTAGGTGCCCCGGTCGTGGATGACCATCCGGCCCCCGCCGTACTCCCCGGCGGGAATCTCGCCGTGGAAGTCGAGGTACTCCATCGGGTGGTCTTCGGTGTGCACGGCGAGGTGGTTGCGGCCGGGGTCGCGGGGCAGACCGCGCGGCACCGCCCAGGACGCCAGCACCCCCTCGTGCTCCAGACGCAGGTCCCAGTGCAGGCTGCGGGCGTGGTGCTGCTGGATGACGAACCGGGCCGTGCCGCCGCCGGGGCCGGCCGGCGTCGGGCTCCGCGCCGGCACCGGCTCGGGTGTACGGGCCGCGTCCCGCCGACGCCGGTACTCCTCCAGCCGGTCCGTCACACCCGCATTCTCCGGTAAACCGGACCGTCCCGCTGGACACCTGAGTGTCCGGTTCGCTCGCCGGCCGGGCTCCGGACGGGTAGAACGGTCCATATGGACAACACGGACCAGCCCACCGTCCTGCTCCCCGGTGACGTGCGGATGCCCCTGCTCGGATTCGGCACCTGGAAGGCCACCGGCCAGGCCGGTTACGACGCGGTGCTGGCCGCGCTGGACACCGGCTACCGGCACCTCGACACCGCCACCCTGTACGGCAACGAGCGGGAGGTCGGCCGGGCGGTCCAGGAGAGCGGGCTGCGCCGCGAGGACGTCTTCATCACCACCAAGGTCCCGCCGGACCGGGTGGGCCGGGAGCGGGAGACGCTGGAGGCCAGTCTGGAGGCGCTCGGCATCGACCAGGTCGATCTCTGGTTGATCCACTGGCCACCGTCGGCCACCGACAGCATCCCGATGTGGCGGGAGCTGCTGGCCGCCCGGGACGACAACCTGACCCGGGCGGTGGGGGTCAGCAACTACAGCACGGCCCAGATGGACGAGCTGATCCAGTCGACCGAGGAGAATCCGGCGGTCAACCAGATCCGGTGGGGCCCGATGTTGTACGACCGGCAGCGGCACGCCGAGCACCGGGACCGGGGCGTGGTGCTGGAGGGGTACAGCCCGTTCAAGACCACCGACCTGAGCAACCCGGTACTCACCGGGATCGCCAGCGCGCACGGCGTCTCGCCGGCGCAGGTGGTGCTCCGCTGGCACATCGACCACGAGATCGTGGTGATCCCGAAGTCGGTGACCCCGGAGCGGATCACCGCCAACTTCGACGTCTTCCACTTCTCGCTGACGGCGGAGGAGATGCGCGAGATCGACGCGCTCGGCAACGCCTGATACGGCGAATTTCTTCAGCGCCCGGCATCGCGGTGAAGGGTATCGACATCGACGCTCATGACGGTATAGCGTGCCCGTCATCACGCTCGTCGATGCGTTCGAACCCGCCGTCGCTGGAGGATCGCCATGGCCCGGTCACCATCCATCCGTCTGCGCCGCCGAGGGATGCTCGCCATCCCCGCCCTGGTGGCCGCCGCGCTGACCACCGTCGTCCGGCCCGCACCGGCGAGCGCCGCGCCCAAGCCCGAGTGCCTGGCCGACCTGCTCGGTGGGTCCTGATGGCCACCATTCCCTGGCTGGTGGACGTGCTGCGCGCCGCCGGGGTCCAGGTCGTCGTCGAGGGGGACTGGCTCAACCGGATGCGGCCCGGCTCCTTCGACCCGATCGGGGTGCTCTGGCACCACACCGCCTCGACCTCCAGCGCCAGCAACCCCCACCCGGCCCTCGGCATCTGCATCAACGGCCGACCGGACCTGGCCGGCCCGCTCTGCCAGGCCCTCGTCGACTACAACGGCGTCTTCCACGTCATCTCCGCCGGCCGGTGCAACCACGCCGGAGTCAGCGGCGGCAGCGGGCCGATCCCGGCCGGGGACGGCAACACCCTCATGATCGGGTGGGAGATCGACTACAACGGCGTCAACCAGGAGATGACCGCCGCGCAGTACAACGCGTCGATCGCCGCCACCGCCGCCGTGCTCACCAGGCTGGGCAGGAACAGCAGCTACGCCCGGGGGCACCGGGAGACCAGCACCACCGGCAAGATCGACCCGTCCTTCATCGACCTGAACGTGATGCGGGCCGACGTGGCCGCCAAGATGGCCGGCGGCGGCACCGCGTGGTCCTCCACCGTGGACAACACCACCGCCGGACGCTTCACCGCCAGCGCCAACTGGGGTGTGTCGTCGTACTCCGGGCAGCGGCACGGCGCCGACTACCGGTACGCGGACCCGGTCGCGGCCAGCGACGTCGCGTGGTACCGGTTCGCCGTCCCCGCCACCGCCAGTTACCGCGTCGAGGCCTGGTGGCCGGCGAACTCCGGCTACAACAGCGCCGCGCCGTACATCGTCGCCACCACCACCGGCAACCAGACGGTCCGCGTCGACCAGCGGGTCACCGGCGGGCAGTGGCGGGTCCTCGGCACGTTCACGCTTCCGGCCGGGGACGCCAACCGGGTCGGCGTGAGCCGGTGGAGCAACGCCACAGGCCTGGTCATCGCCGACGCCGTCCGGCTCACCCGGGTCTGACGAGGGCTGTCCGGGCCGGGCTGCCGGCCCGTCCGGTGGGGTGCGCGCACCGCGAGCGCCCCACCGGACGTCGTGCTCAGGTGCGGGAGCAGGTGACCCCGTTGAGCGTGAAGCTCGTCGGTGATGAGTACGCCCCACTCAGGGTCCCCTGATATCCGAAGCTGGCCGTGCCGCCAGGTGCGACGGAACCGTTGTGGCCCACGTTCCGGGCGGTCACCGCGGAGCCGCTCTGCGTCACCGTGGCGTTCCAGGTGTTGGTGACCTGCTGCCCGCTGGGCAGGTTGTAGGTCAGCGTCCAGCCGTTCAGCGCGCTGGACCCCGTGTTGGTGATCTGCACGTCGGCCGTGAAGCCGTTGTTCCACGAGTTCGGCGTGTACTTCACCGCGCACCCGGCGCCGCCCGGCGGAGGAGTGGTCGGCGGCGGTGTGGTCGGGGGTGGAGTGGTCGGGTTGCCGCCGCCGTTGACCGCGGCCGAGAACGAGGTCACCGCCAGGCCGGCGCCGCCCTGCCAGGGCTCGAAGCCCGCCTGGATGCTGGTCAGGTACCAGGAGTTGGTGATCGCGCCCCGGTTGCGGACGTCGGCGATGAAGTCCAGCACGCTGAAGTTCAGGCTGGTGATCGGCGACGGCGCGACGTACGAGATGACGTTGTTGGAGCCGTTGCTGCCCCGCCAGACCTCCCAGGTCCGGCCGGCCAGGCTGGCCGTGCCGACCGGTGAACCGATGGGCTGGATGGAGCCCTGCCGGTTGAGCCAGATCATGATCTCCATCTGGTTCACGCCGTCCCGCCTGGGCGTCGGGTCCAGCCAGATGTCGTACGAGGCGTTGTAGGTGGCGCCGCTGACGTACCGGTAGTTGATGCTGCTGGTGGCGCTGCTGATCTGGCTCACCTGGATCGGCAGGTTCGTGCCGGGGGAGCAGTTGGTGTAGTGGCAACCGAAGAACACCGAGGGGTACGCCGTCGGCGCGCCGTTTGTGGGGCTGCTGCCGTTCTGGGTGGTGATCTCGAAGCCGGTGCTGGTGACGTTGATGCACTGCTGGGCGGTGGTGCCCCAGCGGTTGTTCTGCACCACGTACCGGCCCTGGATGACGGTTGAGCCGTACTGCTCGCAGATCTGGGTGTCGGCGGAGGCGTTGCCGCCGAGTGCCACGGCGACGATCGAGCCGCCGAGCAGCAGGCCGGCGGCGACCAATGCCCGAAGTGGACGTTTCATGACGCTCCTTGACTGCGGCGCGTGCCGGGCGCCGGACGGGTCGGGGCGAAGACGGGAGCGCTCCCACGCTCAAAGACACATTTACATGTCTGAAACCATGGCGCAACCGCGCGCGTCAAACTGGTGAAATGTGAGGATTGCCACGCCCGCGCCGGACGGCCGTCGGGCGGACGTCCAGCTAACCGGCGCGGGCCGCCCGACGATCGGCTCCGGGCGGTCCGATCGGGCCCTGGTGTGCGCCGATAGCGCCGAGTAGCGTGTTGCCTCCAACGCGTGCCGCATCCCCTCCGGAGGCGTACACCACCATGGGTGGCTCCCCCCTGCGCATCCTCGTCGTCGGCGCGGGCATTGCCGGCCTGGCCGTGGCCCGGGCGCTGCGCCTGGCGGGCTTCCGGCCGGACGTCACGGACAAGCTGCCACCGGGGGAGTCCACCGACACGGGCCTCTACCTGCCGGGCAACGCCGCCCGCGCGCTGCACCGGCTGGGCCTGCACGACCCGGTCCGCCCGCTCGGGCAGGTGATCCACCGCCAGCGCTTCTTCGACGCCGCCGGCGTACCCCTCTGCGAGGTCGACCTCGACACCCTCTGGGCCGGCGTCGGCGAGTGCCGGGCGCTGCCCCGGGCGGATCTGCACCGGGTGCTGCTCAGCGGAGCCGGCGGCGCCGTCCGCCACGGCGCCGAGGTCCGCACCCTGGACCTGCTCCCGGGCGGGGTCGGGGTCACCTTCACCGACGGCACCAGCACCGAGTACGACCTGGTCATCGGTGCCGACGGGCCGCGATCCTCGGTCCGCGCCCTGGCCTCCCTCGGCGGTCCGCCCCGCCCGGTCGGGCAGGTGGTCTACCGGGCCGTGCTCCGCGACGGCCCCCCGGTCACCGAGTGGACCGCCCTGCTCGGCCAGCGCTGCGGGTTGCTGATGGTGCCGATCGGCGCCGGCCGGCTGCACTGCTACGCCGACGAGGCCGGCACCGAGCCGCCCTCCGACCCGCTGGGTCGGCTGCGCGAACTCTTCGCCGACTACCGCGGCCCGGTGCCCGAGGTGCTGGCGGCGCTCGACCGGGTGCACGTCGGGATCACCGACGAGGTGGAGCTGGGCCGCTGGCACCGGGGGCGGGTGCTGCTGGTCGGCGACGCCGCGCACGCCACCGCGCCGACCCTGTCCCAGGGCGCGGCGATGGCGCTGGAGGACGCCGTGGTGCTGGCCGAGTCGCTGCGCGCCGCCGGCAGCGTGGAGGCGGCGCTCGTGGCGTACGAGAGCCGCCGCCGCCCGCGTACCCGATGGGTGCGGGACCGGACCCGGGACCGCAACCGGACCCGCGACGTGCCGCCCGCGCTGCGCGACCCGCTGCTGCGCGGACGCGGCGACCGGATCTTCGGGGAGCACTACCGGCTGCTGGTCGGCCCGCTCTAGATCGTGTCCCGCCACCCCACGCGGCGCTGCGACCTGCCGGGGACTATCCTCCTTGCGGATGACGGCCCGCAGATAACCAGCGTGTGCCGAGCGGGACAAACGAGAACCGGAGGCCACTCGTGACCACCGTCGCACCCAAGCCGGTCGTGACCCGGCCCTGGCCGGTCCGGGAGCCGGTCAAGGGGTCGGCCATCGCGCGGCTGCTGCGTACCACGGACGCGAAGCAGATCGGGATCATGTACATGGTCACCGCGTTCGCGTTCTTCATGATCGGCGGCCTGATGGCCCTGATCATGCGGGCCGAGCTGGCCCAGCCCGGGCTGCAGTTCCTGTCGCCCGAGCAGTACAACCAGCTCTTCACCATGCACGGCACGATCATGCTGCTGTTCTTCGCGACGCCGATCGTGTTCGCCTTCGCGAACTACATCGTGCCGCTGCAGATCGGCGCGCCCGACGTCTCCTTCCCCCGACTGAACAGCTTCGCCTACTGGCTGTACCTGTTCGGCGGGTCGATCGCGATCGCCGGCTTCATGACCCCCGGCGGCGCCGCCGACTTCGGCTGGACCGCCTACACCCCGCTGAGCACCGCCGAGCACTCGCCGGGCATCGGCGGAAACATGTGGGTGGTGGGCCTGGCCGTCTCCGGCCTCGGCACCATCCTCGGCGCGGTCAACCTGATCACCACGATCCTGACTCTCCGCGCGCCGGGCATGACCATGTTCCGGATGCCGATCTTCACGTGGAACATGCTGGTCACCAGCCTGCTGGTGATCCTGGTCTTCCCGCTGCTGGCCGCCGCGCTCTTCGCGCTCGCCGCCGACCGCATCATCGGGGCCCACGTGTACGACCCGGCGACCGGTGGGCCGATGCTCTGGCAGCACCTGTTCTGGTTCTTCGGGCACCCCGAGGTGTATATCGTCGCGCTGCCGTTCTTCGGCATCATCAGCGAGATCATCCCGGTCTTCTCCCGCAAGCCGATCTTCGGCTACAAGGGCCTGGTGGCCGCCACCATCTCCATCGCGGCGCTGTCGATGAGCGTCTGGGCGCACCACATGTTCGCGACCGGCCAGGTGCTGCTGCCGTTCTTCAGCTTCCTGAGCTACCTGATCGCCGTGCCGACCGGTATGAAGTTCTTCAACTGGATCGGCACCATGTGGCGGGGCCAGATCAGCTTCGAGACGCCGATGCTCTGGTCGGTCGGCTTCCTGGTGACCTTCCTCTTCGGCGGTCTCACCGGCGTGCTGCTGGCCAGCCCGCCGCTGGACTTCCAACTGCACGACTCGTACTTCGTGGTGGCGCACTTCCACTACGTGCTCTTCGGCACCATCGTGTTCGCCGTCTTCGGTGGCATCTACTTCTGGTTCCCGAAGATGTTCGGCCGGATGCTCGACGAGCGCCTGGGCAAGGTGCACTTCTGGCTCACCATGATCGGCTTCCACACCACCTTCCTGGTGCAGCACTGGCTCGGCGCCGAGGGCATGCCCCGCCGGTACGCCGACTACCTGCCCGGCGATGGCTTCACCACGCTGAACGTGATCTCCACCATCGGCGCGTTCATCACCGGTATCTCCACGCTGCCGTTCATCTACAACTGCTGGAAGTCGTACAAGACCGGCCCGGTGGTCGAGGTGAACGACCCCTGGGGTCACGGCAACTCGCTGGAGTGGGCGACGAGCAGCCCGCCGCCGCTGCGCAACTTCGACAGGATGCCCCGGATCCGCTCCGAGCGGCCGGCGTTCGACGCGAAGTTCCCGGAACTGGCCGCCGGCCAGAGCCTGGCCGGCCCGCCGGAGGGTGGCGCCAAGCCGCTGACCAGCGAGTCGGACGGCGGTGCCAGCTACCGCGAGGACACCGCCAGCGACATCGACCGGAACTGACCCTCAGCTCCGCAGCTCTACGACGGGCGCCGCCACCGGATCACCGGGAGCGGCGCCCGTCGCCATGCCCGGGCCGCCTCGGCCCGCCTGCCCTCGTCACCGCCCGGCCGGCTCGTCACCGCCAGACCCGGCTCGGCGCCTGACGCGAATTCCCGGGCAACCTGTACCTGATCGGCCTCATACCGCTGAGTCATAGATACGCCTCAGAGGTATGTCCCTTCTCCGGCCCGGGCCAGTCGGGCAGCGGCACGACGAGCGCCGTCGTCTCGGCGTGGGCCACCAGGAACAGGCTGGTCCGAATGCTGGCCAGGTGCGGCCCGCAGCGCCCAGCCCGGAGGGGCTTCTCCCGCCCGGTTGGGGAGGTGGCCGGGCCGCGACGCGTCGGCTTCAGCGGGCCGCGGCGGAGGTGAGGTCGGCCCCGACGGGCGGGCGCGGCGTGGCCCCGTCGGCGTTGCGGCGGCGGCGAAGCTCGATCGGGAGCACCACCAGGGTCACCAGCACGCCCAGCGCGCCCGTCACCACGAAGCCCCAGAGCGGCGTCCTGGCGTCGATCACCGCACCGGCGAGCGGAGCGCCGACCGCGATGCCGACGGTGACCGCGGAGCCGTGCAGCCCCATCGCCTCCCCGCGAACCTCGGCCGGGACGAGGCGGCTGACCGCGTCGGAGGAGGCCGCGATTGTCGGCGCGCAGAGCGCGCCGGCCGGGATCAACGCCAGGCAGAGCAGCCACCAGTGGGCACCGCCCAGCCCGACCGGGATGGTGCACAGGGCGAGGGCGCCGGTCAGCACCAGCGGGGAGACCGAGCGGTGCAACGCCCCGTAGACGAACCCGCCAACCAGCGAGGCGACCGCCCAGATGGCCAACACCGCGCCGGTCCAACCGATCTCGCCGCTGGCCCGGAGCACGGCGACCACCGCCACGTCGGTGCCGCCGAGCACGAGGGTCGCGGCGGCGCTGACGGCCAGGACGGCGAGCAGCCGGGGGGTCAGCCACTCCCGGCGGGGCACCTTGCGCCGTGGGCCGGTGGGCTCGGCGGCGCCGCGGATCGGCGGATCGATCAGCCACAGCGCGATCCCGGCAGCGACGATGCCACCGCCGACCAGGTACATGGTGGTCCGCGCGGAGATCGCTGTGACCAGGGCCACCGCCAGCGCCGGGCCGACCATGAACGACAGCTCCACCGACATCGAGTCCAGCGCGTACGCCGGGCGGCGCCGGTCCTCCGGGACCAGCGCGGCAATGGACTGCCGGACCACCGAGAAGATCGGCAGGGCCAGCGAGCCGGCGACGAAGGCGGCCGGCAGCAGCAGCGCGTACGGCAGCGACGGCGCGGTGGCCCAGAACACCGCCTCGGCGATCCCGGTGAGCACCAGGACCGGACGCAGGCCACGCCGGTCCACCAGCCGGCCGAGCAAAGGGCCACCGATTGCCGCGCCCACCGTGATGGCCGCGCCGACCAGCCCGGCAGCCGCGTAGGTCCCATCGAGGTCGAGCACGACGTGGAAGGTCAGCGTCACCCCGGTGGCGGTGAGCGGAATCCGGGCGAGGACGGCTACCAGCAGCAGCGACCGTAGGCCGGGCAGAGCGAGCGCTTCCCGGTAAGGCTTCATGTTCACGTGGGTCCGTACCTCCGGCAACATCCTCGACCGGCGGCGGGCCGATGACCAACCAATTACCGCGTCATGCGGCCCTGATCACAGGCTGGCCGTGCAGGGTCACCCCCGCGCTGTCCATCGCCCGCAGCGCCACGTCGGTGGTGTCCGCAGCGACCGCCGCCGTCAGCTCCAGCAGCACTGTGGTGTCGAAACCCTCCCGGGCGGCGTCCAGCGCGGTCGCCCGGACGCAGTGGTCGGTGGCGATGCCGACCAGGTCGACCCGGTCCACGTCGTGCCGGCGCAGCCAGTCGGCCAGGCACTCGCCGTCGTCGGCGTGCCCCTCGAACCCGGAGTACGCCGCCGCGTGCTCGCCCTTGTGGAAGATCGCCTCGACCCGCTCGGTGTCCAGATCGGTGTGGAACTCCGAGCCGCTGGTGCCGACCACGCAGTGCCGGGGCCAGGACTCCACGAAGTCCGGCGGATCGCCGAAGTGCGCGCCCGGGTCGATGTGGTAATCCTTCGTTGCGACCACGTGCGCCCACCGGTCCGGCTCGGCGGCGAGCAGCCGGGAGATGCCGGCGGCCACGCCCGCGCCGCCCCCGACGGCCAGCGAGCCGCCTTCGCAGAAGTCGTTCTGCACGTCCACGATGATCAGCGCGTTCGCCATCGTGATCTCCCTCTTTTCATGGTGGGGCGGTGACGGTCCTGGATGAGCTCAGTCGGCGGGTACGACGGTGACCGGCACGGCCGGGTCGCCGGCGGAGAGCTTCAGCCCCTCCCACGGGATCGAGATCAGGCACTCCCGTAGGTGCTCGCGCGACTCGTCGAGGGTGGGCAGCGCCACCGCTTCGCCGTCGACCACGTACGAGCGCTGGAGCATCCGGTCGTTGGCCTGCCGGTCCGGCACGCCCTGTGGGCAGATGACCTCCTCGGTGGCGGTGCCGGTCGGCTTGTGCCGGCGGACCGCGACCTTCCGGCCGCCGATTGTCGCCTTGTGCTCGGAGCGCTTCACCACCGGCCGTCCCTCGACCTCGACGAGCTTGTAGACCAGCCCGGCGGTGGGCGCTCCGGAGCCGGTGACCACAGCCGTGCCGGCGCCGTACATGTCCACCGGCTCGGCGGCCAACGCAGCGATCGAGTACTCGTCCAGATCACCGGAAACGATGATCTTGGTCTCGGTGGCGCCCAGCGAGTCCAGCAGCTCCCGGGACTGCTGGGCGATCACCGCGAGGTCACCCGAGTCGATTCGCACCGCCCGCAGCTCCGGCCCGGCCACCGCTATCGCGTTGCGAATGCCCTGGCTGATGTCGTACGTGTCGACCAGCAGCGTCGTGTCCTTGCCCAGCGTGGCCACCTGCGAGGCGAACGCGGCCCGCTCGTCGTCGTGCAGCAGCGTGAACGCGTGTGCCGCCGTGCCCGCCGTGGGGATGCCGTAGCGCGCACCGGCGGCAAGGTTGGAGGTGAACCGGAACCCGGCCAGGTACGCGGCCCGTGCCGCGGCCACCGCCGCCCCCTCGTGCGCCCGGCGCGATCCCATCTCGATCAGCGCCCGGCCGCGTGCCGCGGTCACCATCCGGGCCGCGGCGGCCGCCACCGCGCTGTCGTGGTTGAGCACCGAGAGCGCCAGCGTCTCCAGCACCACGCACTCGGCGAAGCCGCCGGAGACGGTGAGGATCGGCGAGCCGGGGAAGAAGAGCTCACCCTCGGCGTACCCGTCGATGTCGCCGGTGAAGCGGTAGTCGGCGAGCCAGGCCGCGGCCGTGTCGTCGACCACGCCGGTCCGGCGCAGGAAGTCGATCTCCGCCGGGTCGAACCGGAAGTCGCGGATCAGCTCGATCAGCCGGGCCGTGCCGGCGACCACGCCGTACCGGCGCCCGCTCGGCAGCCGGCGGCTGAACACCTCGAAGACGCAGCGGCGGTCGGCGGTGCCGTCCTTGAGGGCTGCGCTGACCATGGTCAGCTCGTAGTGGTCGGTCAGCAGCGCGGGGTGGAGGGTGCTCACCGCCCCAGCCTAAGGTTCAGCTCGCGTCGCCGCCCTCGTGGCCCGGGATCGATCGGAGCGCCGCCCACAGCTCGGCCCGGCCGGTCACGCCGAGCTTGGCGTAGATCCGCTGGAGATGGTTCTCCACCGTTCGTGCGGAGAGGTAGAGCCGCTCGGCGATGGCCCGGCTGGTCGCGCCGTGGGCGGCGAGCCGGGCCACCTGCCACTCCCGCTCGGTCAGCACCGGCGCCCCGGCGTGCAGCGCCGGCGTGCGGATCAGGTCGCAGCGGCCGAGCAGCCCGGCGAGGCGCTCCCGGGCGTCGCCGGCCGCCGCCGAGTGCTGCTGGCGCAGCCGGTGCAGGGCCTGGGCGGTGGCCTCGGCGGCGTACACGTGCAGCTCCAGCGCGACGTAGTCGTCGGCGACCGCGAGCAGATCCATGGCGGAGTCGGTCACCGCGGCCCGGGCGTGCCGGGCCAGCAGCGGCGGGAGCACGCCGTCGACCTGCTCAGAGAGCTCGGCGAGGCGCTGCGCGACAGTGCGCCGGCCGCCGTCGGAGCAGGTGGGCCCCACCGGCGCGCCGGCCTGATCCAGCCGGACCAGGTCATGCAGGACGTGCACCTCGTGCCCGGCGAAGCCGTCCGCGCGCAGCCGGTCCACCAGGTCGCTGAGCTGTTTGATCGCGCCCGGCAGGTCGCCCGACGCGGCGAGCACCGCACCCCGGGCCTGCTCCAGCCACGGGTAGAGCACCGCCATGCCCGGCGCGTGGGTGCGGTCCGCCTCGGCCATCGCCTCGGTGGCCTGCGCCGCGTCGCCGCGCAGCGCCGCCGCCTGCGCCCGTTCGGCCTGGGCCAGACCGGCGTAGACCCGACTGGTGGCCAGCACCGCGCAGGCGCCCAGCGACGTCCGCATCGCCCCGTCGCTCTGCCCGCGCAGGCGGGCCGCGTACGCCTGGAGGATGGCCAGGTATCCGGTGCCGAGCCGGAAGTCCCCCGCACCGGCGAGGTCGGCGAACTCGTCGGCGACGATCGCGTCGATGCCGACCAGGTCGCCGGTGAGCATGAGCCGGGTGCCGCGGGCCAACTCCAGGGCCAGTTGCAGGTACGGCATGTCGGTACGCCAGTTGGCCGCCGCGGAGTGCACCTGGGCGATCGCCGTACCGCTGCGGCTCAGCTGGCCCTGCGCGGCCTGGACGTACGCGATTGTGCTGCGGGCCAGCTCGCGGGCGGCGACGCTGGCCGCCGGCCGGTCCAACACCCGCCGGCTGAGCCGTACGGCGGTGGTCGTGTCCAGCCGGTGCAGTCGCATGATCGCCTCGAAGGCGTGCACCCGGGCCCGGTCGGCGGAATCGCTGAGCTGTTCGACACGGGACGCGATCTCCTCCACCGTGGACTCCTGGCTCAGCCCCCAGTAGCTGACCATCCCTCGCACGGTCAGCCACCGGCAGAGTCGCCGCTCGTCGCCGGGGTCGGGGGTCACCGCGTCCAGGACCTCGATCGCCTCCTCCGGCCGGTCCGCGAACATCAGGATGGTGGCCAGCAGTTCCGCGGCGTCCGAGCCGCCGTCGGCGTCCAGTGCGGCGCGGGCCAGCCGGGTCGCCAGCGGCACGTCGTAGCGGGTGAACGCCTGCACCGCGGCGTCCACCAGCAGGGCCGGGTCCTGCGCGGTGCCCGAGTCGAGCCGCCACACCGCCACCCGCAACAGGTCGTCGCGGCGGCGCTTGCCGACCCGCTCGAGCAGCTCCGCGAGGCTTGCCTGGAGCCGTCGGGTGCGACTGACCGGGCAGCGGCGGCGCATCACCTCGCCGTAGAGCGGGTGGGCCAGCCGAACGTTGGTCCGCCGGTCGTGCTGCACCACGCTGATCAGCCCACGTTCCTCGGCGATCTCGACGTCGGCCGGGTCGGCGGCCTGGTTGAGCAGGTGCAGGCCCAGGGGCTCGCCGAAGGCGACCAACTCGACGACCGCGCGGACGCCGTCGGTGAGCTGCCCGACCCGGGTGTCGATCAGGTCGGTCAGATTGGGCGCCAGCTCCAGCCGGCCGGTCCACTTCCAGATGCCGTAGGTGCGCTTGAGCTCCGCGCTGCCGTTGGCGGCGTGCACCAGCTCGCGCAGCAGCAGCGGGTTGCCGGCCGACAGCCGGCCGAGCCGGTCGGCGGAGCCGGCGTCGACCGGGCCGCCCAGGATCGCCGCCAGCAGCCCGGCGGTCTCCGCCGGTGGCATGGGGGTCAGCTCGACGTGCTCGACCAGGTCGTCGGTCCAGAGTGCGCGGATCGGCAGCGGGATCTGCTCGCCGTCGCGCAGGGTGCCGATCACTGTGGCGTTCTCCGCGCGGGCCACCAGGTGCACCAGTGCCGCGGAGGGCGGGTCGAGCAGGTGCGCGTCGTCGATGGCGAGCACGATCCGCCGGCCGGCGGCCTGCTGTTGCAGCACACTCAGCGCCCAGCGCAGGATGCCGGCGGGAGAGAGGCCCTGGGGCTGCTCGGCGGGCAGGACCTGCACCAGCCCGCCGAACGGCAGCGCGGCCGTGGTGGCACTGGCCGCGATGGACCAGATCGCGTACCGGTCGGTGGGCAGCGTGCTCAGGCCCTCGCGCAGCAGCCGGCTCTTGCCGATGCCCGCGCTGCCACTGAAGAAGAGCCCTCGACCGGCTTCCCCGGTCACTGCCGTCAGCAGGCGGTTGAGCTCATCGGTTCGGCCGACGAACTGCCATGGACTCATCCCGGCAGCATATCCATCGAAACCTGTCCGCGCCCGCACCGTCACGCACCGAAGTTGAGTAATCCCGCGATTACCCGTGAGTATTCGAAGTGTTCCGCCCGGTCACCGGGCCGCCCGTAGTCTTCCGGCAACCGGGTACCGTCACCGGAATTTCCACGCGACCGGACGCCCGGTCGCCTGCAATGGGAGGCCACCCGATGAAGCAGGGCCCTCTCCCCTCGGTCGACTCGTCCGGCGACATGGCCGGCCCGGCTGACCTGCCGCGTTGCGGCCCGTTACCCACCCGGGTCGGGGTGACCGGCCCCGCTCCGGACGAGCCGCTCGGCGTGGTCGCCGTCGGCCCCGCCGGCGCCGAGCGTCGGGGCGTGCTCGCCACCCTGCTCGGGCTCGACCCGGTCATGCTGACCGTGCCGGCCGGCAGTTGGCTGGTGGTGCGACACGCCAAGGCACCCACCCGGGCGGCGTACGTGCCGGGCTACCGCCAACCGCACTCCTACGGCGCGGACCGGGACGCCGCCGGCCCGGCGCTGGCCCGCCCGCCCCGGCGGGTCGAGCTGAGTGTGCCCGAGCCGCTGCTGCGGCACTTCACCCTGATCGACACGCCGGACACCGGCACGCTCGGCGTCGCCGGCGGCCGAGTGCTGCTCGACGCGGTCGGCCGGGCCGGCGCGCTGCTCTTCGTGATCGCCGCTGATCAGGCGTTCACCGCCGCGGAGCTGAACCTGCTCGCCGAGGTGGCCCCGACCCCGGTGAAGGTCGTCTTCGCGGTCACCCCCGGCGCGGCGGGCTGGGCCCCGCTGGCCGACGGCACGGCGACGACGGAGGACGCGGGGGCGTCCGTCCCGCCGGCACACGGCGTGCCGGGAAAGGTGGATCCGGTCGCGGTGACCGTGGCGGCGCACCGCGCGGCGCTGCTGGCCGCCGTGCCCTCGCTGGCCAGCTCGCGGTGGTTCCCGATCGACGACGCCGAGTCCGCCGCCGACCTGCGCCGGGCGCTGGTGGGCTGGGCGGCGCAGGAGGGGCTGCAGCGGGCCAGCGCCGACCCGCCGGTGCTGCCGGGCCAGCACGACCGGGTGTCCGTGGTGTCCGACCCGGGGGACTGGTCGGAGCAACTCGAACGGCAGACCCGCTCCTGCGCCCAGCGGATCCGCCAGCACCTCGCGCTGGAGTTGGCGAACGCCCACCTGCGGGTGGTGCAGGAAATCGTCTTCGGGGTCGGCTCCGCCGGCCTGCCGGAGTTGCTGGACCGGGAGATGGCGGCGTTGTCACTGTTGGCCACCGCGCAGTGCGACCACGCGGTGCGGGGCATCGTGGCGGACGCCGCGGCCCGGGTGCTCGGCGCGCCGCCGACCGAGGGCGTACGCCGCCGGATCGCCACCGCCGTGCAGTACGGCCTGACCGATCACCGGCCCGGCCGCGACCTGGACCGGGTGCTGCTGATCACCAGCACGGCCGGGGTGGCCTCGCTGACCGGCCCGGAGGCGATCGACGCGCTCGACGGCTATCCGAGGGCGTCGCGCGACGAGGTGCTCCCGCCGGTCGCCGTGGCGCTCTCCGGCGGGTGCTGGCAACAGTGGCGTACACCGGGCAACGACGACCACAACGCCGCCCGGGCGTGGTCCCAGCGGGCGTTGCGGGAGGTCGAGCTGGGGCTGTCCCGGGAGATCTCCCGACGGTTCGAGGTGATCCGTCTCTCGCTGGGCGCGGTGCTCTCCGATGCAGTCGATCACGGCATCCTGCTCGCCTGACGGCGTGGCCGCCCCCTGTTCCGGTCCCGTGCGGCACCTCGCGTCCGCTGGCGCCCGGGGCGAGGGCGGGGAGGCCGGTTTGGGTGATCCTCGCCGGGCCGGCGTTCCGGTTCCTCGGTTCCGGGAAACCGGTGGCACGATGGGGGGCATGGCGGCTCCGCAGGTTGCACCGGTCGAGACGCCGGACACTCACGAGGTGCCGGCGTCCGAGCGGCAGTGGGTGACGATCGTGTGGGATGACCCGGTCAACCTGATGACGTACGTGACCTGGGTCTTCCAGAAGCTTTTCGGCTACAGCCGGGAGAGGGCCGAGCAGCTCATGCTGGACGTGCACCACAAGGGCCGTGCCGTGGTCTCCACCGGCGCCCGGGAGCGGATGGAGCACGACGCGTCGCAGCTGCACGCGTATGGCCTGTGGGCGACGGTGGACCGCTCGTGAGCGCGAGGAGTGAGCCGCTTCTGCGAGCCCCGCGGCCGCGAACAGGGTGGGCATCGTGAGCATGTTCCGTCGCCAGGCCGGCCGTTACGTCGCCACCTTCGCCGTCGACGAGGTGCGCGTGCTGCGCAAGGTCGCCTCCGAGGTGGTCGGTCTGCTCACCGACGGCTTCGACCACACCGACCCGGTCGTCGGCCGGCTCTTCCCGGCGGTCTACCCCGAGGACGCGGCCGGCTCCGCCGAGTTCCGGCGCTACACCGAGGGCGACCTGAAGACCGCGAAGATCGATCAGGCGGGGGCCATCCTGGCCGCTCTGCCCGACGAGGCGGGCGGCGAGGTGCGGCTGGACGCCGAGGCGGCCGAGGCGTGGCTGCGGGCGCTGAACGACGCCCGGCTTGCGATGGGTGTCCGGCTGGAGATCAAGGACGGCACGGACCTGGGTGAGGAGCTGGACGACGCGGTCGCCGAGGACCCGGCCTCCAGCCGGGTGTTCCAGCTGTCGGTCTACGCGTACCTCGGATATCTACAGGAGTCGCTGCTCAACGCCTTGATCGATTAGGCGTGACCGGCACCACTTCAGGCCGGTACCCGGCAGGCGTTAGGCTGGTGCACGTGCTGAGCATCGACCGGTCGATCATCGACGCGATCGTCGCCCACGCGCGCCGGGACCACCCAGACGAGGCGTGCGGCGTGGTCGCCGGTCCCGTCGGCAGCGACACCCCGACCCGGCACATTCCGATGGACAACGCCGCGCGGTCGATGACGTTCTACGAGTTCGACTCGATGGAACAGCTGCGGGTGTGGCGGGAGATGGACGACCGGGACGAGGAGCCCGTGGTCATCTACCACTCGCACACCGCCACCGAGGCGTACCCCTCGCGGACCGACGTCTCCTTCGCCGGCGAGCCGGGCGCGCACTACCTGCTCGTATCGACTCGCGAGCCCGACTCGGAGGAGATCCGGTCGTTCCGGATCGTCGACGGCGTGGTGACCGAGGAGCCGGTTCGGATCGTGGAGGCCGGGGTCGACCCGCACGCCGTCCAGTCCTACATGTTCGGGCAGAGCCCGGCGACGGTCGACTACGAGTGTTCCGGCCGCTGATCCGTCAGCGTCCGCACCCGTTCCGTCCCGTCACCCTTGGCACACCCGAATGAGGAGCACGACATCATGGCCATCGAGGTTCGCATCCCCACCATCCTGCGCAGCTACACCGGCGGCGCCAAGGTCGTCGAAGGTTCCGGCGACACCCTGACCGACCTGCTCGCCGACCTGGACTCCCGGCACGCCGGGCTGCGGGGCCGGCTGGTCACCGAGGCCGGCACGCTGCACCGTTTCGTCAACGTCTACGTCAACGACGAGGACGTCCGCTTCCTCGGCGCGCTGGACGCCAAGCTCTCCGACGGCGACAGCATCACCATCCTGCCGGCCGTTGCCGGCGGCGCGTTCGGCTTCGCGGCGGCGGCGGCGATCAGCCAGCACAGTGCCGCGGCGGCCCGCCAGCAGAGCGCGACGGCGGTAACCCGCGACAGCCGTCGCGGTGCCGTCGCCGCCCGCTGAGGGCGGCCGCCATGGCGCGGTACGACAGCCTGCTCGACGCCTGCGGGGGCACACCGCTGGTCGGCCTGCCCCGGCTCTCCCCGACGGTGCCCGAGGGCGCCCCGCCGGTGCGGCTCTGGGCCAAGCTGGAGGACCGGAACCCGACCGGCAGCATCAAGGACCGGGCGGCGCTGTTCATGGTCCGCGCAGCCGAGGAGGCGGGCCGGCTCCGCACGGGTGACACCATCCTGGAACCGACCAGCGGCAACACCGGCATCTCGCTGGCCATGGTGGCCAAGCTGCGCGGCTACCGGCTGGTCTGCGTGATGCCCGAGAACGTCTCCACCGAGCGGGTCCAGCTGCTCCGGATGTACGGCGCCGAGATCATCTTTTCGCCGGCGGCGGGCGGCTCCAACCAGGCCGTCGCCACCGCCAAGCAGATCGCCGCCGAGCACCCGGACTGGGTGATGCTCTACCAGTACGGCAACGAGGCGAACGCCCGGGCGCACTACGAGACGACCGGGCCGGAGCTGCTGCACGACCTGCCCACCATCACGCACTTCGTGGCCGGCCTGGGCACTACCGGCACGCTGATGGGCACAGGGCGCTACCTGCGGGAGAAGGTCGACGGCATCCAGGTCGTGGCCGCCGAGCCGCGCTACGGCGAGGTGGTCTACGGCCTGCGCAACATCGACGAGGGGTACGTGCCGGAGCTGTACGACGCCTCGGTGCTCTCCCGGCGCTTCTCGGTCGGCACGCGGGACGCGGTGCTGCGTACCCGGCAGCTCGTCGACGTGGAGGGCATCTTCGCCGGCTTCTCCACCGGCGCGATCCTGCACGCCGCCCTCGCGGTGGCGCACGAGGCGGTCCGTGACGGCCGCCGCGCCGACGTGGCGTTCGTGGTGTGCGACGGCGGCTGGAAGTACCTGTCGACCGGCGCGTACGGCGGCACGCTGGCCGACGCGGAGGACGCCCTGGAGGGGCAGCTCTGGGCGTGATCGGTCTGGTCTTCGCGTACGGGCCGTCGATGGGCATGTCGACGGCCCGTACGCTGCCCGCCGCGCCGTGAGCGGGTGTCACGTTCGTGACAAGTTCCATCGGATGATTCTTGCCGCCGGGTACCCCAGCGTAGGCTGCGCAGCGTGGCGTACGCGTCGGTAGAGATCATGGCTGGGACGACGGCCGGCACGGTTGCTACTGACAGTGACAGCGAGACGACTCGATGCGACTGACTGTCCTGGGTTGCGCCGGCAGTTTTCCCGGCCCCGAATCGCCGTGTTCGGCCTACCTGGTCGAAGCCGACGGTTTCCGGCTGCTGGTGGACTTCGGCCCTGGTTCGCTGTCCAGCCTCCAGCGGTACGCGGGGCTGCACGCCCCGGACGCGATCCTCCTGACCCACCTGCACTGCGACCACATCCTCGACGCCGTGTCGTACGTGGTGGTCCGCCGGTACGCGCCGGACGGCCCCTACCCGGCGCTGCCGGTGTACGCGCCCTCCGGCGCACCGGACCGGCTCAGCGCCGCCTACGGCGACGACGGCACAGTGGAGGACGTCTACCAGTTCTACGCCCTCCAACCGGGCACCTTCCCGATCGGCCCGTTCACTGTCACCGTCGACCGGGTCAACCACCCCGTCGAGACGTACGGCGTGCGGCTGGAGCACGGCGGCCGGTCGCTCTGCTACTCCTCGGACACCGCGCCCTGCGACGCGCTGCTGCGGCTGGCCCAGAACGCCGACGTCCTGCTCTGTGAGGCCAGCTACCTCGACGGCGCGGACAATCCACCGGACCTGCACCTCACCGGCCGGGAAGCCGGCGAGGCGGCGACCAAGGCCGTGGTCGGCCGGTTGCTGCTCACCCACCTGGTGGCCGCCTGGGGCAGCGAGGCGCACACGCTGGAGTCGGCCGCCGCCGCGTACACCGGGCCGCTCGAGGTGGTCCGGGCCGGCGCCAGCTACGACGTCTGATCCCACCTCGCCCCGCGGCCGGCGGTATCCGGGCGGGGGCACCGCAGGGCAGGTGCGGCACCGCACCGCATAGGGTGCAGGCATGGCGCGACCTGACGGGCGAGGGCCCGATGAACTTCGACCGGTGACCCTGACCCGAGGCTGGAGCACTCATCCGGAGGGCTCGGTGCTCGTCGAGTTCGGCGGCACCCGGGTGCTCTGCACGGCGAGCGTCACCGAGGGCGTGCCCCGCTGGCGCAAGGGCTCCGGGCTCGGCTGGGTGACCGCCGAGTACGCGATGCTGCCCCGGGCCACAAACACCCGCTCCGACCGGGAGAGCGTCAAGGGTCGGGTCGGTGGCCGGACCCACGAGATCTCCCGGCTGATCGGCCGCAGCCTGCGCGCCTGCATCGACCTGAAGGCGCTCGGCGAGAACTCAGTGGTGCTCGACTGCGACGTGCTCCAGGCCGACGGCGGCACCCGGACCGCCGCGATCACCGGCGCGTACGTGGCACTGCACGACGCGGTGGGCTGGCTGGCCGCCCGCAAGTCGTTGGCCGGGAAGCCGGAGAACGTGATGCACCGTTCGGTGGCCGCCGTCAGCGTGGGGATCATCGCCGGCGAGGCGCGGCTCGACCTCTGCTACGAGGAGGACGTGGCCGCCGAGGTGGACATGAACGTGGTCTGCACGGGCGCCGGCGACTTCGTCGAGGTGCAGGGCACCGGTGAGGCGGGCGTGTTCGCCCGGGAGCAGCTCGACACCCTGCTCGACCTGGCCGTCGCCGGCTGCGCCGAGCTGGCCGAGGCCCAGCGGAAGGCACTGTCATGAACAAGGTCCTGCTCGCCACCCGCAACCGTAAGAAGCTGGTCGAACTTCAGCGGATCCTGGACGGCGCGCTCGGCGCGCACCGGATCGCCCTGCTCGGGCTGGACGACGTCGAGCAGTACCCGGAACTGCCGGAGACCGGCCTGACCTTCGGCGAGAACGCGTTGATCAAGGCGCGGGAGGGATGCCGGCGTACCGGGCTGCCGACCATCGCCGACGATTCCGGGATCGCGGTGGACGCGCTCAACGGAATGCCGGGGGTGTTCAGCGCCCGCTGGTCCGGGCAGCACGGCGACGACCAGGCCAACCTTCAGCTGGTCCTGGACCAGATCGCCGACGTGCCCGACGAGCACCGGGCAGCCTCGTTCGTCTGCACGGTGGCGCTGGTGCTGCCCGGTGGCAAGGAGCACCTGGTCGACGGCCGGCAGTCCGGGCGGGTGCTGCGTGCCCCGCGCGGCGAGGGCGGGTTCGGCTACGACCCGATCTTCCTGGGCGACGGGCAGGACCGCACCAACGCCGAGCTGACCCCGACCGAGAAGGACGCCGTCAGCCATCGCGGCAAGGCGCTGCGCGAGCTGGCCAAGCTGATCGCCAAGGTGCTGCCGCCCACCACCGTCTGACGCGTACGCCGTCCGCCGACGGGGCAATAGCCGAAGCGGCAGGGCGATAAGAGAACCAGGGCGTGCGACTCTTGGAAGAGTTTTCCGCACGCCCTGTTCGCTGGACTGTTTGGGGAGACCGGATGGCATGGGCGGGTACCCGCGCCGGTATCGCGGCGTTGGCCGGTGCGGTGGTGCTTGTGGTCACCGCCGGCTTCCTGGTCGTCTCGTCCGAGACGACACGCTCGGAGGGTGAGTCGGCGGGCCTGTGGTCAGCGCAGGCCCTCGCCCCCGTGCCGTATCTGAGCCCTTCCCGCGACAGCGAGAGCGGCTTCGTCCACCCTGGCGTGCTGGTGCAGAGCGATCAGCTCGACTTCGCGATCGGCAAGGTCAGGGCAGGCGAGGAGCCCTGGTATTCGGCGTGGCTCACCCTGCAACGTACCCGCTACGGGCAGTTGTCCTGGCAGGCGAGGCCGCTCGCCAGTGTGGACTGCGGCTTCTACTCGAGGCCCGACACGGGATGCACCCAGCAGACCGAGGACGCCGTTGCCGCGTACGCGCACGCGTTGCTGTGGTTCTTCACCCGCGATCGTCGCTACGCGGAGAAGTCCATCGAAATTATTGACGCCTGGTCGGGTGTGCTGAAGCGGCACACCAACACCAACGCCCCCTTGCAGGCAGGCTGGTCGGGTGCCTCGTTCGTGCGGGCGGCGGAGCTGATCAAGCACACGTACCCGGGGTGGCGACCTGACCGGCTCGCCCGTGCCGAGCGCATGTTCCGGGACATCTACCTGCCGCTGGTGATGGGTGGAATCAACCGCTACCGGGCGGGCAACTGGGAGCTGATCATGCTGGACGCGGCGGTCAGCATCGCGGTATTCCTCGACGATCGTGCCGTCTTCACGAGGGCGGTCGAGATGTGGCGGAAGCGGCTGCGGGCGTACGTCTATCTGACGACCGACGGCCCCGTCCCCAAAGCCCCTGCCGGCGAATCGTTCACCAGATCGCAGATCATCGAGTACTGGGGCGGGCAGACCAGGTTCGTGGACGGGCTCGCACAGGAGACCTGTCGCGATTTCCTGCACACCGGGTGGGGCCTCGCCGCGGCTGCGCACGTCGCGGAGACCGCTTGGATCCAGGGCCTGGATCTCTATGCCGAGGCGCGGCAGCGGCTCACCCGGGCGGTCGAGCTGCACGCGAAGTACGAGCTCGGCGAGCCGGTGCCGCCGTGGCTGTGCGGTGGCCGCCTCCAGACCGGGTTGGATCCGTTACCCGAGGTCGCCTACAACCACTATTCGACACGAATGGGGTTCACCCTGCCCAGGACCAGGGAGCTCCTCGAGGCCGACCGTCCTGCCGGCGCCAACTTCTTCTACGCGGCGGAAACCTTGACACACGCCGGGAATCCTCGCTGACAGCCTGACACCACTCGTCCATCGCGCAGGCGCGCTTCGATGCCTGCGCTCATCGTCGGTGCCTTGGGACCTTCGGCTGGTCGCCCCCGATCCGCTGGCCGCGGATCCTCCGGGAGATCGCGGCCGGCCCGACGCCGGACACCGGGCCACGGGCCCCGCCACGGGCGTCTACGCTACCGAAACACGGGCAACTTTCGGACCGCGGCCGCCCTTTCGGCCTCGCGTGCCGTGCGATTCGAAGGAACAGAAAAAATGGTCGAACTGGCCGCAGCGGACAAGCCGCTCGGCGGGCCCGCTCCCGGCACGGTCCGGGAGCCCTCGGAAGACCCCGTGCCCGCGAGCTCCGCCGGCCGGCTGGCGCGCTGGTCCATACCGGCCGTACCCGCCCTCGCCGCGATCCTCGTCGCGCTCTACGGTCTCGACCGCCGGCAGCTCTGGCGCGACGAGATCGCGACCTGGGTGGCGTCGACGAAGTCGCTACGGGGTCTGCAGGATCTGGTGGAGGGCACGGACGCCGTCATCGCGCCCTACTACCTCCTCATGCACGGCTGGATCGCGGTGTTTGGCGACTCCGAGGTGTCCCTCCGGATGCCGTCCCTGCTCGCGGTCGCTCTCGCCGCCGCGCTGACCGCAGCCATCGGCAGGAAGCTGTTCGGCCCGGCGACCGGCATGTTCGCCGGCCTGCTCGTCGCCGTCGTGCCGACCATCTCGCGGTACGCCCAGGAGGCGCGACCCTACGCGCTCGCCGCCGCCGCCACTGTGCTCGGGACCCTGCTGCTCCTGCGCGCGGCGGAGCGGCCGTCGTGGCTGCGGTGGCTCGCCTATGCCAGCGTCGTCACCGTGGCCGGATTGATGCACCTGGTCGCCCTGCTGCTGTTGCTCGCACATCTCGTGTACGTGGTGAGCCTTCGTGACACCAAGGTGACCGCGCGCTGGTTCGCCGCGGCGGCCACGGGCGTCCTCCCCGTCCTTCCCGTCGCCTGGGTCGGGCTCGACCAGGCCGGGCAGGTGGGGTGGATCCCGGAGGCCACCTGGGACAGCACCATCAACGAGATGGCACGGGTGACGGGCAGCATCCCCGTAGGCGCCATGATCCTCGGGCTGGCCGTCCTTGGTGCCTGCACGCTGGGACGCCGTGGGAGTCTGCTCGGCACCTGGGCGATCGCGCCGTTCTTCGTACTGCTTCTCATCTCGCCGGTGGCGGCGCTGCTCATCCACCGCTACGTGTTGTTCACCGTGCCGGCGTGGTGCCTGTTGGCGGTCGCGACGGTGGCCCGCCAAGCGGAGACACAGCGGAACATCGCGGCACCGAGGTGGAGGCAGCAGATGCTGCCGGCGATGCTGGTCCTGCTCTGTGCCGCCCTTGGACTTCCGGCACACGCGTCGAACCGGGAGATCGTCGCCTCGGGCGAGCCCGATCTGCGGGGAGCGGTCGCGGTGATCACGGCGGAGGCTGCCGCCAACGATGCGATCGCCTTCCACGCCAAGTATCCAACCCGGTTGCGGGATGGCGTGGACTACTACCTGGGCCGGGCCGGTAGGCGGAGTCTGCCGACCGTCTTCACGGCGTGGCCCGGCGGCGCCCCAGCCTTCCCACGGCACTGCAAGGGCGGGGCGGAATGCCTGCGCTCCGCGGAGCGGTTGTGGCTGATCAGCACGTCGACCGCTGATGATCAGCGTTCCGGCGTGCACCCGTCGCTGGAGAAGCCCCTCGGCGCACTCGAACCGGTCCGTGTGGTCAAGCTCACCGGTGTCACGCTGTCGTTGTGGCGCTCTGCCCCGGCCGCCTGACCAGGGACCGGAGCGCCGCCGAAGAAGCCGCTGACGAGGTCGGCGCGGGGTGCCCCCGAGGCGGTGACCTGAACCGCGGTCGCCCCGGCGTCCGACGTGCCGGAAACCCGCTGACCGGGGCGATCGCGGTCGTGATCCGCCCCGCATCAGCCTGTCCTGTGTGTGATCCGAGGTCGCGTATAGTGCCCCCGGACAGAAGCTGCGGGGAGGATCGGGACGTGGACAGCTACCTCGGGCATGCGCGGTCCGCGCCGCGACCGCTGGCCGCGTCCGGATGAGCGGCCCGGCGTCGCTGCGCGCCGAGCCGGACCCGACCCGCATCCCCGAACGGCGACGCCGCCTGGAGTTGCCGACGTGGTTCCTGGTCGCCACCGCGCTGGCTCTCATCGGCCTGAAGCCCCTGTTCGACATTCCCGGCAAGAAGACCGCGCAGGACACCGTCGACCTGGGCTTCGTGGCCAGCACGGCGGGTGCCGTGCTCATGGTCGCCGCCTTTGTCCTCGTCGTCGCGATGACCCGCAGGCTCCCGGGGAAGGTGACCCCCGCGCTGGTCGCGTTGCTGACCCTGGGCCTGCTCTCGGTGGTCAGTCTGCTCGCCGTTCCCGCCCGGGATGCGTTCATCGACCAGTTCGCGGTGACCGGCCTTCGGGACATCTTCGGTCCCTACGTCCCTCCGACCAGGGGAACTCTGACCCAGGCGGCGCAGCTGGCCGTCGGCTTCGCGCCGATCACCCTGATCGCGGTCATGTACGCCAAGCCGCAGTGGTTCACGATGGACCGGATCCGCTGGGTGCTGCAACTGGTGCTGCTCGGTGCCGTGGCGCACTCCGCGATCGCCTGGCTCCAGGTCGCCGGCGTCGTTGACTACACCTTCTTCTTCAAGCTGCCCGGCGGCAACATCGGTCGCGCCTCGGGTGGCTACTTCCACCCGGCGTCACTCGGCCGACTGCTGATCTTCGCGGTCTTCATCCTGTACGTCGCCGGCGACAGGATGCGACTCAAGCCGGCGTTCCGCTTCGGTCTCCTCGCGCTCATGGTCGGCACCACGGTGGTCACCACGCACCGGCTGACCATCCTCTGCGTGGGGATCATCGTCGCGGCCATGGAGTTGCGACGCCTTCCCGCGCTGTTGCGGTGGATCCGCCGGC